>CAZDWM010000358.1:0-1555 GCA_964509145.1 uncultured Eubacteriales bacterium | reverse complement strand
TTTCCTCTATAAATCCCTTTCACATAACTCCTAAGTGTCTGTAAATAAGAGAAAAACAGTTATTCTATTTTTGTTATATGCAATTCTTGCCCTACCCAATTGCTTGGATTCAATGTGAAACGATGAGTTTTATATAACAATTTCCTCTGCGAGTTCGAGACTCACGTGTGTGTTCTTAAAAAAATATTCAGTCAGTTTGTAGACGGGGTCAATGCCACCACAAAATTAACCGACTTCTAAAGTTTTATTACTGAACTTGCTCTAATGCAAATATTTTATTTCTATGATATTCTATTTTTTTTTGCTTGAGTTTTGGATCAATCTTAGGCGTAAATTCTTTGTAAACTTCATTTTTAGTCAAGACATTCCAAATGATTACGAGCAATTTGCGGGATATAGCTATGAGGGCTTTCTTGCTTGACTTTCGGATGCAAAGTTGTTCATATTTTGCTTTTAACCAACAATTTTTGGTTCGTGAAGCCGCCCAAGCGCATTGAACGAGTATTCGCCTGAGATATTTGTTGCCTTTTGTTATTTTATGGCTCTTAATTTTTTTTGCACTTTCGTCATTTCTGGGTCGTAATCCTGCCCATCCGGTTAAAGAAGCGGCTGTGATAAATGATTTTAAATCTACGCCAAGTTCAGCAATAATAATCATTGCGCTTAATTTTTGGATTCCGGGAATGGTGCAAAGCAAGGCGATTTCGTTTTTAAAATGCACTTCGCAAATTTCACTCATTTCTATCTGGCATGCTTGCTGCTGTTTTTGTATTAACTCATATTCATTAAGGTTTTGCTCGAAAATAAACCTGTCGGCATTGGAAATAACGCCTTGAAGCGATGCTTTAATAGTTTCCTTGTGTTTGTTTTTGATGCGCCCATGCACATGTTTTTCGAGTTGTTCTGCTGTGCTTTCACCGGAGATAATCGCTTTTACTACTTTGATAACAGAAGCGCTGCCTATTTTAGTGGCATAATTGGTAATCTGAATATTACACCTGTGTAGTTGCCGATCAAGTTCTTGTTCTATCCGGGTGGATTGTTCGCAGAGTCTTACATATCTTCGTTCATACTGACGAAGTTCTTGAATTAACTTGCCCGGAATATAACTGCCCCGAACCAAATCTTTTTGAATTACCGTGGCAATCCATTCTGAGTCTTTGACATCTGTTTTTCTTCCTGGCACTTGTTTAATAAAGTACGGGTTTATCAACTTTAAATCGAAATGCCCTTGTAGGATACGCCAAATAGGAATCCAATAAACGCCCGTGCTTTCCATGCCAACAACTTTAACATCATGGCTTTTCATCGTCTCTCGCATACTCTCGATATCGCGAGTTAAGGTTGTAAATTCCTGAACAATTTTTTGTCCATTTGCTTTCATAATACACATAAGTATTATACTTTTGTGTACATCAAGTCCGCATACCGTTTTCATAATAAGTGGTTTTTAATTAAACAATAAATTATTGAGCTTCGAGCTCGTTAACACTTATACGGATGCGGCTTGATTTTTATTCCGTGTGTGTATATTAAAAGTAATTTATGTAAGTTT
>CAZDWM010000357.1:0-1584 GCA_964509145.1 uncultured Eubacteriales bacterium | reverse complement strand
CGGCACCAAGGAGGACATGAAGGTTCGCGTTATAATCCTTGACGACGGACGGGGCAGGGGAAGCACAGTCTTCGCTTCAATAGACTGTATCGGCCTCGCAAACCTCGATGTGCGCCGAATCCGCGAGGCAGTCGCAGGCTTTGCCGCTGAACACAATATTAAGAGCATCAACGTGACAGCGACGCACACCCATTCGGGCATCGACTCGCAGGGCGTGTGGGCAAACCCGCTGGGTACAATCGCCAACAACACGCTTTCAGCGCTGACATTCGGTTTAGTCCCGATGAAAAACGGTATCGATGAGACCTTCCGCCAGACGCTGATTGACAGCACTTCGAAAGCTATTAAGGAAGCCTACACCGACATGACCGAGGGCGACCTGTTCTATTCAGACGCTGAAATCAAGGACTACGTCCACGACAGGACGCCACCCTACGCGTGCGACACAAAAATGTACCGCCTCTTCTTCGTGCCCGACGACAACAACGAAACACCTACGCTTATCGCGTCCTTCGGCTGCCATCCCGAGACGGCGAGCTACGACTTTTTAACAACGGACGACGGTTTAAAAATCGACTCTAAGCTGACCGCCGACCTTGTCTATTACATGGAAAAGGTCGTCAACAAGGCCGGAAACAACTTTATTTTCATTCAAGGCAATGTCGGCACAAATACATCCTCACGCTCGTTGAGTAACGACGGCTTGCCCGGTCTTAACTCGCATGATCAGGCACGCCGCACAGGTTATGAACTGGGCTATCTTGCACTGGGTATGACAATGAACGAGCAGGATTGCGCCGAGCTCAACACACGCTGCGGCGATCTGCTGGGTGTAACTGAATACGGCGCGAATGAGAATTATTCCGTTTGGTATAAAGACCATGTCCCGTCGCAGCAGGTTGAGGTTGAGCCTGTTTTGAACATCCGCCACGAGCAAATCAGGCTTGAGGTTCAAAACAATATGGCGCTTACGCTGACAAAGCTCGGTCTTGCCAGTGTTGATCTCTATTACGACAAGGTCACGCGCACCTATTACTGCGACACAGAAATCGGCTATATGGAACTCGGCTCCGCGCTCAAGGTATTTATCAGCCCCGGCGAAATCATGAGCGAGCTGCTCATAGGCTCCTACAGCCTTGAGGGCTTCCAATACAAGGCGTTACGCGAGCTTTACGGCGACAACATGATAATATTTGACCTGATGAACGACGCCATCGGCTATGTCGAACCGGATAACTATTATGTTTTTAAGGGTTATCAGTACGACCCGGCCAAAGACACGATTGAAAGTGACACATGGTGCTCCCTTGTGTCGTTCGGCAAAAACACCGCGTCAACGCTCATCGGCAAGTTTATCAGACTTGTCGATAACGTCAGGCCTATGGCTTAAATAGCAAGCATTAAGCAATTATAAAGCAAAAAAGTCCGCTGTCAGCGGACTTTTTTGCAGAGGTTAGGTCAATGTTGTCCTTAGACAATGTTGACGTTTATCGCTCTCATCTTGTTGCGGTTTTTCGGATCGGTTTCTGTGTCAAAAGTAACCTTTTGACCTTCCGTAAGGGTCTTGTAACCACCGCTGACAAT
>CAZDWM010000356.1:0-1591 GCA_964509145.1 uncultured Eubacteriales bacterium | reverse complement strand
GACATAGATTTTTAACACCGGAAAGGTCTGGACAGACATGAAAGGTATAACAGGTTGGAGTTATACACCCTATAAGCCGTTTTTCTTCGACACCGGCGACATTTATGTCTGCCGTGTCGCGCCGGACGAAACCTCCGTGCGCGTCGAATGGCTCGCGGAGAAAAATACGGAATATACAGTCTTTATTAGAAAGCGTGATGCTCAAGCGGATTTCCGTGAGGCAGGCAAGACGGCGTGTGACGGATTTGACATAACTGATCTTGAGTCGGAGACAGATTACGAGTTCTATGTCCGTTCAGGCACGCTTAAAAGCCGAGTCCGGCTTGTCCGTACAGGTAAGCCCGTAGGCACGGTGGTCAATTATCTTCACCCTGATGACGAGACCTATTCGTTTTCGGGGCGCTATCTGTGCTCACCGTCGCTCGTCCGCCTGCCGGACGGCGGGCTGCTCGCGTCAATGGATCTATACGAGGGGCGCGCTCCGCAAAACCTGACGCTGATTTTTCGCTCCGACGACAACGGCGAAACGTGGCGTTATGTCAGCGAGCTGATGCCGTGCTTTTGGGGTAAGCTGTTTGTCCACAGTGGGCTGCTCTACATGCTCGCGTGCTCGACTGAATACGGTGACCTGCTCATCGGGCGCTCGGAGGACGGCGGCAAAACGTTCTGCACGCCCACGGTTTTGTTGAGAGGTTCATGCAACTCGTTCAAGGCCGGTGTCCATAAAAACCCGCAGAATATACTATTATATAAGGGTAGAATATACGAGACGCTCGAGTGGGGCGCGTGGTATGAGGGTTATCATGCTCCTATGGTCATGTCCTGCGACGAAAACTCCGATTTGCTTGATGCGCAAAGCTGGCGTTTCACGCCGCCCGTCCGATACGACGAACGCTGGCCGGGCGTTGCAACGGGACTAAGTACCGGCAACATCGAAGGCACACTGACCGTAGCGCCCGACGGTGGGCTATACAACATCATGCGTTACGATATGAAACATACCGAACCGAATTACGGTCTAGCACTCGCTTATCGTGTCAACACCGACGACCCCGACGCACCGTTATCATATTCGCACGCGATTGACTTCCCCGCGAATCATTCAAAATTTATGATTAAGCGTGACCCGAAAACAGGCGTATACTATTCTGTGGCGACAAGGATATCGGCGCCCGAGTTCGCCTTTCAGCGCACCCTCCTGTCGCTCATGGCTTCCGATGACCTGAAGCAATGGCGAACAGTTGCCGACCTGCTCAACGCACGCGATAAAGACCCGAAGAAAAACGGATTTCAATATGTCGATTTCGAGATTGAGGGCGACGACATCCTCTACCTCTGCCGAACGGCAATCAACGAGCCGGATTCCTTTCACAACTCGAACTACAGCACCTTCCACATTATCAAAAATTTCAGAACGCTTGAGAACCGCTGATTAACAAATGAATTAATAGCGACTGAAATGACACGCGCGGAAACGTTGTAAAAAACAAGCCGAGATAGCGAATAAATACAAGAAACGGGTTGACAATGGGTGAGCAATCTGATATTATAGTCGAGCGCCTCAAGTGAGGGCAAGATCAGCTAGGGCGCA
>CAZDWM010000355.1:0-1602 GCA_964509145.1 uncultured Eubacteriales bacterium | reverse complement strand
TGAACGTGCCCGTGCAATGGCCGCTCTACATGAAGCAGACAGCCTGTCTCCCTCGTTTAGCGACCGCGTTCTGCTGCTCTCCACAACGCATTTCGGGCTAGCCACGCCGGTGCTCAACATACAGCGTGAGCAAAAAGCCATTGAGCTTTCCGGGCACATGATTGCCAGTGAAAAAGCGGCACTGCCCGAAGCAGACTCACTCACCGTTAAAAACATTACAGGTTCCCCTCTTCAGTGCCTTCAGCTTGCCGCCCACGGCCCTTCACCGTCTGAAATCAGGCTTTCGGGCGACGGACTTTGCGATTATGCAGTCACCGACATGGGCAACGGCTCGGTGTTCGTCATGCTTAAATTCGACGATATCCGGCCTGAATATAAGTTAACAGTCTCAACCGGCAAAGAAGTCAAACCGAAGCCTTTTAAAGGCAGGCTCTCGTCCGGCGGCACAACGATGGTGTTCGCCTCCGACAGCGTAATCTCATCAGTTGTATACAACGGTAAATCCATCGGCGGCGGCGGCGATTTCCTTCGCAGCTTCATCACTTATGCCGGTCAAAAATACAGCTTCGAATATACCGCCCCGATGCCGCTCGAATGCGGCGGCTCTGCTCAGGGTGTGCGTTTGAGCGGCGAAATCCATATCCCCGGCGAGCTTTCACCCGGAAGTTTTGTCTACGACTTTTTCACAACGCCGTTTACCTCCGCCATATTCGTCAGAACCACAGCAGACTATCCGCGTACCGTTGAGGACACGTCAATATCCACCGAAAATTCATCGCTTGGCAGAAAGAGTGATATGCGCTGGCAGGAGACGGCGCCGTTTCAAATAACGTCCTGTTTTAAACACCCCTCTGTTGTAAAGCGTAACTTCATGGGCGATATCTCAACCTATGATACAACCGACTTTGAAATGTGCGACCCCGAAAACAGCGCAATCGCATCGTTTAACCACCAGTTGACGGCGGGCTTTGTCGGTCTGTCAGACGGTGAAACAGGGCTTGCTGTCGCCAATGCGCGACAGGTACTCGGCTCTATGGCGCACTGTCCCATGAGGCTTGAGGCCGACGGCACCGTCCGCATGAACCCGTTCGGCACCTACTACGGCAAACAGCGCCACCACTGGAGCCGGACAGACGGTTCCATCCTTGACGCATACACAATGATATCACCGCAGTCGCGTTCCATCGCTCCCTCATATAACGGTAACAGCGAAACGGCGATGCTCGGTCTGTTTGCCTATGACGGGCTTGTGCCGAAGGGTGATATTCTTGCCGAAATCAAAGCGTTTTCCGACGGTGCGGTTGCTGTCTCCCCGAAAGGCTGCCGCCTTGTCCCCTTTGATGACGATAACGTTAAATTTAAAAATTTTACCGAGAACACAATAAACGAAAGTGAGATCAAGTCGCCCATATCTGCCGGAAGCGACAAGAGCAAGCTTGATTACATCAAGGTGGCGGCAAAGGCAGTCGCCAATATCATGCGGCATCAAATTAAGTCAAGAAAATAAGGCTTCAGAACCAATATTAAAACAGCGAAAGCCTACACTTTGCGTCGGCTTTCGCTGTTATATTTATTGTTTGTCAGCTTTGGTTTGCTCCGGAC
>CAZDWM010000354.1:0-1621 GCA_964509145.1 uncultured Eubacteriales bacterium | reverse complement strand
GCAGCGCGACGATAAACCATGTTGTTCTGAAATAATCCATACATACACCTCAAATTTATATAAATAAAATTATCAACTATTTTTAGAGTAAAAACGTATTCCGTGGAAACTTAATGGGTTTATCAATTACTCTTTCCTCATCAGTACGATATGCAATTTAACACAAATAGTTTCCTGTGTCAATACGATTTTTCAAACTTTGGTGACCTGTTTAATATTAACGAATGCATTTTTAGTATTTTGTATATATTGTACAACAATCTTACCAATATTATGAAGTATACACGCATATGTAGTATGTAGACCGTCGACAGATACATGTATATTGTTCCAATTTTCGACAACAGAAATACCATACCGTTCAAAGCGGTATGGTTTTATATAGCGCATATTTTTGTATAACATACGGTGTGAATGAATAATTATTAAGCCTGAACTATATTGAACGTCTCCCCGTTTCCGGCTATTACAAGCTTGATTTCCCTGTCTATAAATCTAAAGGCCATCTCACCCTTTTGACCGAGAAGATGTCGAACTCGCTTTTTAACAAAGCGCGAACAGGGATTGCCGGAGACAATCCAGCGTCCTTTTCCGTCCGGGATTTCTTTTTCGAAAAAGCCGAACTTTGTCTTGATGTGCTCCGGCGCAAAACGCTTGGGTGTTACAACTGTCAGACCGTTTTCGCATACAAGCTCACATAACGCTTTCATGGTATCCTCCCTGACAAAATAACCGCACAGGAAGCACAGCTCAAGCGACGCGAGTGTTTCTCTCCCAACTCTGTCGTCAAACACCGCGGGTGAATTCATCGAGCAAAATGAGCGGTGCTTTCGCAGGCTCCAAACGCCGAATCTGTCCCACGACAGACCGCTCTTTGAAGACTCGCCGTGGGTAATCAGATGCAATACCTTAATCCACTCACGTGCGCGCCGGTCGGGTTTAAGCTTCGGGTTGCCGAACAGAATGCGCTGCCAGACAAGCGGGTCGTTTTGCCCCCAGTAGGTGTCGTCGGCTCTGATTATTCCGATACGCGGACGGTAGTCTCGGATGCTGTAGCCCCTGTCCTTGCCGGCGTACTCCTTAGAAAAGCTGATAAAAGCTTTTCCGAAGTCGGTGTATTCAAGCGTTTCCGTATCCTTTTTACAAAAAACATTACCACCCTCGACATACGAATAGTCGTTACCGAACAGGTATGAAAACAACAGGTTGCTTTTAAGCTCCTCAACAGAATGTCCGGGATAGGTCAAACGGAACCACATATCTATGCATGTCCAAAGCTCCGTGCCGCCCGCGATAATCGCTTGGATGTTTGAAAAGCTCTCCTTTTGTTGTTTGTAATTCGGCGTGATGCCGACGCGCGCGAACAGGTGGAACAGAACGGGGAACACATGCTCGCCCGTAAATCGCGGAGATCCGTTTCTTATAAAGCTGTCCGAGTAATCCTTAAATTGATCCTCATAATATTTTTCAGCTTCTTTCACATCACGCGTGTCGCACAAAGGAAAAAAAAGCGGATGCTTTTTAAACTTGGTGTCGAGCGTAATGGAAAGGTTACGGTTGATAAACGCGTGCTCCATCTCGTCATGCATGATGCCGAGAAATTCAGGCTCTGACGAAAAGG
>CAZDWM010000353.1:0-1622 GCA_964509145.1 uncultured Eubacteriales bacterium | reverse complement strand
AGTAGTGTCTGTATGCAAATCGGGAACTGCATAGATGACGTCCTCCTCTTCGCCGGCCAATGAAAGCAACCTGTCAGCCGCAGCATCATTGAAAACGTCGAAATCTTCACTGTTTACGTAAAGCGTATCCAGCGTCTCAAAAGGCAGATTGTGTTGCACAAGCCACGAAGCCAGCGGATGACTGTCCGTGCGCAGCACACGCTTCTTTACACTGCGAAGGGCATCCAGAACCTGACCGGTAAGCAGAGATACGTCTCCTGTGGAGACTGCGGCGACTGTGATTTTTGACAAAATGCATCCCTCCTGTCGGGTTACTCTTCCGATTTGGGGGCAGAGGCTCTGCCCTTATGCTTCCTGAATGCCCTGGTGAACGGACGCAGATCCTCTTTGCGAAGTGCGCCCAACAATCGCGCGGAAACGCCGTATACCACAATCCCGATAAAAATCAGGAAGATTGTAGTAAGGCGGCTGGAGGGCAAAACAAGCTGGGCAAAATAGATAGCGGCACCCATACAGGCTGTGGCCGCCAAAGGCTTGAGGAAGATGTTCAGCGGGTCGTAGGGGAGATGAGCATATTTATGGGCGTAGTAGAGATTGGGCAGCATGCTGACGCCGTAGATGTTGATCTCCGGCACGCCGATCAGGTTGTAGTTAATTATAATTTTCAACCCTACGCCCACAAGCAGCGTATACATGGGGATGCGCTGTTTGCGAAGCCCCTGCAGAATGCTGCTGGTGGCCTGTACCACCGTAAACAGCACGATGGTATAGCTGGACATGGACAGCAGCTCCGCCGTCTGGTTGAGCGCTTCCACGGTGGGGAAAAACGGATATACTAGCGTCAGAATCGGGCGGGCCAGAATACTCATGCCCAGGCTGGCGGGCAGGCCAACAAGAAACGCCATACGAAGCCCCGTGTGGCTCTGACGGCGTATGCCTTTCCAATCCTTACGGCCTGCCGCGGCGGATATAGCCGGAACTAAGCTGATGGAAATGGCCTGCGAGAGCGCCGTAGGCACGTTAATCAGGTTGATGACATAGCCGGAGTAACGGCCGTACATAGCGCGCGCCTGATCCTCCGCGAAACCTGCGGTCTGCGTCAGCAGATTCATGATCATACCGGAGTCGATGAAAGCCGCCAGCGGAACGATGCATGCGGAAAGCGTGATGGGAATGGCAAGCGTGAGCAAGCGCCGTGTCAGCGCGCGCCCGCTGAGTTCCTCCGCGTTCTCATCCTGCGGAAGCTGCAGAAAAGCCGGCTTGCGGCGGCGATATACGACGGTGATATAGAAAAGCGCGACGCCTTCGGCAATGGAGTTGCCAAACAAGGCGCCCGCCGCGGCATAACTTACGTTGATCTCCGAAGAGCTTCCCATACCGATCCGGGAACCCAGATAGGCCAGCGGGAGCGCGACAGCAACCTTGCCAACCTGCTCGATCAGCTGGCTGGTAGCCGTCGGCACCATGTTCTGCTGTCCCTGCATAAATCCGCGAAACGCGCTCATGGTGCACACCAGCAGCAGCGCAGGCGCAATCGCGATAAAACCGGCCTGTGTCTTGGGATCGCCGACACGTTCGCTTAAAAACGGATTGAAGGCGATCATTAAAAACATCCCGATTGC
>CAZDWM010000352.1:0-1626 GCA_964509145.1 uncultured Eubacteriales bacterium | reverse complement strand
CAGCCAGCCTGCCGCATGGGCGTCGCTAAGGGCGATGGGAATGGTGGCGGAGGATGTGTTGGCATAGTCCGCAATGTTGATGAAAAACTGCTCCCGGGACAGGTTCATGGAACGCATGACGTAATCGATGATCTTCTCATTGGCCTGATGGGAGATAACCTTGGTTAAGGGTTTATCCCCGCAGGTCGCCTGAAGACGGCAAAGGGTATCCTCCAGGACGCCCACGGCGTAGGTGAAAACATCCGACCCCTTCATGTGGATGTATTCCCTGGCCGCCTCCTTTCGGGCCGCAAAAGGCGTGGAGTAAAGCTCTCTTTTGAGCACGATCACCTGGTCGTTGTCCGGCGTGGCGTTTAGGATGGGATGCAGCAGGCAGGGCTGTTCCGCCCGTTTAAGCACCACTGCCCCTGCGCCGTCGCCAAAAAGCACGCAGGTGGAGCGGTCGCTCCAATCCACCACCCGGGACATGAGCTCGGTGGCCACCACCAGGGCCACTTTCTTGCCCAAAGATTCCATCAGCGAGGCCGCTGTCACCAAAGCGTACACAAAGCCCGTGCAGCCTGCGGAAATATCAAAGGCCGCGGCGTTTTGAATACCCAACTCTCTCTGCACGGCGCTGGCCAGGGAGGGCGTCACCTCATCCGCCGTGATGGTGCAGGCCACGATAATGCCGATCTCCTCCCGAGCCACGCCGGCCATGGCCAGGGCCTTGGCTGCGGCCTCCGCCCCCATGCCGGTGGCGGTTTCCTCCACCGCCACCCGGCGGGTATGGATGCCCGTGCGCTTGACAATCCATTCGTCGCTGGTATCCACCAGCTTCTCCATTTCCCGGTTTGTCACCACCCGGGCCGGAACGCTGGCGGCCACGCCCGCGATTTCAACTGGTGCCAACAATTAAAACCCCCTCATATTCAGGTATTTTTGCTGCCGGTTTTCCACCAGCCGCTCCGGCGGTACCCGCATAAGCCGCTCCAGGGCGCTGCGGATGGCTTTGCGGATGGCTTCCACGCTTTCATCCATATGAACGCGGGAAAAACCCTGGGGTTCCCGAATCACGCTGTCCACCAGATGAAAACCCTTCAAATCCGCCGCCGTCAGCTTTAAGTTTTTTGCCGCCTCCGAGGCCATGGAGCTGTCCTTAAACAAAATGGATGCCGCGCCTTCGGGAGAAATGACCGAAAAATAGCTGTTTTCCAGCATAATGAGCCGATCCGCCAGGGACAGGGCCAAAGCGCCGCCGCTGCCGCCCTCGCCGATGATTAGGGAGATGCTGGGGGTTTTGACGGTGGCCATGGCCTTGAGATGCTCCGCGATGACCCGGCCCTGGCCCTTGGCCTCCGCGTCCACCCCGCAAAAGGCTCCGGGCGTATCCACCAGGCATATGACGGGCCGGTGGAATTTTTCCGCCTGCCGAAGAGCCCGCATGGATTTGCGGTAACCCTCCGGGGACGGCATGCCAAAGTTGCAGCGCATCCTCTCTTCCAGCGTGTGGCCCTTTTGCTGGCCGATGACGGTGACGGGGTCGTTTTCAAACCAGGCCACTGCGGTGACGATGGCCTCGTCGTCGCCCATGCACTGGTCGCCCCGCACCTCAAAGACGCCGTGAAAAAGCTTTTCCATGTAATC
>CAZDWM010000351.1:0-1640 GCA_964509145.1 uncultured Eubacteriales bacterium | reverse complement strand
AAATTTCCAAATCGGTATATGAAGTGTCATCGTTTATCTGAATACCTGAATATTTAGTAATTTCTATCTGCTTATCTAGTAAATCTTTCAAAATCGGCTTCTGAAACATATTATCATCATTCAATGCTAAATCAACAGAAAAAACTTTTCCACATTTACATTGAATTTGGACAATTGAGTCAACGCCGCATTCAAACTTCTTGGCCATAGAAAGAACTTTGGCATAATCCATTGCCGAATTCTTCAATTCTGGTAAAAATACAGGACCTTTGTTTTGCTCAATAAAATTAGAAATTAAATTGTCATCTGTATCTGAATAATGAACGGCTAAATCGCCAATGGATTTAAGCTTCGTATGATAATCTTTATATGTATCTTCCTTAGAAGGATCAAAATATTTTATATTAAGATCATCAAGTTGAATCTTCTTTTCGTTATGCGTATTACAATAAGGACACACAAATGAAGTGGAATAGCCTGAAGTGGCATATCCAGTTAAGTTAAGAAAGCTATTAGCCCTTATCCATAAAACCATAAACTTTCTATCAACTTCTAATATATCATTAAAATTGATGTTATTTAACTTAAGGCAATTAGATAAAACCATGTTGATATATGTTACGCAATTTGTAACATTCAATGTTGAAAGAAATTTCATATCTCCAAAACTAAGTGGACGAATAAAAATTTCTGTATAAGACTGATAAAATCTTCCTTTTGAGGGAAGATCATTTAAATTTAATGGCCAGTATATCATAGTTTAATTTTATCTATGATCTTCTTATAATTCGGAAAAAGCCAAATTGAAAGTTCAGTAATTGGCTTATATGCATATCCGATTACTTCTGGCACCAATTTACCTGCTGAATTCTTAAAAAAAGATTTGCATTTATAACTTGACAAATCAGGCAAATTATCAACTCTTACTTCATATAAGATAATCTTTTTTGCAGAATTATACGGCATAGGAACACTGGATAATGGTCTTGCATAATATTTGTAATTACTAAAATCATATCCAGTTTCCTCATACGCTTCTCTAAAGGCGGCGTCAATAAAGCTTTCATCTTTTTCAACATGACCTTTAGGAAGATCATATTTGCCTTCACCTTTTGATTTACCCATTGGCTGTTCAACTAGAACATAATTCCCATCGGTTATAATCAATCCTGCTGATACATTCATGTATTACTCTTTTTTAAGATAACAGTCACAGCCAATGTCATGAATAAGTTTATTGATGTCCTGATTATTTAGATCAATCTTCATATTGTTCTTGAAGAAACAAATCATATCAGGAATAGCACGACGGAGAGCCATGTAACGTCCTACAGCCTTACGGAAATTATCCCCGGCTGAACACTGGGCAATGCCAACAGAAATAAGATCATCATCTTCGACTCGTTCAATCTGATTTTCTGAAATACCCTTAGATTCAAGAAACGATTTCACATCAAGCCTAAGTGCACACTGCATTGCTCGCCGGCCACGAAAATACTTAGCGGATTCTTCCATGCTGGAATATGTAAAATCTACAAATACCGGAACATCCTTAATTTCTACGTACATATTTTAACCTCTTTTTTATTGAATAAAAGAAAAACAGGGGGAATTTCACCCCCTAAATTCAATGCAGGCTT
>CAZDWM010000350.1:668-1673 GCA_964509145.1 uncultured Eubacteriales bacterium | reverse complement strand
CCGAAGCATATATAAGCCCCGATGTATTTACCTACCGCGAAAACCTCGACAATTACCCTGTTACCGTTCCCGACGGTTATGTGTTTGTACTCGGCGACAACAGGACACATTCTACCGACAGCCGTTCGTCGCTTATCGGTCTTATCCGCAGCGAGTACATCATAGGCAAGGTTGTTTTCAGGCTTATACCGTTCGGCAGCTTTCATGTGGGAATGGAATACGATTACTGATGGACAATAATGTACAATGGTTCCCCGGACACATGGCAAAAACGCGGCGGCAGATTAAGGAAAGCCTTTCTCAGGTCGACGCTGTTACAGAGCTGCTTGACGCAAGGATACCCGAGTCAAGCCGCAACCCCGAGCTTTCGGAGCTTATAGGCTCAAAGCCGCGTATAGTCCTGTTAAACAAATGCGACCTTGCCGACGATAACGCCACACGTCGCTGGGTTTCGTATTTTAACGCTTCGGGCGCTCACGCGCTTGCCGTCGACTGCCGTTCCGGAAAGGGACTCGGCGCATATAATAGCCTTGTAAGAGAAGTGCTAAACGACAGAATACAAAGCAACATCGAAAGAGGAATGCCCGGCAGACCGCTGCGTGTTATGGTCGTCGGCATTCCGAATACAGGCAAATCTTCGTTCATAAACCGCATGGCGGGCAAATACAAGGCAAAGGTTGCCGACAAGCCCGGCGTTACACGGCAGAACCAGTGGTTTCCCATAGGCGGAGGCGTAGAGCTGCTCGACACGCCCGGCGTGCTCTGGCCGAAGTTTGACGACCCGAAGGTCGGTGACAAACTGGCGTTTATCGGCTCTGTAAAGGATGAGATTCTTGACAGTGAAACAATAGCTGTAAGGCTTCTCGATTCGCTGATTGACGGCTATTCGGGCAGGATAAAAGAGCGTTACGGCGTCGAGCCGCATGAGTTTTCGGAGCCGTTCGCGCTGCTTCAGGCTATCGGCAAAAAACGCGGCATGCTCATTAAGGGCGGAGAAACGGACAC
>CAZDWM010000350.1:0-658 GCA_964509145.1 uncultured Eubacteriales bacterium | reverse complement strand
CTAACATGCTGCTCGACGAATACCGGGCGGGTATGCTCGGCAGGATTTCGCTCGAACAGCCTCCGGCTTAACAGCCCGCAACGTCCTGAAATAATATTTTGAGGGCGTTCTTTTTTATCGGAGGGAAAATTAAAATGCCTGTATGGACGAATTATGAGGAGCAGTGCGCGTTTGAGGGTTACAAAACCGTCTGCGGTATAGACGAGGCTGGCAGAGGTCCGCTCGCAGGCCCCGTTTTTGCGGCTGCTGTTGTGCTCCCGCGTGAGTGCGTTATCGAAGGTCTTGATGATTCAAAAAAGCTGTCCGAAAAAAAGAGGGAACGCCTTTTTGATGTAATAACGGAAAAGGCGGTCTGCTACGGGATAGCCTTTGCCGACGAAAAGGAAATTGACGAAATAAATATTTTACAGGCTACCTATCTTGCCATGAAAAGAGCCGCCGATAAGCTCGGTGCAGTTGATTTGGCTCTTGTCGACGGCAACGGTATTCCGCCGCTCGGCATACCTGCCCGCGCTATCGTAAAAGGCGACGCCACCTGCGCGTCCATAGCCGCCGCGTCTGTACTCGCAAAGGTCAGCAGAGACAGGTATATGGCGGAGCTACACCGAAAGTATCGCCGCCGCCTTACCCTCGGAGAAGCAGGAGTCAATATCAACAG
>CAZDWM010000349.1:0-1683 GCA_964509145.1 uncultured Eubacteriales bacterium | reverse complement strand
TATTTTTCCGCACACTTCGTATTTGACGGGCGAGCAGGGGAAGGATCCCGGCTACGACGCGCTTCAAATTGTTTGTGAACTCGCAAAAAAATACAATCTAAAGATTCACGCGTGGATTAATCCGTTCAGGGTATCGGGCGACAACGACCTGTCCGCTCTTTCGCAGGCAAATCCCGCCGTCGGTATGCTTATGGACGAAAGCGACAGCAATGATTCGTGGGTCTGGCAGCTTGATAACGGTATTTATTACAACCCGACCATTCCGGAAATACATAAAATGATTATTGACGGTGTTGAGGAAATTATTAAAAACTACGATGTCGCGGGCGTTCATATCGACGACTATTTCTATCCGACAGAAGACCCTTCGGTCGACGAGTTGCAGTACAACGAATATAAAAACAACGGCGGGAAGTTGCCGCTTGACGAGTGGCGCAGGACTTGTGTTAACGCGTTTATCAGCACGATGTATTCCGCCATAAAAACGGAAAATAAAGATATTATATTCAGCATAAGTCCGTCCGCCGACATCGATAAGGACTACGGAGAATACTACGCCGACGTCAAAAGCTGGGTGTCTCAAACCGGCTACTGCGACATAATTATACCGCAAATATATTTTGGTTTCAACAATGATACCCTCCCGTTTGAGCAGACGGCCGAACGCTGGAGTATTATGGCGACCTGTCCGTCCGTTAAGGTGGTTTACGGGCTGGCGGCCTACAAGGCGGGCGTTGAGGACAAATACGCAGGTGACGGCACAGGGGAGTGGGTCGACAACTGTGATGTCCTTTCAAGACAGGTGGCGTGCGTCAGAGACCTCACGCGTTACAATGGTTTCTCGCTCTATTCCTACTCCTATATGTGGGGAGAAAATGCCAACGACACCTGCGTGTCTGAAATGGAAGCTCTTGAAAAAATGTTCGAATAGTTACAAATTTGTAACAATTAATTCGAGATATATGTTATAATGTCGTTTGGTGATATTAATTTGAGTGTGTGAAAGCGTTTATATTTTTAAGCGGAGTTTAGGAAACATATGGTCGGAATATCTAAAAAAATATTGATTATGCTGTCCGCGGTGCTGCTTACCGCTTCCTGTGTCATCGGCGGATTGTTTGTGAGCGGGAACTTTGACGCGGTTGTGGACGCGTTCGGCAATGAAAGCGAAACCGAAACTACGCAGGAGGTGTCTACCGAGCCTGCCGAAAAGGCAAAGCGCCCCGAAACACTGCGCGGAACAAGGATTTACCTTGAAACAGATTTAAAGAACGGTGACGAAAAAACAGCGGAAAAGCTTGTTGACCAGATTGTGTCGACAGGTTTTAACTGCGTTATTTTCGCAAAGAGCAGCGGTGAATACGCATTCGACACAAAAGAGCTTTCATCCGCCAAGAATATTTTAAAACATACAGCCTCATATGCGCGGAGCAAGGGGCTATATACTGTTTGCGCAGTACAATCGCTGTCCGCTGAATATATGCTGGATTCGGAAGCGATTAGAAGCTTTACTACGTCCGTGCCCGGCGACGCGCTGCTTTTATACGGCATGTTTGAAACGGATAAGCCCGACGCTGATATCCTTTCGTCCTTTTACGAGGGTCTTTCGGTGTTGAAAGACAATATTATTGAAAAAACATCATACGGAGAATTGATGCTTTGTTGCCCGTTCGGCTTGATTTC
>CAZDWM010000348.1:0-1683 GCA_964509145.1 uncultured Eubacteriales bacterium | reverse complement strand
GGCTTCGTTCCTAAAGAGGACGGTGAAACGACGTTTGAAGATATCGTCGATTCCATACGCGGAAAAATCAAGGCCGAGGTCAACCCCGAAGCCATGCTGATACCGATTAAGCGCAATGTCGGCAGCGCCAACAATCCGGCGGTGCGTTTCCTGCCCAATTTCGTCAAGCGTCCGTTGCTTAAAAGCGCCTACCATCTGGTCGGACAGAAAAAGTTTCTGTGCTGTATGACAAACCTCGGTGTTTGCCAGCTGCCGCCCGAAATGCGGGCTCACATCGACCGTATGGAGGTGCTACTCGGCGGCGCTCCGCGCGAGACGCTCGCGTGCGCCATAGGCTGCCTTGACGACACTCTCAACTTCTCCTTCACCGGCTCGTCGAAGCGTTTCGATATCCCTCGCAACTTCTTCACCTTCCTGACGTCCCGCAACATCCGCGTACGCGTCGAAACCAACAACAAGGAGGCCTTTTCATAATGCGGTGTAATAAATGCAACGTCGACCTTGGCGAGGAATACAAAAAATGCCCTCTGTGCGGCGAACCTGCCGTTAATTCTGAACCGCTTATTAAGGGTCAGCGGACAGCTGAATATCCCGACATCGTCTACAAAAAGAACCCGCCTTGGTATTTCGGCATTTTTGTCGCCGTGTTTTTCGCCGCCTCCGTCCTTGCCATGGCGGCGGATTACATCCTCAATAAGACCGTGACAAACGCGATGTGGGTTGTGTTCACCGTGCCTTGCGTTTGGACGCTTGTTTTCCGTCCCATTTTTATCAAGAAGCTGTATTTCGGCAGCTATATCATCCACGATGTCGTCTGTCTGTCGCTGCTGATGCTTTGGTACAGCAAATCCCATTTGGGTTATTACGGTCCCGCCGTCCGCTTCGGGCTGCCGCTGTTAAGCATTGCCGCGGTGCTGATTCTTTTCGCCGGGCTGTTCTTTTTCCCGAAAAGGCGTACAAACGCAGTCGCGCACTTTATCGCTCTGGGTACGGGAAACCTTGTCCTGCTCATCATTTGTATGGCGCTTGGCTACAGCGTTATATGGAGCGCCGTTGCCGCCGCGTTGAGCTGTATCTTGCTTGCCGTGCTTGGACTTGCCATACCGAAAGCCGTTAAAAACGAGCTCGCGGCAAGGTTTCACGTTTAATTAATAATTATTCCGAGGAGAGGCTAAATATATGGAAAACACTAAAAAGACTATGGACGCTATTGTATCTCTATGCAAGGGCAGAGGCTTTGTATACGCCGGCAGCGAAATTTACGGCGGGCTTTCAAATACCTGGGACTACGGTCCCTTGGGCGTCGAGTTTAAAAACAACGTCAAGCGTGCCTGGTGGCAAAAGTTTGTGCAGGAAAGCCCTTATAATGTAGGGCTCGACTCCGCTATATTAATGAACCCGACCACATGGGTGGCCTCGGGGCATGTCGGCGGCTTTTCCGACCCGCTGATGGACTGCAAGGATTGCAAAACACGCCACAGAGCCGACAAGCTCATCGAGGACACGGGCGTCAACCCAGCAGGCTGGAGCTTTGAGGAGATGTCGAAATACATCGCCGATAACAAAATTCCCTGCCCCGACTGCGGCGCCCATGACTTCACCGACATCCGCAAGTTCAACCTGATGTTCAAAACCTATCTGGGCGTCACCGAGGACAGTCAGAGCGAAATTTTCCTGCGCCCC
>CAZDWM010000347.1:0-1686 GCA_964509145.1 uncultured Eubacteriales bacterium | reverse complement strand
TCACCTTTTGTTCCTTCGATGTCAAAGCCGGTAAAGGTGTTTCCCGTGACCGTCTTTTTAGCCAGATACTTCGCGTCGCCCATGATGTCGGCGGTCATGATTTTATATGTTTCGGAATCCTCGTATGTATTAAAATCGCCCGTGCAAATAACTGGCATGTCGAATGTCTTAATTTTATCTAAAACCAGCTTGATACCCTCGACCCGCGCCACGTCTCCCCTGTGGTCAAGGTGAGTGTTGAGCTGGGCAAATGTATTACCTGTCGTCTTGTTTCTCAACACGCTCCAAGTGCAGATGCGCGTACAAGCGCCGTCCCAGCCTTTTGACGGCACATCGGGTGTTTCGGAAAGCCAGAAGGTGCCGCCGTCGACAACCTCGAACATATCTTTTTTGTAGAATACCGGCGAAAACTCGCCCTCGTCAACCCCGTCGTCACGGCCGACGCCCACATAAGCGTATTCCGGCAGCTTGCTGCACAGAACCTTCATCCATTTTTTGTGAGCTTCCTGAACGCCGAAGGTGTCGGGCACAATCTCCCTGATTCTTTCCACTACAAGCCCGCGCCTCGAGAGGAACTCTTTTTGACCCAGTCCGCCGCACAGGACGTTAAATGACATAACTCTCATTTTAAATTACCTTTCTTGAAAATTGTGGTGCCGTGAAACGGCAGACGGACTATCAGTCCGTCAACAATTTTTACGGGTTGAATTTATTCAACCTATCCTCTATTCAATATTTACGGGGCTGTCCTTGCGGACAACCCCGGGATTTAACCTTTTAGTTCGCTTAATAAGTGAATTTTAATGTCTGCTTCCATGTTCCCGTAACAACTACATCAATCAAATCAAAGGATTTGTAGGCAAGGCTGCCCTCAACAACAACCGGCTCATTGACATCGAAATAGGTGACATAACCGTCCTTGTTGATTTCCGCCGTCAAAGTCGCGCCCTTGTAATAGACAGTCGCGTCGTTGAGTGTGAAGGGTTCGAGATCCTCGGCAGTCAGCGCGAGGGTATCCATGCAGGAAGAGTGATAAGGGGGCTTGAAGTTGACATCGTCGCCCGACTCTGCCTTGAGCACGAGGGTGATTTTCCAACCGTTTGCTGTCGCTGTGCAAGTCGCTTTCGTTACACCGGAGGCGGAAAGCTTGCTCATCCTGGCATCCTCGTCAACAGGCATATAGCCCTTAATTGAGCTGCCGTCGGCTGCTTTGCCGTTTGTGAAGGTTTTACTGTTTGTCTTAGGATAGTCGTTAGGCAACATATCCTCGGCGGTGCCTCTTAATAAGCCGATGGATATATCATCGAGAACCGACGTTGTACCGTCTTTTTTATCAATTTTAACCTTGCCCTTGTAGGCTTTTGTCGCGTTGGCCTGATCGTTGTAGAAGGTGACGATTTCGGCGATGGTGCCGCCGACTGGTGCTTTGATTTCGACCGCGGCCTCCGTTGTTGTTTCTGTTCCCGCTTCCGTGGGCTGCGTTGCCGTTTCGGATATGGCCTCGGTTTCAGGCTCTGACGTCAGTGTTTCAATCGCCGTTGTGTCGACCTCGGTCAACGAGGATTCTGTTTCGGCGGGAGCGGTTGTGGTCTCGGTTTCGCCGCCAGTACAGGAGGCGCAGAGGAGCGTTAAGATTAGCGCAAGTACAAGTGCCGCGATTCTGGTGGTTTTCTTCATTTATTTTCT
>CAZDWM010000346.1:0-1696 GCA_964509145.1 uncultured Eubacteriales bacterium | reverse complement strand
AACCCGCGACTTTCGGCTTGGGAAGCCGACGCTCTACCGCTGAACTACTCCCGCATAACGACAGAATTGTAGCACAGAGAACGCAAAAAATCAATACTTTTAATACTTTTTTGCTTTATAATATACAAAAATATTCTTCGACATGATTTTGTATGACTTTAAC
This sequence comes from uncultured Eubacteriales bacterium, assembly GCA_964509145.1. Lineage (GTDB taxonomy): Bacteria > Bacillota > Clostridia > Oscillospirales > Acutalibacteraceae > UBA1425. Next base: position 1,533 of record CAZDWM010000346.1, on the reverse strand, counting down.
ATATTCTTTTTTTATCATGTTGCAAAGAGGTTTTCTATTTGGTATAATTTAACTTCAGAAGCCCTGCCTTTCTGTCCGTCGGAAATTCGGGGTTATTCGCTCCGTAAGATAAAGTCAATAAATTGTGTAAGGAAGGAAAAACCATTATGAGCAAAAAAACCAAAAAAATCCTTGCGGTCTTACTTACCGTTTCGCTGCTATTTACATCGGCAGGTACTGCGAGCGCAAAAGTCAGTTTAAACGGCGCAACAACAGGCATTGTCTCCATTGGGTACAACCTCTTGGACAGCCTGTTTGACATCGTTCTCGGCCTTTTCGGCGACTTAAACAAGGCGGAGAATATCCCGACCATTGAAGAATATGATGCCAAGGAGAACGAATATTTCTATGACGGCACTGACGGAAATGTCATTGGCGCGAAGTGGTCGCTTGGCTATGCATCTACCAGTGTTATCCCGACTCAATGGAGGGTCAACGCAGACGGCGAGGCTGACCCGAACGGCTATTGCCTTAAAGGTTCCCATTATTTCGGCGGCTATTTTTCATACAAGGTCAGCAAGATTTATGACGACCAGAGTGTAAACCTTGTTGTCATGTCCAACGGCTGCGACTCCAACCGTAACGGTGTAGCCGACGTTCTGATTTTTGCTGCGCTTGACGGTGTGGGCATCGGGAATGCCGACATTCTCAGCGTCCGCGAGGCTTCCGTTAAAGCGCTTAAAGAAGCGTATGCGGGCTTTGATAACAGCGACGTCATCGGCTTCAACATGAACGTTACCCACGCCCATACCACAATCGACCCCGAGGGAATGAGCGTCAGCCTTGTCGGGCCGCTCCTGAAGAACAAGCTGCTCGGCACAACCGACAGAAGCGTTGAGAAGGAGCTCATTGACAGCATTGTTGCAAATACCTCCGCTGCGGTGGTCAGGGCTTACGGCAGCATGGAAAACGGCAGGCTTTATTACTTCGAAACCGAGGACGTCGGCTATGATTCCGAAAAATATTACATTGTCGGCGACAAGAGGGATTCAGGCGTTGCCTGTCAGGACCATTTTGCATGCTTCTATTTTGAAGGCAGCAGAACCGGCGAAAAGACAATCCTTGCCAATATCGGTATGCACCCGACCAAAGCAAGCAGAACCAGCGAAAAAATCTGCGCCGATGTTCCGCACTATATAGGTGCGGCGCTTGCCGAGAAAGACTATAACTTTGTGTTCATACAAGGCGCACAGGCCGCTATCGGTCTGAATCCCGTCTCTTCCGATGAAGGAGCGGCATGGGCGCAGGAGCATACCCTCAGCTATGAGGACTGGGTAGAAAGATACGGCGAAGATTATGCTGCCGCGAATTATAATGACACCAACGGTCTGGGCGAAAGCGAATATACACAAATCAAGGACTGTGGCTACACCATCGCTAAAATTATTCTTGACGCGCTTGATGACGTAGATATCGGTGACGCTATATTACCCATACTTAACGTCGCAATGGACGAAATTGTGATACCGCTCGACTATAGCTTCCAGTTCCTCG
>CAZDWM010000345.1:0-1719 GCA_964509145.1 uncultured Eubacteriales bacterium | reverse complement strand
AAAAGGCCGTCGGCATGGCGCTTGTCAGCAAGGACGTTCAGGAGGGCGACAGCCTAATGGTCGAGGTTCGCGGAAAGCAGCTCACGGCAACGGTCATCGCGCTGCCGTTTTATAAAAAGTCATAATTTAAAATTTTATAAGGAGTTATCACAATGAGCGTACAGAAAGATTTATTCTATGCCGAAACACACGAATGGGTCAAGTATCTCGGCGGCGGCAAGGCTTTGGTCGGCCTTTCCGACCACGCGCAGGAGGAAATGGGCGATGTGGCATTCATTAACCTCTGCGACGCGGGCGACATTCTCTGCGCGGGCGACAGCATGGGCGATATTGAGTCGATTAAAGCCGTTTCAGACGTTTATTGCCCGGTGGACGGAACTGTAGTCAAGGTTAACGACGCGTTGCTCGACGACCCGGCGCTGCTTAATTCCGACCCTTACGGTTCATGGCTAATTGAGCTTGAGAATGTGTCCGAAAACGGCGCCCTGATGGACGCGGCGGCTTACGAAGCTTTTATTGCAGAATAATAACGGAGGTAAGGCTCGGCTTAGCGGCTGAGCCTGAACGCATTAATATGTCATACATACCGAACACACCCGATGAACGGCGCGACATGCTCGCCGCCATCGGCAAGCTAAGCATCGACGAGCTGCTAGTCTCAATACCCGAAGCACTGCGCTTTCAGGGTTTACTTAATCTACCCGAGGCAAAAACTGAGTTTGAGGTCATCGGCGAGCTTTCCGGCATGTCAGCCAAAAACAAGGTTTTTAAAACCTGCTTACGCGGCGCGGGCGCTTATCGTCATTATATCCCAAGCGTCGTACGTCACCTATCCTCGCGAGAGGAGTTTGTCACAGCCTACACGCCCTATCAGGCCGAGATGAGCCAGGGCATACTCCAAAGCATTTTTGAATATCAGTCAACGATTTGCCGTTTAACAGGCATGGACGTCTCAAATGCCGGTGTATACGACGGAGCGCACGCGGCCGCCGAGGCCGCCGCCATGTTTAAGGACAGAAAGCGGACAAAAACCGTCGTCTCCGCCGCCGTTCGCCCCATGACGCTTGAAACGGTTAAAACATACTGCGCTTCGGCAGGCAGCGCGCTTGTCGTTGTACCGTCAAAGGACGGAGTTACCGACCTCGACGCGCTCGAAAAGGCGCTCGACGGCGAAACAGCGTCGGTCTACATTGAGCAGCCGAACTATTTCGGTCTCGTCGAAGATGCCGAAAAGATAGTCTCTGTTGTCCACGCCGCCGGTGCGAAGCTTGTCATGGGCTGCGAACCCATTTCGCTTGCTCTGCTAAAAACACCCGCCGAATACGGTGCGGACGCGGCCATAGGCGAGGGTCAGCCTCTCGGTATGCCATTGTCGTTCGGCGGTCCCTACCTTGGCTTCATGTCCGTTCGTTCAGCCGAAATGCGCAAGCTGCCCGGCAGAATCGTCGGTAAAACGTCCGACGACCAGGGCAGGGACGCCTATGTTCTTACGCTACAGGCGAGGGAACAGCACATCCGCCGCGAAAAGGCCGCCTCAAGCATCTGCTCAAACGAGGCGCTCTGTGCGCTGACGGCGGTCATCTACTGCGCCGCTTTAGGCAAGGAGGGTCTTTGCGAGGTCGCGGAGCAGTGCTATTCCAAAGCTCATTACGCCGCCGAAAAAATAGCCTCCGTCACGGGATTTGAATTAAAGTTTAACGGATTCTTCTTTAACGAGTT
>CAZDWM010000344.1:0-1725 GCA_964509145.1 uncultured Eubacteriales bacterium | reverse complement strand
TGCCGACAAGTCGACCGTTGACGTAAACTAAGCATTTCCAGTCGACAGCGCCGAAATGGAGCAGACAGCGCTTACCGTTAAAGCGGCTGTCGAGAGTAAATGTACGGCGGTACCAAAGCCTTTGTAGTGGCAAAAGCGGCTTGCAAACGCCAGAAAGCTCGCTTTCGATGGCAAACGGTACAAGGATTTCGCCGTCAAAGCTTTGCGGATAATCGACCGAACGGTCGGTGATGGCGTATTGATACCGCCCGTTGAGGTTCATCCAGTCGTCGCGCACAAGCTGCGGACGCGGATATTCGGGCAGCGGGCAATCGCTGTTGACCTTGTCAAACCATCTTGTTCTGATGCGTTCCATTCACATTCACTCACTTTACGTTATGATATTACCGGACATTTAGGCGCTTGTTAAGCTCTGAAATCTCGTTTAATAAATCGGGTATGGCAATGCTCTGCGGGCATTTTTCAGCGCACACGCCACAATTGACGCAGTTTTCCGCCTTTTCGTCGTCGTTTAACCCGTTATAACGGCTTGCGTATTCTATGGCGTTTTTGTCAAGCTTCCAGCTCCTGTAATACTTCAACAATAACGGTATGTTGATGCCGTTCGGACACACGTCCATGCAGTATTTGCAGTTGGTGCAGGGAATGCTGTAAAACGTCTTGAAAAGCCCGGCCGCATTTGAAAGCAACTGCTTCTCAACGTCGGAAACGGGTTCGAAATCGGACATCGTTTTAACGTTGTCGGCGACCTGTTCCAAGCTCGACATACCGCTAAGAACGGTATAAACGCTATCGAAGGATGCCGCGTAGCGCAATGCCCACGAGGCGATGCTCGCGTTGGGCAAAGCGTCTTTTAACAGCTTGTTGGCGTCGTCGCAAAGGTTCGCAAGCGAGCCGCCGCGAACGGGCTCCATGACAGCGACAGGTATTCCGGCTGCGCGGATAAACTCGTATTCCGCTAAAGCGTCACCGTAAAGTACATCAAGATAATTAAACTGTATCTGGGCAAAATCCCATTCGTAATTTTTGAGCAGCTTTTTGAGCAGCGGAAGACTGCCGTGGAAGGAGAAACCTAAATTTTTAATATAGCCCTGTTGCTTGAGCGCCGAGAGCCGTTCATATGCGTTGACACTTGTAAGGCTTTTATAGATATTATCATTGAGGTTGTGGCAGAGGTAAAAGTCGAAATATTCGGTTTTTAGGCGCTCCTGTTGCCATTTAAAAATATCCTCGACTCCCCTGTCCTCTTTTAAAAACCAGGACGACAGCTTTGTGGCAAGATAAAAGCTGTCACGCGAATATTTGCTTAACGCATAGCCGACAAAGGGTTCAGAGCCCTTGTCGTGATAACCGCTGGCGGTATCGAAGTAGTTGACGCCGTGCGTATAGGCGTAGTCAATAACCTCTTCTGCGCGTTTATAGTCGATATCCTCCGCGCCGGGCTTGACGACAGGCAGACGCATACAGCCCATGCCGAGCTTTGAAACCGATATTTGACCTAAGGTTTTCGAATCGAAGGTGTTGTACAGCATATCATATCTCCTTCGGCTGTTTCATCGTCAGCGAAATGCGCTTTTTTGCCACATCCACCGACAGCACCCAGACGGTGACTACCTCCCCAACCTTGAGCACCTCGGATGGATGCTTGATATATTTATTTGTAATCTGCGAAACATGGACAAGCCCGTCCTGATGGACACCGATATCGATGAACGCGCCGAAATC
>CAZDWM010000343.1:1159-1740 GCA_964509145.1 uncultured Eubacteriales bacterium | reverse complement strand
GCTCAAGGAATGCAACAACATCATCTGGGATCACAAGCTCAACGCCCTGCCGATTATCGACGACGACGGCAGGCTGATGTATATGGTTTTTCGAAAGGACTACGACAGCCACAAGGAAAATCCGCTTGAGCTGCTCGACAGCCATAAAAAATATGTTGTCGGCGCGGGCATCAACACAAGGGACTACGCCGAGCGTGTTCCGGCGCTGCTTGAAGCGGGCGTGGATGTGCTGTGCATCGACTCGTCAGAGGGCTTTACAGAGTGGCAGAAGCTTACCATCGGCTGGATACGCGCCAATTACGGCGACAGCGTCAAGGTCGGCGCGGGCAATGTCGTCGACGCCGAGGGCTTCCGCTTTTTAGCCGACTGCGGCGCGGACTTTATTAAAGTGGGTATCGGCGGCGGCTCCATCTGCATCACGCGCGAGCAAAAGGGCATCGGCAGGGGACAAGCCACCGCCCTCATTGAGGTGTGCAAGGAACGCGACAAATACATGAAGGAGACGGGTGTTTATATCCCCGTGTGCTCCGACGGCGGCATCGTGCACGACTACCACTGCACCATGGCGCTGGCTATGGGCG
>CAZDWM010000343.1:0-1149 GCA_964509145.1 uncultured Eubacteriales bacterium | reverse complement strand
AGGTATTCATCAACGGCAATTATATGAAGGAATACTGGGGCGAGGGTTCGGCAAGGGCGCGGAACTGGCAACGCTACGACATGGGCGGCGACAGCAAGCTTTCCTTTGAGGAGGGCGTCGATTCCTATGTCCCTTATGCCGGTAAATTAAAAGATAACCTCGGCGTCACGCTTAAAAAGATTCGTTCAACCATGTGCAACTGCGGAGCGATGACTCTTCATGAGCTCCAGAAAAAGGCCAAGATAACGCTGGTCTCCGCGACGTCTATCGTCGAGGGCGGCGCGCATGACGTTGTGCTTAAGGAAAACACTATCAGCACGCGCTGACACTTGTACAAATAAAACGGGGCTGTTTCGCAAGACGCGGCTCCTTTTTTGCGCCCTGATATGAAAGAATGTGATTTGAACGGAACAGACAAAAAACTGCGAATACTGCCTTAATTTTATCTACGACGATGAGCTTGGCTGCGAGGTCTGCGAGGCGGATCTCGACATGGACGAGCTGGCACAGTTTATGAGCGGCTCATATAAAAATTGTCCGTATTTTCGAATCAACAACGAATATAAAATTGTCGAAAAGCAGAATTGACGGGGAAGATATGGAGTATAATCTGATACGCAGCAACAGAAAAACGCTGGCGGTTTACATAACGGACGACGCTGCGCTGGAGGTGCGCGCCCCGCTGAAGATTCCGAAGGCCGACATCGACAGGTTTCTAATCACAAAGGAAAAGTGGATATCCGAACACCTTGCCGCCAAAGCCGAGCAAATCGGCAAAAAGGCGGCGTTTTGCCTTGATTATAACGTCATGGTCTTATACAGAGGGAGGGAATATCCTATCACCGCAAGGGAGGGAACCCACGCGGGCTTCGACGGTACGTGCTTTTATATGCCGCCCGGCTACGATAGCGATATCATAAAAGCAACCATTATCAGGCTTTATAAGTCGCTGGCTAAGAAGCTGCTGACGGCTAAAACGGATGAGTACGCTAAACTGATGTCCATCGAGCCGTCATCGGTTAAAATTAACTCGGCCAGGACACGCTGGGGGAGCTGCAGCGGTAAAAACGGTATCAACTATTCATGGCGTCTTGTGCTCGCGGACGATGAAGTCATAAATTATGTCGTTGTCCATATAATGGTCTAAAA
>CAZDWM010000342.1:0-1743 GCA_964509145.1 uncultured Eubacteriales bacterium | reverse complement strand
CCGCACCCGCGCAGCTGCACTTGAGACCTGTGCACCACTGAATGCCAGGGACGATTTTTCTGGAGGCAAGCAGCATCGCGCATATGACAAGCTCCTTGACGCCGTTCGCGTTCGCACCGGGGGTGTTAAAAACCACCACGCCGTTTTTAGCGCATACATCGACGGGAATGTTATTTGTGCCGGCACCGCAGCGGGCGATGGCGACGGTTTCGGGGGCGAGTGTCATGTCGTGCATTGCGGCGGAGCGCACCATTACGGCGTCGGGTGACGCGACGCTGTCGCCGTAGGCGTAATTATCGGTAAATTTCTCAAGCCCGAATTCGGAAATCTTATTGAGAGTTAATATATTATACATGGAATAATTCCTTTCATTAAGCATTAACCGTTGGCTTTTTCAAAATCGGCCATAAATCCGACCAGCTTTTCGACGCCCTCAACAGGCATGGCGTTGTAGATGGAAGCTCTCATGCCGCCGACTGAGCGGTGACCCTTGATGTTGACAAAGCCGTTCTTTTCGGCCTCGGAGCAAAACTTTTTGTTAAGCTCCTCCGTGGGTGCGACAAACGTGACGTTCATCATCGAGCGGTCTCTCGGCAAAACGGGGTTTTTGAACATGTCGCTATTGTCGAGGTAATTGTAAAGGATGGCCGCTTTTCTCATATTGCGGTCACGCATAGCCTCAAGCCCGCCGAGGGTCTTAATCCACTCGAGGACAAGCTTGCAGATGTAAATTGAATAGCAGGGCGGCGTGTTGTACATCGAGTCGTTGTCAGCCATCGCCTTGTAGTCGAGCATGGTGGGTGTTACGTCGCGAGCCTTGCCTAAAAGGTCTTCACGCACGATTAAAACGGTGAGACCCGCCGGGGCGACGTTCTTCTGCGCGCCGCCGTAGATGACGCCGTATTTGGAAACATCCATCGGCTCGGACAGGAAGCAGGACGAGACGTCGGAAATGAGCGGAACATCGCCCGTGTCGGGCAGCTCCGAAAAGCGCGTGCCGTAAATTGTGTTGTTCTGGCAGATATAGAAATAGTCGGCATCGGGACGGAAATTTGACTTGTCGAGGTCGGGAATATGGGAAAAGTTGTCGGCCTTCGACGAGGCAACAGCCTTGATATCTCCGTACTTCTGGGCTTCCTGATAAGCCTTTGTGGAAAACTGACCGCTGAGAACGTAGTCGGCCTTGCCGGAGCCGCTCATGAAATTCAGAGGAATTGCCGCGAACTGTGTCGAGGCGCCGCCCTGAAGGAAGAGAATTCTGTAGTTGTCGGGGATGTTCATGATTTCCTTGAAGAGGTCGCGCGCGCCGAAGATGATTTCCTCATAGACCTTCGAGCGGTGCGACATCTCCATGACGGACTGACCGCTGCCCTTGTAGTCGAGCATTTCCTCTGCCGCTCTGTTTAAAACGGACTCTGGGAGCATGGACGGACCCGCTGAGAAATTGAAGACTCTTGACATGTTTTTTACCTCCATATAGTGAGAATAAAATAAATCTTGGGTATATTATAGTCCTGTTAAAAGACTTTAGTCAAGCTAAAATACCATAGTAAAATAGCACAAATAATCACTTAAATACGCGATAATTTATTCAAAATACCGTTTATATGAAAACGTGAAGGAAAATGTTGCAAAATCCTTAATTTTGTTATAAAATATGTGGTGTTGCTCCGTTTTTATAAGAAAAATATCAACGTTTGAAAGGATAATACGTTAAAGGAGACATCGAGCAAGTCGTCATCC
>CAZDWM010000341.1:0-1752 GCA_964509145.1 uncultured Eubacteriales bacterium | reverse complement strand
CCCCCCAAGGGGGGAATATTCCAAGTCGGTCAATGAAGGCAGGTAGCCCCTCCTCCGAGGAATATAATAGATGACTATAAACAGGAACGGGGTAAATAGTAGGAGAAAAAAACCACCCGACAGGCCATATGCCCATCTCCAATTCAATCCTTTTACCAGTGTGGCAAAAGCCGGGTTCAGCAATAAACCTCCTATACCACTGCCCATGAAAGCTAAGCTCAGTGCGAATCCTCTGTTGTTGGCATCAAACCACATGTTAATTAATATGGGAAGTAGCAATGTGGTCACTCCCACAAAGGCCATACCAATCAGAAGTGCGCTTAAATAATAAAAAGGTAAGCTACGGGAAAAAGAAAACCAAATCATGGCCATGGATATCACCAGGGAACATGCTACCAAGGTTTTTTCGGGTCCAAACCGATTGGATATGCGGGCAAGGAGAGGGGAAGAAATGACCATACCCCCATTGATTAACGCAAAAATGGAAGACATGATGACACGACTGTAGCTTTGCTCTTCTGCAATCGGTTCAATTAACTGTCCTTGACAATTGATTACAATGCCATAATAGAAAACCATGGACAAAAATCCAGCAAAAACCATTAGCCAACGGTAATGGCTACCCAGGTCTTCCCCATCACCTCTTAAGCCCTTTCTCATCATTCCCATTCTAGTTGAAACACTCCATTTATTTTCATTTGTTTATTTTTGACAACTATCAATGATTTTACCATATAGCTAACCATTAAGATACCTGAGTTTACGCAAAGTTTTCCTGCCTCAATTAGTGATATGACCAAAAAATTCGAGGGACCTAATTCCAGGCCCCTCGAATTTAACCTATTTAATGTTTTCGGTATCTGTTACAGAACAAACATCCACCTATTATCACCGTCCAAAGTTATAAAACCAAACCCTCATTCAGCATACTGCAATTTTGAGACACTGCATTCATGGCAGCCGCATTAATGGGATATGCAATGGGAGAAGAAGTAACCAAAGGATGCGTTGCCGTCTGGAACGTATTCAACTCCGTAGCTGTGATATCCTTTTGTATCGCTAAACTCAAAATATTGATCATTTCTGCAACACCTGTACCTCCGGATATCTGGGCACCTAAAAGAACTCCGGAACACCGGGAAAACATCAACTTTATGGAAACTTCCATGGCATCCGGCAAACATCCGGGATGGCGATCCATGGTTTTATGCTCTCCAATCATCACGGTGAATCCTTCTTGTTTGGCTTTTTCTTCCGTTAAACCAGCTGCCGCAAATGTTTTTCCAAAAACTTTGGTGGAAAATGCACTAATGGTTCCCTTATTCGCCCGAACCAGACGAAGCTGTACTGCATTACTGCCCGCAATCTTTGCCTCCATAGCAGCCGTGGAAGCCAATAATACCGGTACATCTTTCCCCGTAAAGAAACAGTTTTTTTCTGCACAGTCTCCAACAGCAAAAATATCCGAGTCATTGGTCCTGGTATACTGATCAACTTTGATGGCTCCCTTAGCATTCACCTCAAGGCCTGCTTCTTTACCAAGTGCCCCATTGGGAATAACACCAAGCCCCAATATTACCAAGTCTGCCTGTATCTTCGAACCATCAGCCAACTCCAACCCCTCCACTTTTTTCTCCCCGAGAAATCGGTTCACTCTCATATTTGTTAAAACTTTTACTCCGTTGGCAGAAAGTAGGTTTTCCACATCATCTGTATACTCTTTGTCAAATGCTTGCCATAAGCAAGACCCGG
>CAZDWM010000340.1:256-1770 GCA_964509145.1 uncultured Eubacteriales bacterium | reverse complement strand
GAGGGAGGTGGCTCCGCGCCCCGCGCGGAGACGGAGGGAGTATACCCCACTATTTGCTAACTTGCTTGCATGGGGCAAGCCCCCGCCCTACGTTTTATAACGCCGTTTCCGGTTTCTGTTTTTTACTGCCGTTGAGTACGACTATCAGCAATGAGGCCAAAACGAAAGCGCAGCCGATAGCCGCCGGTCTTGACGGCACTTCGTTGATTATAATAGCTCCCGCGACAACGCTGACAAGCGGCTCTATTATGCTGACAAGAGCGCCGGTTGTAGCGCCGAGCTTCTGAACACCATAGGCAAGAAGCGAGTGCGCCGCGACGGTGCACAGCAGTGCGACCATCACCATGCGTGTCCAGTCGGCACTTGTTGAAGGAAGATGGATGTCTCCGCCGATTATCTGCTTGACGGCAAGAAACACCGTTGAGACAAGGCAGGAATAAAAAACAATTTTCATCGGTGGGAGTGTGCTGAAGGCGCTTTTTTTTGTCGCGATAATGTAGATGGCAAGCATCAGACCGGAGATAAGCGCCAGCGTAATGCCGACCGGGCTGAAATCGCCCCTGATGTCCGCCATCAAAGCCATGCCGGACACGGCTATTACTATTGCTATAATAGTTTTCCACGAAAGGCGTTCCTTGAAAAATATTGTCATGAGCAACGCGACGAAAATCGGATAAGAAAAATGGAACATTGTAGCGATACCGGCGTACATGTAGGTGTATGAGAGCGATAAAAAATAGGAGGTAACACCACCGCTAAAAATGCCGAACATCATAAACGCCAGAATCTGTTTTTTGGTGATTGAAAACGATATTTTAAAAATCGGCAGTAAAACTGCAAGTATAATACTTGCCAAACCGTAACGGATAAGCACAAGGGTCTGTGAATCGACGCCGTTGTTGAGCACCTGTTTGCACCAGACGGGGAGAAAGCCGAACAGTACAGACGCGACCGAGACGGCGGCGACTCCGTAAAAAAAGTTCTTTTGTTCCGCTTTCAATTATTTGACCATCCTTTCGCAGAACGCGGAAGTTTTGGCTGGTCGGCGAAGCCGATTTGCGCCTTCATGTATGACGCAAAAGGACAAAACTTCCAGATTGAATGATTTATCATTCAAGCTTATCACATCAATTCATTCCGATTTTCGGTTGTCGGTTACCACCGTTAAAATGATTCAAACTCGGTGAATTATACCATTTCCGTTCGGTTTACGCAACACTTTTTTAACACAACGAAGTATTTATAAATAAACTGTAAATAAATTGCATTTGGGGTTGATTTTCAAAGATATTAATATATAATTATATATGTGTTGGTCTATTATATCAGCTTTACCAAAGGGGGCGAAGGTGATAACTAAATCCAAGAAGTTCAGACTTAAGAGCGGCGAAATTGTTGACCTCATTTCTGAGCGCGGTGATAAGATAGTTATTATGCTTAACGGCACTCGATTTGAGCGTCCGGCCGACATTATTGGTAAGCTGATTTTTCCTCTCACCGAAAACGAGACGGCA
>CAZDWM010000340.1:0-246 GCA_964509145.1 uncultured Eubacteriales bacterium | reverse complement strand
TTACAATTTCGGAGGACAACAGCAATGTTACCGTCAAGGAGCCGTTTTGTTACGACGAGGGCATTATATCAAACGAATCTCCGCTCGCGAAGGCACTAATAGGTGAAAAATCCGGCAGCATCGTAACGTTTCGTCACGGTGAAAAGGTGATTGTCGCTCAAATACTTTCGTTTTTTAAAAAAACAGCCGGTATTTATCAGCGGATACGCGAGCAGAAGGAAGCACAGAAGCTTCTTGACGAGCAAC
>CAZDWM010000339.1:0-1801 GCA_964509145.1 uncultured Eubacteriales bacterium | reverse complement strand
GTCTCATCGTGGATAACATTGAAGCCCGCCGCTTCAAGCTCCTGCGCGATTTCCCGCCCCACGCGTACAATGTTCCTTGCCGAATCCGCCGTCCTTGAGTTTTGGTCGGCCGCGTACCAGTCCCTGTCTAAAAGCTCAAAGCCTTCGGTTGTGTGAGTATGATATATGAGAACGCTCGGTTTCGACTTGTCTGTAATTTTGAGATCTGTATTCTGCTTGAGCGTCTTTTCAATATTAATAGGCTTTGTGTCGGTCGCGTTCCTGACGAGGACATTGCCGAAAATCGATGTAGCGCTTGATTTGTCGTAGACCCACTGTTTAATACTCCCGTCTTTCTTGTCGTCGCCCGAGTTTTTCAGCGCCTCGCTCATCAAATCGAGGATATCCTGCGGTGTTTGGGTGACGTCCTCGGAACGCCGCACTGTCTTGTCCAGCTGTTCTCCGCTTTGCGGCAAAACGGCATCGGCGGCCGCACCGACGGACGAGCCGGACAAATACAACGCTTTAATATAAGTGTATCCGCCCTCCGGCAGTGCCGCACACGCGCAGACGAGCGCTGCCCTCCGCTTGATTTCCTGCGGTATAAAAAAGGCCGACAATAGAACGGCTGCAGTCAACAGCGACATCACGCGTTCGGGTATGCTCTTTCCCTTCATGTTTTGCTTCACTCCGCAGATGGTATATCCGGCTAAGCTTTGAGCCGTTATAACAACTATATATGCGGATGAAGAGGTGTTTAGACTGTACCGGTCAGGAGACAAGCATCAGCATATCCTCCGGTGAAAGGTGCGGCTGGAGTGCCATATTGACGGACATCGCTATCAGATGCGCCGCTCGGTCGATCATCAGATCGATTTCGCGCGGCGTTATCATCATCTGTGCGCTTTCCGGCTCAAGGCGGGACTTGAGCGTATCGTCGTCACCGTCGGACAGCAAATCATTTGCGAGTGTCGCGGCGTCGACCACCGTCGGAACGCCGATTGAAACGACGGGTACGCCCAGCGAGGCTTTGTTTATTTCTGTTCTTGCGTTGCCGACGCCGGAACCGGGAATAACGCCGGTGTCGGACATCTGTACCGTGCAGCCGAGCCGTGACAGCCGCCTTGCCGCCAGCGCGTCTATAGTGATGACCGCAGACGGCTGTATTGACCTGACAGCACCCGCGATGATTTCACCCGTTTCGACGCCCGTTTTGCCAAGCACACCGGGAACCATATTCGCCACGGGGCGGAGATTGCCCAATCCCGTCGATTCAGCAAGCTCTTTTCCGATGTGACGTGTCGCGAAAATCAGGCCTGAGCACTTCGGTCCCAAGGCGTCCGGCGTAATATCATTGTTGCCCAGCCCCGCTACCAGCACGGCACCCTCAGCGGGCAGAAGCTCACGCAGCGCGTCGGCGACAGCGTTGAGCTTGCCGTCGAAAAGCTGAGACGATTTTGAAAACGAAGGAACCTCAACGGTGATGTATTTGCCCACCGGCTTGCCGATGGCCTGCTCGCCCTTTTCGTTTTGCACCTCAATGCGCGTTATCTTGACGCCGTCCCGTTCCGATACATCGCAGGTGACGCCCTCGGGCAGTTCGCCGCCGTATACCTCACTGCGCTCAAGCGCAAGATCCGTCCTGAAATTCATAAATATGACCATTCCTTTCGTAGTAATCGGAAGTTTCGACCGGTCGGCGAAGCCGATTTGCGCCATCCTATATGGCGCAAAAGGACAAAACTTCCTGATTGAATGATTTTATCATTCAATCTTATGACCATTTCTTTCCGCTGCGCTTCAAGACACAAAAGGGCATGAA
>CAZDWM010000338.1:0-1807 GCA_964509145.1 uncultured Eubacteriales bacterium | reverse complement strand
TCAATATAAATTTTATAAAATTTGTTAAATATCAACTTAATAGTGCCGTAAAACGGGGTAATAATATAAACGAACCCTTCGATTATATAGCGGTTCCCTGATATTTTAAGGAGTGTATAAATTGAAAAAACTGATGATTCCTCTCGTGGCCGCCGCCGTCCTCATGGGAGTATTTCTTTCGGGTTGTGGCAACGATACGGACGACGACCTCACCTTGGCAAGCACGACGACCTCGACAACGAACAATACGATGAACAACACCACGACATCGACAACCCTTTTCGACAACACAACGGACATCTTCAACGACGGTATCCTCAACACGGAAAACGGCAAGGTCTCCGACACGACAAATTCCATCACAACAACGACCAATGTCTATTAATAGGCAAAGAGTTTGCTGACAAAACGAAAAGCGGCTGTAACAAAACTTCGGTCGAACTAAAATTCGACTCTACAACTTGATGTAGGGAACGGTCTTGAACGTTCCGAAAGTTTGTTACAGCCGCTTTTTTAGCGGGATTAATCGCCGGTATAAGCAGCCATTCATGTAGATTTACTGAGGACACGGCGCGCCGTGTCCTCACGAACGGCATTTACAGATTAAGATGGTTTTTTATTCCAGATAAACTTTTGCCATAACATACAAAATACAGCGCCAAGTAAACCCGCGGCAACAGCCTGTAAGAACATATGTTGGCTTCCGATAACGTAGTGGCAAAGTAAAAACAGAACAACAGTATAAACAATTAACAGCGATATTGATAATATTATTCTTTTCATCCTGTGTCCCTCCCTCATTTTGCACCGTCTATTTAACCACCGCGTCTGTCTCCGGCTCGTCGCTGTTGCCCTCAATGGTTATTGTCAGCCGGTTCGGCAGGCAGACGATGGTCTGCGACGGCTTGCTGATGGGCCCCTGTTTTACGCAAAGTCCGTCGGGACAATCGGCGGATTTCACCGAAATTTGTCCTTTTTCAACAAGCAGTACATTGCCGCCAACGTCGAGCGTGTACGGCGTGTCAACCTTCTCAAGGTTGATTTCATAAATCACCTCGCCGTTTTTGCGAACAACGGCGGTGCAGCCGTCGCCGGACATGCGGCTTGATAGAATCATCGCAGCTACGCACAGAGCTGCCGTCAGCGCGAAAAACAGAATAAGATTACGGTTTGTGAAAAACCGTTTAGTAAGCGTTCCATTTTTATCAGCGCTCATTTTATTTTGTTTCAAGCCTTGCCTTGCCGCCCATATAGGGGCGCAGGACTTCGGGAATATTAACACTGCCGTCGGCGTTGAGGTTGTTTTCAAGGAACGCTATGAGCATACGCGGCGGAGCGACGACGGTATTGTTGAGGGTGTGGGGCAGGTAGTTGCCGCTCTCGCCCTTGACGCGCATCTTAAGCCTGCGCGCCTGCGCGTCGCCGAGGTTGGAGCAGCTGCCGACCTCAAAGTATTTTTTCTGCCTTGGCGACCACGCCTCGACGTCGACGGACTTGACCTTGAGGTCTGCCAAGTCGCCGGAGCAGCACTCAAGTGTGCGAACGGGAATGTCGAGCGAGCGGAAAAGGTCAACGGTGTTCTGCCAGAGCTTATCAAACCACGCTTTACTGTCCTGCGGATTGCAGACGACAATCATCTCCTGCTTTTCGAATTGGTGAATTCTGTAAACACCGCGTTCTTCTATGCCGTGCGCGCCCTTTTCCTTGCGGAAGCACGGCGAATAGCTCGTAAGCGTCTGGGGCAGCGTCGCTTCTGGAATGATTGTGTCGATAAACTTGCCGATCATCGAGTGCTCGCTTGTGCCGA
>CAZDWM010000337.1:0-1814 GCA_964509145.1 uncultured Eubacteriales bacterium | reverse complement strand
GGCTGAATAATCCGTTTTTACAATAACTAAAGGGTTGCCCCGTTATCGCTCGTCAGCTTGCTTTGCGTAAGTCAAGGCATCTAAAGGCTTTGGGCGATGGGGCACCCTTATATTTATATGTTGACTAATTTATCAAATAATGGTATCATTTTTAAGCAGTATTGTTTATTATTGGCGGTATGAAAGGAATTGAGTAGGATGAAAAAAATAACTAAAAGCCTGACCGCGTTGCTTCTTGCGCTTATGATGATTTTCGGGGCGGTGTCCGTTCCTGCGATGGCGTATAACCCGAACGCCGACCTTTATGTTAACGACATCATGAAGTCAGATTGCGACCCCTACACGCTCACGTGCCGTACCCTGCTCGTCTTTTTTAGAAACCAGTTCAAACATTATAATTCGTCAACACGAATCGACATTCTCGGCGAAAACGGCGGCTCCGTAGCCTATTGTGTGCCGCGTTCCGGTGACATCAATGCGTTCGACCTGTACGACGCGACGACAAACGCTTTCGGCGTCACGCTTAAGGCCGAGCGTGAATACACCCTCGTCATTCCGGAAGGAGCGTTTTATACCGACGAAAATCTCCTGTGCAATGAATATAAGACCGTTTTTACCGGCGTTTTTTTGACGGGTGCGAACACCAGATACACCATAAAGGATCTCGGTATGCAGACCTTTTTCCCGACAAGCTATACCGATAATGTCCTCTATAAGGGCAAGCTGTATTTTAACAGCGATTTTAACCGTTACGACAGCGACAACTGCACAGTCACACTTAAAATTATCGGCTCGAAAGACGGTAAAACAACCTACACAACAGTGGCTGAGACAACCGTTCTCAGCCTTGACAACAGCGGCTGCGCGGAGTTGAATTTCGGTACCGCTGGCGTCACCATCGATAAATACGCAGAATACCGCTTTGTCGTGTCCTACGCATCGTTTTACAATATGAACATGACCCTTTGCGACGAGTCGGTCTACGACCTTTCCGGCAAAAAGCTTATAAAGCTACGCGAGGATTATCCGTTCATCGACATACTCGTTGATTTGTTCGGCAAGGACAATACCGTCATCGACATCCTCCTCACCGTGCTTGAATACACCGCGAAGGTCACCGATTTCCTCAACAACAACGACTTCGGCTCCAAGCTTAACTTCCTCGGTATTCCCGATATCACCGACTACTATGAGGATGTCAAGGCTTATATTAAAGCAAAATAAACTGCGGACATTTTAAAGGGGCTGCGCAATAGCGCAGCCCCTTGTGTTATTTTGTGCTATTCGCGGTTGGCGTGTATGACGGTCGTGCCCTCGGCGCCGAGCTTAAACTGGAAAAACTGAAGTTCACCGAGGCTTTTTTTAACAGCCTCGTGCCTGTCTGGCTCGGCAAAGAACAGCATAAAGCCACCGCCTCCCGCGCCAAGCAGCTTTCCTCCAAGCGCTCCGGCTTTTAATGCCTTTTGATACAGCGCGTCGACATAGTCGTTAGTTATTGCACCCGACAGGGAGCGCTTGAGCCGCCATGTGTAATCTAACAATCTGCCAAATTCGTTGATATCCGTTCCGTCCGTTAACATTTTTTCGGTCTCGCCGACGAGCTTTTTCATCTCGTGAAGGCTCGCAAGAGACCCCTTAATGCCGCTTTGCTGCGCTTTTGATATTTCACCCGCAAAGTGGGTGAAGCCCGTAAAGGCAAGCAAAAGATGGCTTTCAAGCCTTTCCATGCCGCCGTCCGGGAACGCAACCGGTGTAACCTCAATGCCGTCCTTCGAAAAATCGATGCGATTGAAGCCGCCAACCGCCACGGCTAT
>CAZDWM010000336.1:0-1818 GCA_964509145.1 uncultured Eubacteriales bacterium | reverse complement strand
TAAATCGGCAATATGCTTTATGAAAAATATTAATTACTGTTATAAACCTGAATTCCCGGTAGTATGTAACTACGTATTGTTATAACTTCTTGAAAATAAATTAAATATTTTAAAAACACGACTTGATTTTTGCTCAAAACATAGTTACATTTATCATTAAAGTAACTATGTGGGGGTAAAATCAGATGGCGAGCCGGACGTATCATCATAATAAGAAGACCGGGACTACCTACGTTTATTCGGTGGAAAGTTATTGGGACAAGGAAAAAAAGCGTCCCGCCAACAAACAGGTGTGTCTGGGCAAGCTGGACAAGGAGACCGGCGAGATTATTCCCTCAAAACGGGTAAGAGGAACGGCAAAACGTGCGGCAGCGGCCCCGGAAGTTACCGCCAAGACGCAGGTGGCCGGACCTTATCTGCTGCTCGAAAAGCTGACGGAACAAACCGGTCTCGACGCAATGTTGAAGCGGTGTTTTCCGGAAATTCACAATGCCATATTGAGCATGGTTTACTTCATCGTACAGAAGGGTTTACCATTGGCGCACTGCGAACCTTGGAGCGTGGGTCACTTGCATCCTCATGGGGATTTGTTGATCAGTCAGCGGATCAGCGAGCTGTTGCCGCGCCTCACCGAAGATGCCCGGCAGCAATTTCTGTCGCTATGGCTGAACAAGCTGCTGGAAAAAGATTACCTGTGTTACGACATTACCTCGGTATCGTCTTACGCGGCCAATAATGAATACGTCAAATACGGCTACAATCGGGATAAGGAAGCGTTGCCGCAGATTAATCTGGCAATGCTGTTCGGCCAAAACAGCCGTCTCCCGGCCTATTATCGTCGCATGCCCGGCAACATCACGGATGTCGCAACGCTGAAAACCACTATGCAGTCGCTGGATTTCCTGGGTTCGGTCGGCATGCATTTCATCCTTGACCGCGGCTTCTACAGCGAATCGAATGTCGACGAGCTGTTTCTCCGTCGCCATAAGTTTACGATCGCCGTTCCGGCCGGGCGCAAATGGGTGGAGAAAATCATCGACGAATATTATGAAACCATTCAATCGCCGACCAATTATCTGCAGCTTGACGATGACGAATCGCTTTTCGTCCAGACCGTGCTGCACAAATGGGGCAAGGACGGCAAACGGTCGTATCTGCACATCTATCATAACGCCCGGCAGGCGGCCACGGAGTTCGATCGTTTTACCGGCGAACTGCTTAAGTATAAAGAAGAACTGACCGGCGGCAAACGACTCAAGGAACACGAGGAATCTTATCAGCGCTATTTTTTCATCAAGGAAACGCCGAAACGCGGGTTGCAGGTTACCTTCAACGATGAGGAGATTCAAAAGGCCAGAAAACGTTACGCCGGATTCTTCTGCATCATGTCGAACGCTATCAAAGATCCGTTGACCGCATTGCGGGTATACCGTGCCAAAGACGCAGTCGAGAACAGCTTTGACGACCTCAAAAACCATCTCGACATGAAACGTTTACGCATGCATTCCTCCGCCGCCATGGATGCCCGGTTGTTCCTGCAGTTTCTGGCGTTGATCTATATCAGCCAGATCCGCAATGTCATTCAGGCGGACAAAGTCCTGCGCAACCTGACCGTCCGCGAGGTCATGGAAGACATGGAAACGCTGGTACAGATCAAATACTCACACCGCTACGGACAACTCTATACCGAAACAAACCCGATTCAACGCAAAATCATGGAAGCCTTCGGCGTCAACATCCCGACATAGTTACATCCGCTCGGGAATTCAGGATATTAAAAAGCATCCCGAAAACGAAAGGGAGATCAGATGAACTTGG
>CAZDWM010000335.1:0-1848 GCA_964509145.1 uncultured Eubacteriales bacterium | reverse complement strand
CGAAGGTGCTCGCGTGCGTTGAGCTTATGCCCTACTCCGGCGGGCTTAACCGAAACATCGTCCAGTGCCTTTACGACTACAACATACCGCTTTACCTGTCGCACACCGTCACTGAAATCAGGGGCGCTAAACGGCTTGAGGGCATCACAGTGGCCAAGGTGGACGAAAACCGCAGACCGATTCCGGGCACGGAAATGGATTTCGACTGCGACACGCTGCTGCTGTCTGTCGGTCTCATACCAGAAAACGAGCTTACGCGCGGCGCGGGTATCGAGATGGACAACAGGACAAGCGGCTCAAGGGTGTTCGAAAACATGGAGACATCAATTGACGGCGTGTTTGCTTGCGGCAACGCCGTGCATGTCCATGATTTGGTCGACTTTGTTTCCGACGAAAGCGCACGCGCGGGCGCGGCGGCGGCGGAATACGTCAAGGGCGGCCGGCACGAAAACGATACAATCTTTTTCGCAAACGGCAACGGCGTCACCTACACCGTGCCGCAAAAGCTCCATAAGGACACAAAAGCCGAAAAAATCGACCTCTTCTTCAGAGTCAACAAGGTTTTTGGCAAAAGTAAAATCACCGTATCGTCCGGTGATGATGAAATAGTATCGTTTAATCGTCAGTTTATGGTTCCCGGTGAAATGCAGCACATCGTTTTGCCGGTCGAAAAGCTGAAAGGCTTCGACTATATTACAGTAGCGACGGAAGGTAAAGCCTGAAAACAAGTTTTCAGGCTCGGGAAATTGCGCTTTTCAGCCGAAGGCTGAAATTTCGGCTAAAGCCGAAACCGCGCAATTTCGGAAAGGATGGGCATAAGAAATGACAGAATTAATTTGCATCGTCTGCCCGATGGGTTGTCACCTCAAGGTCGACGAGGAAAACGGCTATACCGTAACAGGCAACACATGTAAAAGGGGAGAGGTCTACGGCAAAAACGAGCTGCTCAATCCCACAAGGGTGCTGACGACTACCGTCGCGATTGACGGCGGGGCGCACGGGCGCTGCCCTGTCAGAACCTACGGCGCAATACCGAAAGGCAAAATGTTTGATGCAATGGACGTGCTTAAAAAGGTTCATTTAAAAGCCCCTGTCAAGTGCGGTGAGATTATTTTCAAGGACATTTTAGGTACGGGCGTTGACGTGATAGCCACAAGGGATATGTGATTATATTATTATAAAGCATTATAATCCGGAGTAGGGGCGACCCTTGCGGTCGCCTGAAGGTTATTTATATATCCGACTACGGGCGACCGCAAGGGTCGCCCCTACGACTGCATTCAAAATGGTTTGTCAAAGAGAATGCGATGTTAATTTTTAATTATGACGAGATTACTGCCAGAGGGGAAGATATTGTTGTTTCAAAAAATAGGCGTCATTTGTGCCGTGCCGGAGGAAGCCGCACCGTTTTTCAGCGAGATGGAGACGAAAAGCATTGCGAAAAAGGGTGTCTGGGAGGTTCACGAAGGGACGCTTGAAGGTCAAGATGTCGCGGTGCTTTTCAGCGGCATTGGCAGATCCAACTCCGCAGCCGCCGTCCAGATGCTCATCGACAGCTTTAACGTCGACGCGGTGATGATGGCTGGCACCGCCGGAGCGGTGGCGAAGGAGCTGCGCATCGGCGACGTGGTTATAGTCACCGAAACCTGCTGCCACGACATTCAGTACGGTGTTTTGAAAAAGTTTTTCCCTTTTATCAAGGACGAGATGTTCAAGCCGGACGATTATCTGCTTGAATGCGCTAAAAAGGCAGACGCAAAAGGCGCGCCGCGCAGGCTGTTTTATGGCAGGGCGGTGTCTGGCGAGTTCTTTGTCGCGGACGAAGGGCGCAAGGAAATCAACGAACGC
>CAZDWM010000334.1:0-1879 GCA_964509145.1 uncultured Eubacteriales bacterium | reverse complement strand
TATATAAATGCCTCTGATTCTGTGCATCGCTCCATCAAAGTTGCCGATGTAAGGAACAGAAAGCGAACCTATCGGCGTCCAGAAATTTGAGTTCTCATTAAACAAGTCCGGATTTAGCAGAATGTCCTTGGTCAGCCGCGCGTTCGCGTCGCTGTCGGACGGAACGCCTGAAAGCGTGCCGTTTACAAGTGCCGCAAACCACGCAAGTTCACTGCCCTCACCTATTAGATATGTACCGCTGCCGTCGGTGGACGGCTGGCTTAATTCACCCGTCCAGGAAGTGAGCTGCCATCTAAGAATCGGGTAGCCGTTGTTGACATTGAAATAGTCTGTGACAAAAATATCCCTCTCAACGTTAAGCGTTGAAACGAACGTGTCGTCCTGCATCAAAACATATTCCGCGGGTGTCGCGAAGCTGTCCGTTATCGCCGCATGATCCTTATCGTAGTAGCACTTTTTTATGTTTGTCATAAAAGCGACGTTGCCGAAGGCGATACCCTTAAGTCCGCCTCCGCATGTGACCGTACCCAGGGTGTAATTGCCGATTATGTCGCCATAGACGGCATAGCCTATGAGACCGCCTGCCTGATTGACTGCGGCAGTGATGCTGCCCTTGTTGTAGGAATGACCGACGGGACTGCCAGAGCTTGTGCCGACAAGTCCGCCTACATAGGAATTGGCGGAAACTGCTCCGATGTTGCAGCAACCCTGAACGCTGGCGCCGCCGTAGTTGTAACCGGTGATACCGCCTACTCGGATATCGCCCGAAACCGAAGCGGTGTTCAGACAGTTTTCAACCAAAGCCAGCTTGCGGTTGTGACCGAGTATTCCGCCGACATTGCTGCCTGTTCCTTGGACGATACCGCTCACCGAGCAATTTAATATTGAGCCGCCCATTGAGTAGCCGGCGATGCCGCCGACGTATGAAGAACCGGTGATGTTGACTCCATCAAGAACTACATAGCTGATAACCGCCGGGTTGTAGGTATTTACCTCGTATGGATTACCAAAATCGTCGTATTCCGTCGTTGTCGTAATCGTTGTTCCGATATAACCGAAAAGCCCTTGGTTGCTTAAACCGATTTGATTTATGTAAAGACCGCTGATAGTGTAGTTGCCGCCGTTAAAGGTGCCTAAGTAAGGATTGTCCGCTGTGCCAATGGGAACCCACGCGTTAGCCGTCGACCCAGCGGAATTGAGCTGTAAATTTGCAGTTACGACGGCGTTAATGCTGTTGTTGCCGGTATTTACCTGGTTTGAAAACCATTTTAATTTTTCAGAAGTATTAATGACATACGCGCCGTCGCCGTTGGTCAGCGGTTCCTGTGCCGAGCCGTTCCACACAGCCGCAAAAACACACAAAGGCTGCGTGAAGACCAGCAGGGCGGATAAGCATACAGTTAACATACATATCAAAAGCTTTTTATTAGTCATAAAATCCAATCCTTTCACAGCGGAATGAGACAATTTTATATAATCAAAGATAATAACACATTTATATTGTACTGCATTTCGATGTAAAACACAAGACCGATTTGTTCAATATTTGTAACGTTTAACCAACATTTTATTGACTTATCACGTTTTTGTGATATAATCGCAATGTATTCTGTTATATAGAGATAAAGGAGTTGCTTCAATGAAAAAAACGTTGCGAATTATGTCTGTTGTTCTTGCTGTGGTCATGTTGTTTTCCGTCTGTTTTACGGCCTATGCGGCAAGTACGACGGATACGGTTAAAAATGTCATCTTTATGATAGGTGACGGCATGGGTGAAAACCACCTGATGATGGCCAAACAGGAGCTTGAAATTGAGCTTTTTATGGACACCTTTCCGATTAAAGGGCAGTCAATGACCCGTTCCTTCAGCAGCAGCGTC
>CAZDWM010000333.1:0-1891 GCA_964509145.1 uncultured Eubacteriales bacterium | reverse complement strand
CGTCGCCTCGTTGAAGCGGGCAGGCGGTTGGGTGAAATGCTGGATGCCCTCAAGTTCCTTGAGCTTGAGCGCCTCGCCCTCCGTCAGTTCAGGCAGCTTACCTTCCTTGCCGTCCTCGCCGCCGTCGTCATACAGCACGGTGTAGCCGTCAAATTTGACGGTGTAGCCGGAGGCCGTGAAGGTGCAGTATCTTCCGGCTGCTTTGTCCTCGGGCGTTGCGGCAGTAATTTCTGCCTTGACAGTGTTTTGGATGCAGCTTGCCATCAGACAGGCAATAAACCGCTTCCAGATGATTTCATAAAGCTTAAACTGGTCGGGCGTTAGGCTGCCCTTGACCTTTTCGGGGGTGAGCGACGGCACTGTGGGGCGTATAGCCTCGTGGCCGTCTTGCGCGTTCGCGCGTGACTTGTAATAGTTCGGTTTTTCGGGAAGGTATTTTTCGCCGAATTTTTCTTTAATGAACTCCGCCGTCTGTGCCCGCGCGTCCTCGGAAATGCGCAGGGAGTCGGTTCTCATGTAGGTGATGAGACCCGTTGTGCCCACTCCGGCGATGTCGACGCCCTCGTAAAGCTCCTGCGCGGCGCGCATGGTGCGCTGAGCCTGGAAACCAAGACGTGTCGACGCCTCCTGCTGAAGGGTGGATGTGATGAACGGCGGCAGCGGCGACTTTTTGCGTGTGCCCTTCTTAATCGTGCCGACGATATAAACAGCCGCGTCAAGGCGCGTAAGGTATCCGTCTGTCTGCTCTTTGCCGGTGAGCTTTACCTTGCCCGTTTCGTCGCCCGTGAAGGCGGCGGAAAAGGTTTTGCGCTGCTGGGTTGAGAGCTTGGCGTCGATGCTCCAGTATTCCTCCGGTACGAACGCCTTGATTTCCTCCTCGCGGTCGACAATCAGGCGAACGGCCACGCTTTGGACGCGCCCGGCGGACAGCCCGCGGCGAATCTTTTGCGAGACGAACGGGCTTAAGCGATAACCGACGAGCCGGTCGAGAATGCGCCGCGCCTGCTGGGCGTTGACAAGGTCGAGGTCGACGGCTCTGGGGTTGGCCATGCCGTTTTTAATGCCTGTCTGCGTTATCTCGTTGAAAGTGACCCTGTTCTTATCCCTAAGGTCAAGCCCGAGAATTGTCGCAAGATGCCACGATATTGCTTCTCCCTCGCGATCGGGGTCGGTCGCGAGATAGACCTGTTCGCTCTCGGATGCCTGTTTTTTAAGGTCCTTAACAAGCTTTTCCTTGCCCTTGATGATGGCGTACTTCGGCTCGAATTTATTCTTAACATCGACGCTAAGCTTTGCCGACGGCAGGTCGCGCACATGACCCATGGACGATGTGACCTCGTAGCCGCTTCCGAGATATTTTTTTATGCTTTTTGCCTTGGCCGGGGACTCGACTATGACTAACTTTGACATGCTCTAACTCCTATATATCTGTAAAATTACATTTATATTATCGCCGTTCGTAACGCTTTCCCTCAAGCAATTTAATAAAACCATAAATTTCAAGTTCTGTCAATGCCGTAAATATTTTATTTGTACCGATGCCAGTTAATCTTACGATTTCGTCAATGTGGAGTGCCCCGCCGGAGAGTGCATCAAACACCTTTTTTGCATCCTCTCCCGCGTTTTCGGGCAAGGCTCTTTTTTCAGGTGTCTCAACCGGTTTTTCGGGTGTCTTTATAAACTGCCGCTTTGCGGAAGACGGTGCCTTAACCGCCGGCTTTTCTCCGTTGAAAACAAAGCCCTCGCAAGCCTTTGATATATCAATACCCGGATATAGCTCCGCGTATTCGCAAAGCACGTCATATGCCGTAAAAACCGGCTTCGCGCCGTCTCTTATCAGCTTGTTTACACCGGTATAATCCGCGCTCGTCACGTCGCCCGGAACTGCGAA
>CAZDWM010000332.1:467-1895 GCA_964509145.1 uncultured Eubacteriales bacterium | reverse complement strand
TCAACTCCTCCGCGTCCACGAGCGAATATATCAGCCGAGACGATATTCAGGCTATTAAACAGCTTGACGAGGTGTCGTATGTGTCGCCCATGGTGTTTGCCATAGGCAGCTGCTCAACCGAAAAGAACGACGGTATAGCTCTCGGTCTCGGCGGAACAGCGGATTATCAGCAAATAATGAACGTCAACATTCTGCACGGCAGGTTTTTCACGAATGAGGAATACATGTCTGGCAGCCAGGTCTGTATCATCCCTCCGCCGGGCGCGATTTCACTGTTTGGTTATGAAGACTGTGTCGGGCAATATCTTGACTTTACGCTCAACGGCAAATCGGTCACACTCAGAGTTATCGGCGTAAGCGATATCTCGCTTGCCGGCGAATCGACCGACTACACAGAATTGATGTCAAGCTTCGGCGGCGAGGAAATGGCTTCCGGCTCGGCCGTTGTGATGCCGACAACGCTGCTTGATACATTAATGGGCAGCGAAGGATATTACGATTCAATATATATCATGGCCGCAGACGACAGCATGCTTGAAAGCGTCGGGAACATGGTTCAGAACCTGCTTTACGCACGCCACGGTAACAACGGCAGCGGCGCTTATACCGTCACCAATATGGCAACCTATATCGATTTGCTTGATTCCGTCATCAGCATTTTAACAACATTCATAGCCGGCGTCAGCGGGATATCGCTGGTTGTCGGCGGAATCGGCGTTATGAACATCATGCTGGTGTCCGTTACAGAGCGAACAAGGGAAATTGGTATACGAAAAGCGCTCGGTGCGAAAACCTCGACAATTTTATTCCAGTTTTTAACCGAATCGGTTATTCTGTGTCTGATTGGCGGCATAATCGGACTTTTCTTCGGCATTACCGGTGCATCCGCTGTCTCAGCATATATGGATGTACCGATTGAGGTCAAAGCATCTACCATTGCCATAGCAGTCGGATTTTCGAGCGCAATCGGAATATTTTTCGGCATCTATCCGGCCAGGCGCGCCGCCAACATGCTGCCCATTGAAGCTCTGAGAAGAGATTGATATATTTTGTGGAGGACGAAAACAAATGATTGATTACACCGAGCACCTAAAGGAACTGATGCAAAAGACCGGCTTTCCTGAAGAATCATGGAACACATTTCTCAACGCGGATAAAAAGCTTCGCTCCAGCGCAGCGCTTTCAGGCAAGCTTGATGATATCTTTAAAAGGTGTCAGGACGAGAGCTTTGAAAATAGAAATGAAATATTAAATGCGCTGACGCTGCTCGGCGGCGAGGCGGAGATTCATGAATATACATTACACCTCCTGTTTTTTATGTATCTCGCGAAGGACTTGAGGGAAATATATAAGAAGAACAACGTTTCCGAGGAAATATATTGGGACAGCATGTGCGACCTCAGGGCAAAGCTTATAGAGTGCAAGGAA
>CAZDWM010000332.1:0-457 GCA_964509145.1 uncultured Eubacteriales bacterium | reverse complement strand
CGACGTCAAGGGTGTATGGGGCAGTTTTGTCGCCTCTTGGTTCGCAGGCTTTTTTGAGTTCGACCGATTTGCGCTCGGCCGTCTCCAGTATGAGCCTCGCACCTATAATCGCGATCGTTACGAAAAAAACGGTGTCGTTGTCGACGAGGACGCCCCTGTTTTTAACATGCATATCCCGTCTCTGGGTCCGCTCACCGTTGAAAGCGTTTACGACTCCTTCCGCCGCGCTTACAAGTTTTTTGAATCAAAGCTTCAAGGCAAACCGATTGTCTTTGTCTGTAGCTCATGGCTGCTTTATAAGGAGCATTACGATTTTTTGCCCGAAACCTCAAACATCTTGAAATTTATGGACTGTTTTGATATTATTGAATCGCACGATAACGACTTCGGCGACGCCTGGCGCATTTTCGGTAAATACGCAGGTCTGCCTCCGGAACAACTTCCGCAGGACACAGCG
>CAZDWM010000331.1:0-1906 GCA_964509145.1 uncultured Eubacteriales bacterium | reverse complement strand
ACCGCGTCCGTTATTCATCGGGTACACTCTCCTCCTCATAGGATACATCGGAGAGCAGGTCGATTTCATCGCTGAACGAGCTGTAATCGCCGTAAAGACCCGAATAGGCCGACTTTTTCATAACGTGTATAGCGTCCGGCTCAATGCGAAGACCGATAACATTCCCTACGGCTTCATAATCCGTTGTCTGAATCATCCACTTGAAGCCTCTGACATCTACAATGATTTCAAAGTGAACGCCCTTGAACGTGACTGAAGTCACAATACCTGACAGCATCTTCTTGTCCGCGGGAACAACATCGATATCCTCAGGTCTGACGACGATGTCGACAGCCTCACCTTTGGCAAAATTTTTGTCGAGACACTTGAACCGGCTTCCGGCAAAATCGGCGATAAAATCCTCAACCATGACACCGTCGAGGATGTTGCTTTCGCCGATAAAATCCGCTACAAAGGCATTTTTAGGCTCATTGTAGATGTCCTGTGGAGAGCCAATTTGCTGGATGACGCCGCCGTCCATGACGACGACGGTGTCGGACATCGACAGCGCCTCCTCCTGGTCGTGCGTCACATAAATAAACGTGATGCCCAGGCTGTGCTGGATATTTTTAAGCTCGACCTGCATATCCTTGCGCAGCTTCAGGTCGAGCGCGCCGAGAGGCTCGTCGAGCAGCAAAACCTTGGGCTTGACGGCGAGCGCACGGGCGATGGCTACACGCTGCTGCTGTCCGCCCGAAAGGGAGTTAACATTTCTCTTTTCGAATCCGACGAGGTTAACGAGCTTGAGCATCTCATCAACGGTTTGCCCGATTTCCTTTTCTGGAAGCTTCAGAATTCTCAAACCGAAAGCGACATTTTCATATACATTCAGGTGCGGAAATAGGGCGTATCGCTGAAATATTGTGTTGACCCTGCGTTTGTGCGGCGGTACGCCGTTTACCTTTTTACCGCCGAAAATGACCTCACCCTCATCCGGCTCAAGAAATCCGCCGATAATACGCAGCGTGGTCGTTTTGCCGCAGCCTGAGGGACCCAATAGGGTAATGAACTCCTTATCATTTATATAAAGGTTCAGATTCTTTAGAATCTGTTCTCCGCCAAGCGAAATCGAGATATTTTTTAAATCAATGATATGGTTGTTTGTCAATTAATGATGCTCCCCCGTTTCAATAAAATGTATAAGGTCAGAAAACCCTATAATAAAAAAATAGTAATACAAATATAAAACCCGCCTATAAAAAAGTCAATAGATTTACAAATTTTTATTTAATTTTCCCTTTGTTCCTTTTATCATCTGTCCGCATTTGACAAATTCGCTTAATTTGATATAATATTATCTAAATATACGAACGGACGGCGTCAAAGTGAGAAAAATCGACAACGACCTGTGCAGCGGACCTCTTTTTAAAAGAATATTTATATATTCCGTTCCGCTTGTACTTTCCGGGGTTTTACAGCTGTTGTTCAACGCTGCGGACGTCGTCATCGTAGGTCGGTTCACAGGCAGCGCCGCGCTCGCCGCCGTCGGCTCCACAGGCTCGCTCGTCTCCCTGACGGTCAACCTGTTCATGGGTCTTTCCGTCGGCACAAGCGTAGCCGTCGCGCACAGCCTCGGTGCGAGGGACGACAATGGCACCCATGAAACTGTCCATACCTCAGTCGCCATCAGCGTCGTCTGCGGAGTGCTCGTTTCAATCATCGGCATCGCGTGCGCCCGATTCATGCTTGAACTGATGGATTCGCCCGTGGATGTTATCGGTCTTTCAACACTTTACCTGCGTATTTATTTTCTCGGTATGCCCGCGGCCATGCTGTTCAATTTCGGCGCGGCAATAATCAGAGCTATGGGCGACACTAAACGCCCGCTGTATATTTTAACCCTGTCTGGTTCAGTTAACGTCGTGCT
>CAZDWM010000330.1:0-1912 GCA_964509145.1 uncultured Eubacteriales bacterium | reverse complement strand
GGGCGTCGAGATGATAAAGCTGCTCGGTACAAAAATCCCCTGTGCGTCATACGGTCTGCCCGGCACAAAAAAGCTTCGTAAGGGCGTATGTAATGCCATAATGAGCGGCAGCGGAAACGCGGTTATTATGGCAAGCCACGGCGCGCTTTGCATGGGTGCAGATTTCAGCGAGGCGTTCAAAACGGCGCTAAATGTTGAAAAGGCCTGTCAGGACAGGTTCAAGGAAGGTGTCTCAGAGGTGCTGTCTCATTTCACAGGCTACACCGCAGACACTGAAAGAACATCAGACGATGTCAAGACCGTTTCGTCACAGGAAGGTCAGGGCTGCATCACCGAAGAGCTGATTCACAAAACCATCTACGACGCGCGCCCCGACGTTAACTGTATTATCCACGACACCGACGGCTACGCGGTTACCTGCTCCGAGGGCAAAAAGCCTATGCGTCCGCTGCTCGACGACTTTGCCCAGCTTATCGGGCGTAACCTTAAAATCGCGTCTGAAAACGAGCGCGACATCGCAAAGAAGGTCAAGGGCAGAAACGCCGTTCTCGTCCACAACAGGGGCGCTTACTGCTTCGCCGCCGACAAATCCGACGCGCAGGCTGTCCAAATTATTTTGAACAAGGGCTGCAAGGCAAAAATCGAGGCCTCTCAAATTGGTAAGCCGAAGCCCTTGAGCAGGATTGACTGCGCGTTGATGAGGGTGATATACCTTAAAAAATATTCGAAGCAGATTTAAACTTCAGCGGTCACGAAACTTCATGAGATATGTTTTTCGTGACCGCTTCTTATTTATGGTGGTTATATTTCAAATTACGCCTGTTGAATAAAAACCGGAAAGGATGAACCTTATGCGCCCGAATGTTCCGCACGATATTGGCTACAACATTTTAAAGAGCATCGTCCCCGCCATGTGCTACGACGGCACAGTACCCTATTATGAATGGCAGAGCGCCGCCAGAGAAAAGCTCAACACGCTGCTCGGTCTGCCGTATGAAAGATGCCCGGAGTTGTTCGAAATAGAGTTCGAAAAGGAACACGACGACTATCATGAAACAAGGTTTTCGTTTCAGAGCGAGGAAGGCTATTTTGTCCCCTGCCATCTCCTTGTCCCAAAAAATGCCGCCGCTCCCCTGCCGCTGATGATTTGCGTTCAGGGGCATTCGACGGGAATGCACATGTCGCTCGGCGTGCCTCTTTATGAAGGCGATATGGAGAAAATTGAGCTTAACGACAAGGATTTCGCCATTCAGACCGTCGCGCAGGGCTTTTGCGCAGTCACAATTGAACAGCGCTGCATGGGTGAATGCGGCGGAACGCCGAAGCCCGACTGCGGTTTGACTGCTATGACCGATATTTTAATCGGCAGGACGTTAATCGGCGAACGGGTTTGGGACATTCAGCGTTTAATTGATGCTATAATTGTGCATTTCCCGCAGGTAGATGCCGAAAATATATACTGCATGGGCAATTCCGGCGGCGGTACCTCGACTTTTTACGCCGCCTGTACAGATGTGCGTATCAAGGCCGCCATGCCCTCCTGCTCCGTGTGCGAATACGAGGACTCCATCACGCCCATGAAGCACTGCGACTGCAACTATATCCCCGGCATTCGAAAATACTTTGAAATGGGCGACCTGTGCGGACTTGTAGCACCGAGAAAGCTTGTCATTGTTGCCGGAACCGAGGACAACATCTTTCCGCTTGAGGGCACGAAAAAGACCTTTGCGCGGGCACAATCGCTGTTTAAATCATCCGGTGTCGGCGACAGCTGCGCGCTTGTTTTGGGCAACGGCGGGCACAGGTTTTACGCCGACGACGCTTGGCCGGTATTCTTAAGACTTTTAATTTGAATTTAGGTATTTATGTCATAATCCTTCATAAGGAGGAGATTTAAATGAAAAACAATATT
>CAZDWM010000329.1:0-1941 GCA_964509145.1 uncultured Eubacteriales bacterium | reverse complement strand
TCAAAATGTAAAACTTTGTTTTACATCGGAAGTTTTGTCCTTTTGCGCCATACAGGACGGCGCAAATCGGCTTTGCTGACCGACCAAAACTTCTGACACTCTGCGAAAGGATGGTTATAAGTATGGAAATCGGCTGCGCGCTTATGGGCGGCACCTTTATGCCGGAATTCAAGGGGGACACATCCGCACGGGAGACGGCGTTTGACCGGCTTGTTTCGGGCTATCGGCTGGCGCTCGGGATGGGTTATGATTACATCGAGGCTTCGGCGGGGGAAATCCTCGCGCTGTCGGCGGAGGAAATCAACGCACTTGTCAACATTAAAAATGACGACGGCTTTGCGCTGCGGTATGTCAACAGCTTTGTGCGGGGCGACCTTAAAATTTGCACCGAGGACGCGGCGGTGCTTGAACAATATGCAAGGGATGTCATCATCCGCGTTGCCGCGCTGGGCGTGAAAGTCGTGGTTTTCGGCAGCGGCGTCGCGCGCAGGCACCCCGACACGATGATCCACGCCGAGGGCATGGAGAGGTTTGTGGCGTTTGTCGCGACGTGTGGCAAAATCGCACGCGAGTACGGTGTTAAAATCGCGCTTGAGCCGCTCAATTCAACCGAGACAAACATATTAAACAAGGTGTCCGAGGGCGCGGCGCTTGTCAGGGAGCTCAACTGCCCTGAAGTCGTGCTGCTTGCCGACGCGTTCCACATGGCCGTCGAGGGCGAAACGGCGGCGGTCATCCTCGAAAATGACGACATCCTGTCGCATGTTCACATCTCCGAAGCGCCGGGCAGGGTTTTTCCGGGCAAGTTCGGCGGCGAGTATCTCATTAAGCTCGGCAAAGCGCTGACGGACGCCGGTTTTAACAAGGACTTAACGGTCGAGTGCTGTTTTGACGATTTTATAAAAGAAGGGTCGGAGGCTTTCCGATTCGTAAAGGAGAAAATGTTATGAGCTTTGAACTGAAAAGAACGGGAAACGATGTCGATGTCTACCTTGACGGCAGACTTTTTACAACCTGCGTCAACAGCGCCGACTATAAAGCGCCGTTCATGGCGCCGGTGCTTACAACCGACGGCGTCAGCTTCACGCGCCCCGACCTGCGCCACAAGGAGCATCCGCACCAGCGCTCGGTGTTCGTCGGTATCGGCGACGTCAACGGCTACGACTTCTGGAACGAGGGCGGAAAGCCGCTTGGGCTGATTAAAGCGCGGAGCGTCGAGACCTCCGGCGGAGAGACGCCGACAGTCTCCGTCGCGTCCGTTTGGGAGGGCAGGCGCGGTAAAAAATTCCTTGACGAGGAACGCACCTACACCTTTATCAAGGTCAGCGAAACCTGCGTAAGGGTTGACCTTTCATTGAAGCTTACGGCGAGCTACGGCAACATCAGGTTCGGCAAGACGAAGGAGGCGGGACCCTTGGGCATCCGCGTCGCCGACGCGCTGCGCGCCGACAAGGGCAGCGGCAGCTTTGTCAACTCCGAGGGCGGCGTCAACGAGGAGGGCTGCTGGGGTAAGACGGCGCGCTGGTGCAACTACAGCGGCGACATTGAGGGTAAAAAAATCGGCATAGCAGCTTACGACCATGCCGGAAACGAGCGCTATCCCACCGCGTGGCACGTGCGCAACTACGGTCTGATGGCGCTCAACAATCTTTACTTCAAGGGCGGTTACAAGCTGAAAAAGGGCGAGAGTGTGACATACAACTTCACAATTTGCTTCTGGGAAGGCAGCTTCGACGCGGAAGCGTATTCCATCTTGATTTAATGTATACGCTCAAATATTCCTTAATAGTAAGCGACACAACAAGGGAGATTAATAATGGATGACACAATTAAAGGAGCGATAGTTGGCGGTATTATAGCAATTATGGGAAGCTTAATTGGGTTTTGGGCACAATATAAAATTGAAACATATAAAAGTAAAAAGGAATTCAGAAAGCAAGC
>CAZDWM010000328.1:1638-1950 GCA_964509145.1 uncultured Eubacteriales bacterium | reverse complement strand
GCACGCCTGCTCAAGCGTCTCGCTCCTTGCGGACGGGCAGCCGAGGCAGTGCATTCCCATTTCTAAGAAATATTGCGCGGTGTCTCTGTTAAAATCAAGAATTTCGCCGATTTTTGAATCCTTTGTGATGGTCATGTGCTTGTCCTCCGTTTTTGGTATTAATATATTATACCACATAAGCGTTCATATATCAACATTTTTCGAGCGTTTGATGTATTAACGTACCGAACCTATGATGGCGTCGATTTTTGCCGCCGCGTCGCCGAGCAGCGCCGACATCGGGATTTCGGAAATACCGGCCACATAGGTGCC
>CAZDWM010000328.1:0-1556 GCA_964509145.1 uncultured Eubacteriales bacterium | reverse complement strand
TTAATACACGCGCGGCGCGGCTTTGTGCCACAGCCGCCGCCATGGCGGGCGTCACCTCGCCTAAGAGCGCGTCGGCGATGACGATGCCTAAAGGACCGACAATGATGTCGACAGTCCGGCAGGCCACTAAAACGGCGTTTTCGCCGGTCGCGGCGTTGTCGGCACCGCCCTTGAGCATATTGGCCGTCGCGATGCTGTTTGTGCCCACAACCGTCACCTCAGCGGAAGGATGCTTCTGCTTAATCGCCTCGACAAGCTGTCTGCCCATTTTTCCGCCCTGACCGTCAATGACCAGTATGTTCATTCCGTTCACCCCATAACCGTAAAATCAAACGTTAGTCTATATATCAACAAAGTCAAGACTTTGACTTAAATGCTTCGGACACAAGCTCCGTTATCACCGAAAAGGTTTTGCCTGTTTCTTTGGCGATTTTTGACACATCCTCATATTCCGGCTTGATTTTTTCAATGCCGCGACCTGCGGCAATCTTTATCCTGATTTTACCGTATGATGTTTCAACAACCTCTGTTTTACGTTCAAGGGTGAAGCGCTTTGCTGTCGTCATTCTCACGCCGAGCGTAGAGGTGTTTTTTAGCAGTATATCGGCGAACCGCTCGGCGTCGGACGCTTTGCACAGGCAGCAAAGCAGAACACCCGGGCGGGATTTTTTCATTCCGATGGGCGTATAATAGACATCCAGCGCACCTGCTCCGAACAGTAACTCCTGCACAAAGCCGACTGCTTCCGGCGTCATATCGTCAAGGTTGCATTTTAACTCAGCGATATCGCCGCCGTCGGCGCTTGTTTCGCCGAGAAAGGCACGTACACAGTTGGCGGCCTCGAAATTCTTTGTCCCCATGCCGTAGCCGACGGCTTCAACGCTCATGACAGGCATGTCGCCGAATCTTGCCGCGAAATGCTTTAAAAGCGCCGCGCCGGTCGGCGTGCATAGCTCGCCCTTGATTTGACCTCCGTAGACGGGTATACCCCGTAACAGGTGCGCCGTGGCGGGGGCGGGGACAGGCAGAATGCCGTGGGCGCAGTGAACCTGACCGCTGCCAACATGGACGGGCGACGCGATGACCTGTTCGGGCGCGAGCGCGTCCATGAGCAGGCAGACGGCTGTGATGTCGGCGACAGCGTCCAGTGTGCCGACCTCGTGAAAATGGATGTCGCCGACGGGTACACCGTGTACATGGCTTTCGGCTTCGGCCAGCAGGCGGTAGACCGACAGTACATCGTCCTTTATTTTTTGAGAGAGTGTCAAGTGACCGTTAACGAGATGCTCGATGTCGCCGAGTCCGCTGTGACTATGCTCGTATTCATGTTCATGCTCATGCTCATGTTCATGGTTGTGTGAATGATTAAAGCTTTCTTCCTCAACACCGTTAACTGTCACGGTAAGGTGCGTGCCGAGTATGCCGCATTTTGTGGCGGCGTTTTTTTGGAAGCGGACACCCGGTATACCCAAAGAATTTAGCCGGTCGAGCACGGCATCGGGTGACGGAACAAGCTCAAACAGCGCAGCGGCAAGCATATCGCCCGCCGCGCCCAT
>CAZDWM010000327.1:0-1967 GCA_964509145.1 uncultured Eubacteriales bacterium | reverse complement strand
GCGTTGGCGTGCGTCGTCGTGAGCGAGCCGTCGTGGCCGGTATTCATGGCCTGAAGCATGTCGAGTGTTTCCTCGGAACGAACCTCACCGACAATAATTCTGTCGGGACGCATACGCAGGGCGTTTTTAACAAGATTTCTGATTGTGATGGCACCCTTCCCCTCCAGGTTTGACGGCCTTGCTTCAAGAGTAATGACATGCTCCTGCTTTAACTGAACCTCGGCGGCGTCCTCTATGGTTACGATACGTTCGTCTTCGGGAATATAAGCCGAAAGAACGTTTAAGAGCGTTGTCTTTCCGCTGCCGGTGCCTCCCGAAACGATTATATTGAGCTTACCCTTAACACAAGCCTCAAGAAACGAAAGCATCTTTGGGGTTAGGGAACCGAATTGGATGAGTTGCTCAGAGGT
Source organism: uncultured Eubacteriales bacterium (assembly GCA_964509145.1). Classification (GTDB taxonomy): domain Bacteria; phylum Bacillota; class Clostridia; order Oscillospirales; family Acutalibacteraceae; genus UBA1425. The sequence goes on along the minus strand of CAZDWM010000327.1, from coordinate 1,557 downwards.
AATCGGCTTTTTGCCGAATTTTCGGATAGTTAAAATGGGTCCCTTTAAGGAAATAGGCGGTATAACTACATTGACACGTGAGCCGTCGAGAAGACGCGCGTCGCAAAGAGGGCTTGCCTCGTCGACATGCCTTCCGACCTGTGACACGATTCTGTCAATGACGTTCATCAGGTGTTGTTCGTCTCTGAACTTGATGTTTGTCAGGACAAGCTTGCCCTTGCTTTCAACATAGACCTGATTCGGACCGTTGACCATAACCTCTGAGTAAACGGAGCTTTCAAGGATTTCCTCAATAGGACCGTAACCCATTATGTCGTTGAACAGCTCCGTGACAACCTTCTGCCGGTCAATACGCGGAATCATATTCTCGTCGTCGTTGACATGATCCTCAATCTGTTTATAAACCTTGTCACGCTCGACGGTGGATTGCCCGGAACGGTTCATCTCCTCAAGAATATCGATATGGATGCGTCTCTTTGCGTCCGCGTAGATATCATGCTTGGGCGGAGGAGGCGGCGCTTCAATTGTCATTCCCTGAGACGATTCGGAAGCGCCGGTGGGCGAGACGCCGCTGCCGGAAGACTTTCCCGTCGCTGACATTTTATCTAAAAGACCCATATACCGTCATCCTTTCTTTGGGGTTATTCCGTCTTGGATTTCCCCGTATTCATTTTACCTAAGGCCTTCGCGTTGATTTTATCTAGCTTATCCTGATTTCTTTTTTCGTACTTATATTGTTTGTCTCTGTTTACCTTGCTCTTAACCGCGAGAGGCTTGATACCGCTGTGAATCTCTAAAAGCCTGTCGGCAAATCTTTGTATGTCCCTAGCAAGTTCGGAGTGGGGTTGTGCTATCATAACCGGCATGCCCTTGTTTACGCTTGCTATCGCCATTTTAGCGTCGGAGGCTATAACAGCCATGGCTTCCATATCAAGCATTTTTTCAAAATCACTGACCTTAATGAGCCCATTCGCGTTCTTGTTAATTACCAACCTTGCCTTATCGCGCTGTTGAAGCTGCTCCAGAACATTAACGCATGTCTTTGCGTTTTTTAACGAGAGAATATCCATATTGTAAACAAGATAAATCTCGTCACAATTTTCGACCGCCGCTATTGATATATCGTTGAACGTAGGCGGAAGATCGAGGATGATATATTCATAATAGGGTCTCAGGACGTCAATGATTGTCTCTACTTTTTCGCCTTTGACAAATTCGGCGAGTTCCGGGCTTTTGGGTGCGCATAAAACGTTCATTCCCGTGCTGTGAACCATTGAAAAGCTGTTGATGTTCTCAATGGTGATGCCACCCCTATCCTGAACAAGCTCGACTATGGTATCCTTAGGCTCAAGATCAAGTGCGAGCGCGATGTCTCCGAACTGGAGGTCAAGGTCAACCAAAATGACACGTTTGCCCATTTTGGCGAACACAGACGCGACATTGACCGAAACCGTCGTTTTGCCCGTTCCGCCCTTACCTCCGAAAAAACCTATAACCTTGGAACGCACCTTCTTACCCTCGTTGGTGTCGAGCATACGCTGCTGTTCCATCGCCATC
>CAZDWM010000326.1:0-1971 GCA_964509145.1 uncultured Eubacteriales bacterium | reverse complement strand
CATTATTGATTTATGTCTGATGTGCAGTTCGGGCATTTCGACGCGTTGATGTCTATGACCGATTTGCAGTAGGGGCAACTTTTTGTGGTTGGCGCCACAGCGGGCAGCGGCTTTTTGCTCAGCTCATTAACACGGTTGATGCCTTTTACAAGCAGGAATATCACGACAGCCATAATTAAAAAGTTGATTATGGCGGAAATAAAGTTTCCGTAGCTCAGCACCGCCGCGCCGGCTGCCTGCGCCTCGGCGAGCGTGTCATAATCGCCTCCGTCGAGAACCACAAACCAATTCGTGAAGTCGACTCCCTTTGTTAAAAGGCTTATGACGGGCATAACGATGTCGTTGACGAGCGAGTTTACAATCTTCTGGAACGCGCCGCCTATTATCACGCCGACAGCAAGGTCGATGACGTTTCCGCGCATGATGAATTTCTTAAATTCCCCCGCGATACCGTTCTTTTTATCGTCTGACATTTATTGTCCTCCTCGTTAATAATTCACATCTTGATGCCCAGCGCGTCGGCAAGGTTTAGTCCAAGGATTTTTTCTTTGGATTCCGCCGGTATATCAAGTCTATGTATTCTTTCAATGGCCTCACGGTTGTAGTCGACGGATTTGAACGGGAAGTCGAGGCCGAAAAGATGATTTTTGTCCGTCGTTTGCTTGAGCAGGACATACAGCTTCTCGTCGCTTATCGACCACGCGTCGTCCTCGCCTGCTATCGATGTCCATCCGGCGTAGACGCGAGGCTGAATACCGTCGCGCTTGTTATTGACCATCACAGCAAGCGCGTCGTTAAAATAACTGTAGCCGCCGATGTGCTCCATGCTGAAACGCAGATTTTTAAAATTGTAGGCCACCTCGTCGAACAGAACAACCGCTGTGTCGCGCAGCCGGTGCCAATGGATACCGGAATGGAACGTGATAAACAGCCCGAGCGCCTCACACTTCGCGTATATTCGAAACGCCTTCTCACCATCGATGGCGAATTCTTGCGCCTGCGGATGAAGCTTGATGCCCTTAAAGCCGTAACCTGCTATTTGTTCAAGCTGTGCCTCAATGTCGCCGTCCGGGTCGACAGTTCCGAAGCCATAGAGGTCGGGGTTGTCCTTAATTTGCTTATAAAGGTATTGATTCTGGTCGTAATCAAATCCCTTTTCAAGTAAAAAACGTGGGAAAGCCGCGATGGCGACACATTTGTCGATACCTAAATCGTCGAGGTAGCGTTTGAGCGCGTCGACTGAACCGGCTTCGCGGATTTCCTTGGGATAGGTGTGCGCGTGGTTCGCGAAAATCATGGTTACAATTATGATTAATTCATCACCTTTTGTGATGAATTAATTAACCTTTCTGTAAATTGTGGTGCCGGAACGGCAGACGGGCTTTCAGCCCGTCAACAATTTTTCAAAGTCTGAGTTTACTCAGACTTAAGCTCACTAAATCTTATTGTTGTCGATTCGGTCGAGAATATAATCAAGCTCGCTTAAAACAAATTCGCTTACCTGTGCCTTTTCCCTGCCAGGGAACATCAGCGCATCATTTTTAATAATGCCGCGGCGCTTGAGCATGTGCTTGAGGCTTGTGTGATAGGAGGTCGCTGTGTAAAGCTCAAGATACGGCAGCAGCTTTGTGTAATACAGATGAATCGCCTTGTCCTCGTCGCCCGAAAGATAGGCCTGTACAACGTCGTTGTGTATTTCCTGCGCCTCTGTGCCCGTCATGAAGGCCGTCACGCCCAAACGTAGCATCAACGGCATATTTTTGCCCGCCGCGCCGCCGATGACCTGCAAGCCATCGGGTACAAGTTGCATCAGTTTATAAAGCTTCTCCTGCCAGTAGCCGCCTTCGGCCTTGACATAGCCGATGTTTTCAATGCTTTCATAAAGCTTATAAAGATATTCCGGCGTGAACACCGCCGCCGACGCGCCGGTGTCCTGAACGATGACGGGCAGCTTGACGGACTTGCAGACAG
>CAZDWM010000325.1:0-1987 GCA_964509145.1 uncultured Eubacteriales bacterium | reverse complement strand
CATCCAATATGGCACATAGCTGCCGCGCGCGTATTTCTTTTCGCCGAAATCAGCAGGGATAATCGACGCCTGCGCATAACCGAGGCTCCATTTGCCGTTCTGGTCTGTGGGTTCTACAAACTGTGCGTCGCCCGTATACAAATTGTCCGTGTTTTCAGTGTCTGCTGAATGCACATTCGTGCCTTTGGGAATCAGCTTTGAAACGATGCCAAGCAAAAGGTCGTTGTAAATAAAGTCGCCGAGCTTGTTTAAAAACTTGACCTGTGAGGGCTTGTCAACGCCGAGCATGTCTAAAAAGGACTTCTCTGCGGAAAGGGTTTGCGCCTTTTGCGGAGCCTGCGCATGCGCAGTTACGCACACACACGAAAACACCATGCTCAGACACAATCCGACGGAAACCGCCGCTTTGATTGATTTTTTCATCTTTCTGTCTCCTTTTATTTTCTTGACGACAAGATTTTTATTTGGTATGATATATTGAGCAAACAGTTTGTTGTGTATGTTGGAGGTCATTATGGACGAGCCTACACTTAGTGTAATTATTCCCGTATACAATGCCGAGAAATACCTTTGCGAGTGCCTTGACGGCGTTGTCGGGCAAACATATTCCAGTCTTGAAATCATTTGCGTCAATGACGGCAGCACCGACGGAAGCCTTGAAATACTTCGGCGATACGAGGCGCTTGACAGTCGTGTTAAGGTCATCGATAAGCCAAACGGCGGTGTTTCGTCGGCAAGAAACGCCGGACTTGACATAGCTTGCGGTAAATATGTCGGCTTTGTTGACAGCGACGACATGCCGCTGCCGGAAATGTATGATTTTTTAATGCGTGCGGCAATCGAAAACGAAGCTGATTATATCTGCTGCGATTTCCTTGAGTTCAGCGATAAAGCTCCTGTCGACATAAAATACGATTACAGTTGCTATGAAAGCGGTCTTTGCGACCTGTTTAGGTTCTCCGGACCCGCCGCCATCAGTGCTGCGTCGCTTTGCTGCAAGGTCATTGACAGAAAGTTGTTCAATGATGTGCGGTTTCCATTAGATACCCCATATGCCGAGGACTTTTGGGTATCGTCACGCACCGCCGAAAAGGCTTCGAATATTTTCCGTGTGCCGCTCTCGCTTTATCTCTACAGACGTAATCCCTCATCCGCGACATCGTCGGGCTTTAAGCTTGAAAAGCTGAAGGAATTTAAGGTGTATGCCGAAAGCTACCGGCTTTTTAAATCGTCCGCACCCGACATCGCCGCGTTTTGTGCCGATAGAATCATACGCAGCGCCGCGTGGCTGAAAAAAGAAGCAAAAAGCTCCGAGCATTATGCGCAGGCTCGGAAGATATGCGCAAGCTACGCGAGGAAATTTGCTTTAAAATATCTGTTCAATCGATTGGTTCCGCTGAAGCTGAAGTTTTCACGCCTCGCGCTCTATTACCTGCCGTTTATGTATGATTTTATTATGAAACACGCCGGAAACTGACGCTTCCGAAATTTATAGAAGTTTTATCTCAAAAATATATGGCTGCTTATCATACTGATCCCTATAAATATAAGAACACAACAACTATCATAATATATTTATCATTAAATCTTGTCAATAGATAATGAAACAATTGGCGATAGAATCTAAATATTTATTTGATTTGCATAATAGACAAGCGGGTTCTTGTTGAAAAGTAAAATGTTAATTATTAATACATCAATATTGGTAGACCAAAAAGTTTTATAAACGCCGAAAAAGCTGTTGACTTTTCCGGCGTTTTGTGTATAATAATTTGAGTAACCAACGCATTGATATTGCGGAATTGTGTAATGGTAGCACGGCAGACTCTGACTCTGTTTGTCTGGGTTCAAATCCTAGTTCCGCAGCCAACAAAAAACACGCAAAAGCGTGTTTTTTGTTATTTTTTTATCTTCTCGTCCACGCCTGAAGCCTCAGACGGTCGGAGAGCCAGCTGTCCTCAAGCGTCGGCAGATGAACCCATGTATC
>CAZDWM010000324.1:0-1993 GCA_964509145.1 uncultured Eubacteriales bacterium | reverse complement strand
TTTCCTTTCGGTATAGGTGACGGGCACACCGCCAATGAGGGCGCATACAAAGCCGCAAAAGGCAAGCGAAACACGTTCCTTTCTTGTCATAACTTCCTTGTATTTCATCAGCGAATAGGTCATAACCGCCGTCATGGCAAGCACCGCAAATATTTCCTCAACGGAATTGAGAAATCCGTTATGCCATTTAAACCCGTTTAACAAAGCGCCGCCGAAAATATCATGAGCGGCTAACGAATATGTCCCTACCTCGTCGATAGCGGTCGTGGCGGCGTTGGGGTTTAAAAAAAGGTTCAGCACCAGCGTGACGGCAATTGAGACAAAGGAAGCCGGAAGCATGTTTTTAAAGGTCTTGAACTTTCGCGGATATGTTATCATGATGACGAGCGTAATTGTTCCGTATAGAATCCCGCGCCAGTTCGGGTGGAAGCCGCGTGAGATGTAGTCCTTTATCATCGCGATAACGCTGTCTCCGGAGGCACCGATACCAAAATAAAGCGTCGTTTCCATCACTGTCATACAGAGGGCAGCGGCAAAAAGAAGCCCGGCAATATAAACGGTATCGACGTACTTTTTTATATTTTCGTTCTTGTCGAGGGCGGCGACGAACGTGATAAAGCTTGCCGCGAGAAGCGACGCCAGCGCTACAGGCGTACCGAATTTAAATGCAGTCAGCATAAAAATCAGAAAGACAAGATAGGTCGGCGCCATCTGCCGCCGCGCGGTAAAGCCGCCGAACAGCGATGCAATAACGGCAGAAATAATTCCGGCGTAAATTCCAAGGCTTGAGCAAACGCCCATCGCAAGCGCAATGGAAAAAACGCCGAACGCGTTTGAAACGCCGTAAAGAACATTTTGTGGCGCTTTTTTGTTTTGTTCCGTCATATGCTGCCCTTTCCGCTTAGAAAACTGTATACAAAACACGTAAACCGTGGTAAACTAAGGCGTTATAATTAATTTTGGAGGAAGAAATGGCTAAGAAGGTTGCCACATGGATTGTCGTCCCGCTGATGATTGCGATATTCGTGCTTGACATCACAACAGTCGTCCTGTGTAATAAATACTGCGCGCGGTACACCGTAGAGGCCGAGGATTTCAGCGGTAAATACGGCGACGACAGGCTTCATTTTCTCAATACATCAAACTCCGACGCCATTCTTATCGAAAGCAACGGGCATTTCGGGCTTGTAGACGCCGGTGAGGGCGGCGAAAACCCGCGCCGTAAAAACGAATATCCAGGCTTCAGCGAAAAGGTCGTTAAATACCTAAAAAAGGTTGCCGGAGACGGCAGCGGCAAGGTTTACCTCGATTTTGTGCTTTGCACACATTACCATTATGACCATTCGGGCGGCTTCCACACCATATTCACCGATGAAGACATCACTGTCGGCAAAGTCTATTTCAAAAAGTATGACCCGTCCATTGGCAAATCATACGAGCCGGTCAAATGGGGGCTGCAAGACATATACGACCAGCTCATCAATGATATCAAAGCAAGGGGCTTCAACCTTGTTGACAGCCTGCCGGACAAGCCTTTTCAATTCGGAGACTTCACGCTTCAATTCTACAACACCGTCACACCCGAAGGTGCCGAAGGACGGGGCGATAACGCGGCCAGCGTAGGCGTAAAGGTGATAAAAGGTTCAAAATCCGCCTTTCTCGCCGCGGATATCACCGCTTCTACGGGGCTTGAAGCGCTATTAAAGGACAAAATCGGCGACGTGGATTTGCTTAAAATCGGCCATCACGGCTATTACGGCTCGTCGTCGCAGTCATTTTTAAGGACGCTGCGCCCGGAAATTGCCATAGTCACAAACCGTTTAGGTAAAATTTATCCTAACGTAAAATGGAACCTGACCATGGTTGCACACGCGGCTATATTCGCCACCTTTGACAACAACGGCATCGTCGCTTCGTTTACCGACAACGGCAACATCGTGCTGACGAACCAAATACACTAAAGCAATGAACAATGTACAATGTACAATTTAAG
>CAZDWM010000323.1:0-1995 GCA_964509145.1 uncultured Eubacteriales bacterium | reverse complement strand
ACCGTCGTTGACAGCGAAGGCAGGGTCTATCCCTCAAGCGGAACCGCCGCGTCTGAGCTCGACGTGCTGCGCTTTGAGGCAAATCGTCTCGGTATCATCACTTTATGCGACATGCCCGTTTCAAGCGTTGCAATAACGCGGGACGGGTTTATTTTAAACGGCAACTTCACTGTTAAGCGGCTCGTCCTCGCTTGCGGCGGCAAGGCGTCGCCCGTCCACGGCTCCGACGGCAGCGGCTACGCTCTTTTGAAATCGCTCGGACATACGGTGACGCCGGTTTATCCTTCGCTTGTTCAGCTTAAAACAGATCCGTCGTTTGTCAAACCCTTGAAGGGTATCCGAATAAACGCCGGCATTTCGATTGAAATCGATGGCCAAACGGCGGCGGTTTCGTCGGGCGAAATACTTTTCACAGACTACGGTCTGTCGGGCATTGCAGCGATGGAGGTCAGCCGCGTCGTCTCAGGCAAGCAAAACGGTCAAAGTTGCATTGCGGTGCTCGACATGCTGCCGTCGTTTTCGTTCGAAGCGGTTTTGGCGTGCATTAGCGGCATTGCAGCACGCGCTCCGGAGCTGACGGTTGAAAACCTGTTAAACGGACTTTTACCAAAACGGCTCGGTCAGAGTATATGCGCTCTTGTGCCGGGCGTCCGGCTTTCTATGACGGCGTCGTCGCTGTCCGAGCGCCAGATTAAGGCGATTGTTGCCGAAATTAAATCAAGGCGCGTTACGGTAACAGGTACCAACGGCTTCAACGAGGCTCAGGTTACAGCGGGGGGCGCGGAGCTGTCGGAGTTCTACCCCGAAACAATGGCGTCGCGTTTCATCGACGGGCTTTATGTCTGCGGCGAGCTTTTAGACATCGACGGCGGCTGCGGCGGTTACAATCTGCAATGGGCGTGGTCTTCCGGCAGGCTCGCGGGCAGGAGCGCCGCTGAATTGCTATTACGATAAAGGAAAACACATTTAGATGATAAGGATAACCGAAATCAAACTCCCGCTTGAGGTGGGTGACGACGAGCTGAGAACGGCGGCGGCTAAGGTTCTCGGCTGTTCCGAAACACAAATAATAAGCCTTGACCTGACTAAAAAGGCCGTTGATTCACGCAAAAGGAACAATATATTTTTTGTCTGCAATGTGGACGTAACGGTTGACGGCGACGAAGAGACGATTGCTTCAACCTGTGGTTCGTCAAAGGTGATCCTGACGCAACCCTATGAATATAAAGAACCTCCGCTCAAGCGAAGCAGCCCCTACCGTCCTGTCGTGGCGGGCTTCGGTCCCGCCGGAATGTTCGCCGCGCTGACCTTAGCGCGCGCGGGGCTTAAACCTATTGTTCTCGAACGAGGGCGCGACGTCGACCGAAGGACGGCGGACGTCAGACGTTTTTTTAAAGCGCGTGAGCTCGACGAAAGCTCCAATGTTCAGTTCGGCGAGGGCGGCGCCGGCACATTTTCCGATGGAAAGCTGACGACAGGCATCAAGGACGGCCTTTGCAGAAAGGTTTTTATTGAGCTTGCGGACAAAGGTGCGCCGGAGGAAATCCTCTATTCCGCCAAGCCGCACATCGGCACCGACAGGCTGGCCGCCGTCGTCAAGGGCATCCGGGAGGAAATCATCGCGCGGGGTGGCGAGGTACGGTTCGAATGCCGCCTTAACAATGTGATTATCGCGAACAAAACTGTATTCGGCGTGACATATATTGATGCCGAAAGCAATAGTATTGATATCGAAACGGACGCGCTGCTGCTGTGCGTGGGACACTCCGCGAGAGATACCGTCGAAATGCTTTTTAAAAAAGGTGTTGTGATGCAGCAAAAGCCGTTTTCTGTGGGCGCGAGGATTGAACATCCGCGCGAATTCATAGACAGGGCGCAGTACGGCAGCTATGCCGGACACCCTAAGCTCGGCGCGGCCGACTATAAAATGGCGTGCCATCCGCAAAACGGCAGGGGAGCATATACCTTTTGTATGTGCCCTGGCGGGACGGTCGT
>CAZDWM010000322.1:0-2101 GCA_964509145.1 uncultured Eubacteriales bacterium | reverse complement strand
TACGGTAATGACTTAAGCCTCGCTTCAAACCCCGACAACGGTTCAATAGCGACACCCGCTTCTTATGAGAACAATTTCGCCGTCGCAAGTTTCGCAAAGACAGGCTATATAATTTATAACGGCGTAGAGATAGAATTCACCAACAACTACACAGACTACACAAGAAACGCTTTAAGATATCTCAACCAAACACATTCGCTCTCGCTGCTTCAAGATTCGTCCGGCACGCTTCTTACAGGTTCTGAAAGTGATTTTGCTACATATGCCATAAGCTCGGGCATAAGTGGGAAGTTTGTCATGATCCGGCGCGGACAAAACTATATTGACACAGCGCAGCGTGCCGAAAATTACGGTGCTATCGGTCTGATAGTCTGTAACAACCGAACGGGCGCGTTAAGCAACATGGCAGAAAACACCTCGGTTTCCATACCGGCGGTTTTTATATCTCAAGAAAACGGCGATTACATAGTCGCGAACTTTCCTACGCACGACACTGTCACAGTCGCATACGCCCAGGAAGGTCAAATGTCTGACTTCTCGTCTGTCGGCGTCACGCCCGAGCTTCAGCTCAAGCCGGAAATATCGGCACTGGGCGGCGCTGTATTTTCGGCAACTGACAATAACACCTACGGTCTCAAGTCCGGCACCTCCATGGCCGCACCGTATTTTTCGGGCGCTTATGCCGTCGTCCTGCAATACCTTGAGGCGGAATACCCGGATCTTTTAGCCGGTTTGACCGCGGGCGAAAAGAAGACCTTCGCGGAAAAACTTCTTATGTCAACCGCAAAACCTATGACGGACACGCTTACCGATACCTACTATTCGCCGCGGCGTCAGGGCTCCGGCGCGGTGGATATTGATGCAGCTATTAGCTCAAAAGCGATTTTAATGTCCTCTAGCTTGTCGATACCGAAGCTAAGTCTCGGCGACGACCCGACGAAAACAGGCGTATACACAATGTCTTTCGTCGTCAGCAATTTTTCTGATACTGCTCTGACTTATACAGCCTCCGCATCCGTGCTGACAGAGCTTGTCAAAAACGAAACAGTCAGCTATACGACCGACGTTTATGATGAAAACACAGGCGGCTATCAAACAGCCGAGCTGACGAAAAAATTCATGTCCGGCAGTTCAATGAACATCACCCCTTACTGTACTGTTGCAATCAGCGACGGCGGCAACATTACCGTACCGGCCGGAGAGAATAAAACGATCACCGTCACGGTCACCGTCGGATCAGCCGTTAAGAGCTACATGGACGCCAATTTTGAAAACGGTATCTATGTAGACGGCTTTGTGACTCTCAACGGCGGCAGTGTCACCTCTGACCTCTCAATACCATACCTCGCGTTTTATGGCGACTGGTCACAAGCGCCCGTTCTTGATGAGGGCATATGGCAGGACGCGCTTGCAGGCACACAAAAATATCCGACCTTTGGCAGCAGCGTAGCTTATACCTTTACAAAAGACGCTTCGCGTTCGCTGTCCGAGCTGTACCAAATCGGCACGAACCACAACGTGACAGGGCAGGCTTCCATGGCGCAAAACGATATCACCTTCAACGCCGACAGGATATCTCTTGCGTCACGAACGGCCAGACCGACTATGACCTCCGACCAGCTGTGGAATAACACTATTTATAAAACAGAAACCTACCTTTTACGAAGCGCCTCGCTTCTGTATCGTGTTACAAACGCCGTCACAGGCGAATTATACGGCTTTTCATCTATCGATCAAGTGTCAAAAAGCTATTATAAAAGCTCAACCGGAGCGGTTATTTACGCGGGTTATAACAGCGGCGAAGGCTTTTCATGGAACGGAAAAACTATGAACGGCACAAATATACCGGATGGGACAAGGGTTAAAGTTGAACTGATTGCAGGAAAGAACTACGGCACGAACGCAAGCCTTTCATTCAGCCAACAACTATATTCATTTGAGGTATTGGTGGATTCGACCGTTCCGGAGCTGAAGGATGTTGATTTTTACAGGAATGGTGCCAACGAGTTATGCGGTACATTTACGGCCTATGACTCGCATTATATAAACACAATTGAAGTCGTTATCCGCGGCGTAGACAGCGCCGGAAACGCCGCCTCCG
>CAZDWM010000321.1:0-2105 GCA_964509145.1 uncultured Eubacteriales bacterium | reverse complement strand
CCCAATAGAACCAAAGGTTCTGATAACGGCTGTCCTTGTAGATGTCGTCGTATAGCATACGCAGCTGCGTGGTGGCGTCTTCCGACGCGCTGAAACCTAACAGAAACGCGATTTTCGGGGTATTGACCCCCTTTGCCCGCGCCTCGTTAAAGACCTCGAACAACACGTCGTACGATTCCTTCCACGTTGACGTCCCGTTGGTGTTGTCAAAGAAGATAACGTCCACGCCGGCGTTGGCGAGCATCTCGGCATGCTTACGGAGCACCCAGCGGTCATCGGTGTCATAGTAGCCGAACAGCGGCTCGTTCCAGTGGTGAGGCATCCCGATAGGACCCCAGCCGGAGAAATTCAGGTCGTGCACCGCGTCGGGGTTATTCTTGATTGTCTCAGTGATATTGATGGGATTATACGGCGACTGCGCAGCGACTGTCTGCGCGTGTGCGACGTGCCACGTCCAGTAGAACAGACCGACGTATTTGCCTTCCCGAACATTACCGACCTCGGCATTGCCGGGAAGCGTTCTGCCCAAAGCGTCGGTCGCCGCATAGGTGTCGGCGTTGGCGGCCTTAGCGATAATAGCGTCCGAATCGGTCAGTTGAATCTCAGCCGGTGCGGTCGTTTCCAAATTCAGCAGCTCCTCTACGGTAATCCCACCCTCAGGGATAAGAATAATGAGCACGGCGGCTAAGAACAGGGAAATCACTTTGATGATGCCGGGCATACTGTCAACTCCTTTAGATGTTAGACATTAGATTATGGAAGCCGGAAACAACAGAAAGCTTTAAGGTTATAGCACCGTTCACTCCATAAACCCTACCACAAACGGCAGATGCTTGAATTTCTTTGTACCTGTATGTACGAATCCGTTGGCGGCGTACCGGTTTTCTTTTGTCAGTCCGAATTCCTTAGCGATGGTAGAGAAGCTCTGACGGATAACCTGCGCGTATAGAGGAAGCTGTCCGGCTTTCAAAAGCACAATCCGGTCATCGTGGTTCATTGAGCTTACCCCCCCCTTGTTTATATACGCGCTTCAAGCTCCCGTACATACAACCCGACATCCTTTGAGCGATGCGCGTCGGAGGCGGTGACAGTCTGTCATTGCCAGTCTTCTCCTCACGCCTTTACAATCAATAAATGATTGAAAAACGCCGCCTCACGGTACGCGGGTTTTTCCGCTGCCGCCTGTTCTAAAATCAGCATATCACGAACCCACGCGTCTGTAAACTTAATTTTATTATCCTGCCCGAGCGCAAAAAAGGCGCGCAGTCCAAAAATGTGCGCAATCCGACCTCCGTGCCTTTCAGACCATGCCTTCATGTCTTCATTGGAGTACAAACGCTGCACCCCCAGACAACCGCCGTCGCTGTCACCGTCCTCTAAGAGCGACAGCGCCGTTTTGGGGTCGTTCCGGAACACCGCGCTGTGAAAAACCCGTCCGGCGCGGTTGTGCTTGATAACCGACAGCGTCCCGCCGGGCTTTAATATCCGCATCAGTTCGGCGACGACCGGCTCTTTGTCCTCAATGTATTCCAGTACATTGTGGCAGAGAATAAAATCGAATGCACTGTCCTCAAACACCGCGAGCTTTTCGATGCCGCCCCCTATCTGTACATAGGTGTTTTCCCTGAAACGGTGGGCAATCATCTCCTCGTTCGGCTCGACGGCGGTCACGTCATGGCATGCCGCATAGCGGTCCGCCGTCACACAGAGCCCGCTGCCGAAATCGAGGATTTTGAGCCGCGGCGAATCGGGAATATTTAGCTGCCAAAACAGCAGGTCGTAAAACATTTTCCCCCACGGGGCTTTGACATACTCAAGATAATCCTTTACGCTGTCCATGTTTTCCCTCCGACGCGGTAAATAATTCCTCAATATCGCAGCAAAACGGGACACATTCACCGGCGGCAATCATGCGGCGAAGGTCGTCCTTTGACGCCCATCTTGCGTCACACGTTTCGTTCTCCTGCAGCACGACGTCCTTGATGTTAAAATCCTGCTGAAACAGCCAGACATCGCAGAAGCTGTCGGCGCGGCGTATGCTTTTTATGCATCTTCCGTTTTCGGGCTGCACAGTCAGTCCGGTTTCTTCTTCTACCTCGCGTACG
>CAZDWM010000320.1:0-2115 GCA_964509145.1 uncultured Eubacteriales bacterium | reverse complement strand
GCCGACGCGCCGGTGTCCTGAACGATGACGGGCAGCTTGACGGACTTGCAGACAGTTTCGTAATACTCAAATATTTCGTTTTCATCGGCGCTTCCGGCGGGCGGTGAACATAACATTATCATGTCCGCGCCCATAGCCTCCGCCTGTTGCGTATTGTAAACAGTGTCCTTAATATTGTTGGCGGCGGTGCCGATAAAAACAGGCACCTTGCCCCCGACAGCATCGACGGTTGTTTTGATAATGAGTTCCCTGTCGTCGCGGCTGCACCACTGAAATTCGGAAGCCCCGGCAAGATGACCGATAGCCTTGCAATCCGCGTTAAGGCAATAGTTTACAAGCGAGACAATATCCTCAGCGTCGACATTGCCCTTGTCGTTTATGGGCGTCGCGAGGATGGGCATCATGCCGAAAAAGCGCTTGAAGCTTTTATTCACCATCTTCAATCCTCCAGCGCGATGAGCATCTGCAGCATATTTAAATAGAAATCATGCGTCTGCGTCTCGTCCTTAACAAGAAGACCGATAGCCGTTCCGTGGTCGCCCTCGCTTACGGGCATGACATTCCAAACGCCCTGACTGACGCTTGCGCTGTTGTAGTCGGTGTGCGCTTCATCAAACGGATATGTTTCTGATATTGTACTGCAAAGACCGTCGTTTGCGCGCCATTCCTTGCCGTATTTGATACCGGTGTTGCTGTCGGTTAACGCAGGTAAAACGCCCATCATCAAAGAAGCCATAAAAAGAACGGGATTTGTCGATTTTTTAGGCAGCTCAATATTCAATACCGGCACACTGACTGTTGTTTTAAAAGCGTATGAAAAATAATATACTTCATCATTTATTTTAAGGTATTTGTTTAGCTTTTGCGCGCCCTCGGGTGTGATATCATATTGCGCCGTGTCGTCCGTATTATTTAGAATACGCCTCACAGCCTCAAGGTACTTATCGGCGTTATGCTCGCCGGGGATGTTCGTCAACCCGAACTGCTCAAGGTGAAAATCAAAATAGGAACCGTTAAAAATCGACCTTCCCGCGACGCCCGCGTAAAGAATGCTGATGTACTGGACGAACTTTGTAATTTTAAGCTTGTCGAGCGGAAAATAGATGGTGGCGCTGTTGTGCGGCGTGCAGACGGTCGTCATACTGTTGACCCAGTTGCCCTTGCCGCCTGTGAACAGAGGGGAAACGTCGGACGGGCTCGCCGATACCTCGGCCGGCTCGCCGTATTTGAGCAGATAGGTCAGCATACGGATGGCGGTTCCGCCAAAGCTGTGACCGACGAGATTGACCTTAATCAACTTGTTTTCATAATCAAGCTTACCCCAGTCTTTAATAAGCGGTTCGCTGTAGGTTCTGCCGTAGCGATAATGATTATGCGCCGCGGAATGCGCCGCGCCGTAGTCGACCATTGAACCGGTTAACTGGGCATACAGTTCGCAAGCCCTGTCCCAAGCGCTTGAAATGGGACCGACGGACGCGGAATAGCATTCATAACCCTGAACGTTGAGATACTGCATCAAATCGCCTGTCGACGCGCCCCAGTAGGGCACAACGCCGTTTAAGCCCTCGTCCCCGCCCCAACCGTTGAGACCGTGTACAAAGACAAACGCGTATTTGTTCTTGAAGGCTACCTGTGCCGCCTCGGACGGCAGGGCTTCAGCCGACGTCAATAAAGACATTTGGCACGCGCAAAACACCATCAGCGCGGCAAGCATGACGCACAGAACATTCCTGACTTTTTTCACTTTTAAGACCCCCAATAAAATTCCCCGGATTATTTCCGAAAACTCACACCGCTGTTTCGAAATAAACAGCTTACATATAATAATAGTGTATCATTATCATACAATATTGTCAAACAAAAGAGGAACTGTAAAGAAATAATCAGTTGTTTTCTTACTATGAAACCTTTGATATTATTAGTGTTTTGAAGTTTCGCAATAGATTAGTTAATCATTAATATCTGAGTTGCTTCATATTGGAGGTAAAAATCAACCGTGAAATCCGTGACTACACAGAAAGCGTGTATTTAAACTGTCGTTAAGACAATTCATTTTTATAACCATGATTTATTCATCACAAAAAGTGATGAATAAATCCTCCCTTCTCTAAAATT
>CAZDWM010000319.1:0-2148 GCA_964509145.1 uncultured Eubacteriales bacterium | reverse complement strand
CTACAAGGCAGTCGAAATCGGTCGCAAGCTGCGCGAGCTTGTCCGCATCCGCAATCGCCAGCCGTTAAGCCGCTGCATCGTCAATTTTGAGGGCGAAACCGTTTTAAGCGACGAGGAGCTTCAGACCATCGCCGAGGAGCTGAACGTCGACGAGGTGCTCACCGACTTCGATATGTCGTCGCTTATCCGCTACGAAATAAAGCCCCAGCTCAAGACGCTCGGACCGAAGTACGGCAAGGTATTAAACGCCATACGCGGCTACTTCAACGAGGATATCAACACAACGATAATGAACACCATAAAAACCGACGGCATATATAAGACGGTCATTGACGGAACGGACGTCGAGTTTACGATTGACGACCTGCTGGTTACCGAAAAAGCCTGCGAGGGCTATGTCACCGACAGCAACTTCGGTATAACCGTCGCTTTGAACACCGTTGTCGACGCGTCGCTGCTTGAAAGAGGCTATGTCCGTGAGCTTATTTCAAAGCTCCAGAACCTCCGCAAGACGCTTGGCTTCAACGTAACCGACCACATCGCCGTCACGGTAGAATGCGATGGTGTTATTGAGGATATCATCCGCAATAACCTTAAGTTCATCTGCTCCGAGTTACTGGCCGAAGAGCTTTCTTTCGCACCCGCCGCAGACGGCTCTGCTGACTTTGAGCTTGACGAGCATTTCGTCAAAGCAAATGCAAAAAAACTATAATAAAATACTCGGAGTTGAGCAAATGAAAAAAGGAAAAACGGCGGGTTCCCCTCTTGCAAACCGCTACATATCCAAGAAGGAATACTGGATGTATTCCGTGGGCGCGCTGGGACAGGGCATGATTTACTCAACCATGTCTTCCTATGTCAGCGATTTCTACACCAACGTTTTACAGCTTCCGCTCATTTTTGTCCTGCTGCTGATGCTTCTCGCGAGGGTCTGGGACGCTATAAACGACCCGATGATGGGTATGATTGTCGACTCAAAAACCACGAAATGGGGCAAGATGAAGCCCTATATTGTCTTTACCGCCGTTCCCATAGGCATTCTGACGTTTCTGATGTTCTTTTATCCGAATCTTGATAAAACGCATCTGATGGTTTACGCCGCCGTTGTCTATGTCCTCTGGGGCATGATTTACACCGTCAGCGACGTACCGTTCTGGAGCCTGCCGAACGCCATGACGCCCAACCCAGACGAGCGTTCCTCACTGATTTCAAACAGCCGGACTTTAAATGGTATCGGCTCCGCGCTTCCGATGATATTGTTTTTTTTCCTCGGATTTATCCTGCCTAAAATCGCAACGACAGCCAACCCCATTGAGATGAACAAGCTCAAATATGTCTGCATAGCCGTCGTGTCGTCTGTCATCGGCATCATTCTGTTTGTCAATTCATATTTTCATATCAAGGAACGCGTCGTTGTACCAAATAAAAAGAAGCAACCCGGCGAAAAATCGCGGCTCGGACGGATTTTCTCCTGCCGTCCGTTGATGCTCGTCGTCATCATGGGTGTTTTAAGCAGCGGAAGGTATATGCTTCAGGCCGCCGCGCTCCATGTCGCGCGTTACGCGTTTTATATCGGTCCGACGCTAACATCCGACATGTCGACAGAGCAGCGCCTCGCGTACATAGAAAAAAGCATTTCGTCGGTTAACACAATTTTCCTCGTCTGCGCCGCTGTAGGTTCATTCGGGGCGATGCTTGTAATGCCGCTTTTCGCTAAGCGGTTCAGCTACAAACAAATTGTCATTTTCACCTGTATAGCGAGCTTTTTCGCAAGCATCGTTACAACGCTCGTCGGCTGGTTTGTAAGCCTTTACGCCTGCATTCCGTTCCTGATTATCTCAAGCATTCCCGTGGGTGTGCTTAACATTGCCTCCTACGCGATGATTGGCGACAGTCTTGACTACATGGAGTGGAAAACAGGCTTCCGCGATACGGCGCTCGGCTCCGCGTGCCAGTCGTTTGTCAACAAGCTTGACAACGCCTTGGCGACGACAGGCATCATTTTAATGTATATGATAATCGGTCTTGAGCCCAGCAAGATGCTAAGCAGCGAGGTGGTTGTCGCGGCGACGGAGGTCGCAGTAGGGCAGCGCTTTGCCATGTTCTCTCTCGTTTCGATTGTTCCGGGCGTGAGTATGCTGCTGTGTT
>CAZDWM010000318.1:0-2149 GCA_964509145.1 uncultured Eubacteriales bacterium | reverse complement strand
TTCATTCCCTTTTGTGCCTTGAGCGCAGCGAAAGGGATGGTCATAAACATGAAAAACGACGGTTTGGCTTCCGGTACGATGAACAAGGGATGGCAGCGTTTTTTTATAGCTTTTATGTTTGTGCCGTTGTTGATGGTTCGTCTCGAATATGATAACGACTTATGGTTCTTACTAAACAGCGGACGATATGTACTTGAAAATGGTATTCCGCATATAGAGCCGTTTTCAATTCATGAAGGACTCCATTTTGTGATGCAGCAGTGGTTGTCGGCGGTTGTATTTTGGGTCAGCTGGAATGTTCTCGGTAAAGCCTGTCTTTTTATTCTGATTGCCCTTGTCTTCGCTGCAATGATTGTGATACTTCACAAGCTTTGCATGCTTGTTACCGACGGCAACTTTTTTGTTTCGTTTAGTGTAACAACATTCACCGCAGCGTTTATGGCTTTATTTTACAAGTCAAGACCGCAAATATTTACCATGATTATCCTTGCTGTAATGCTTTACGCACTTGAAAAATATGTATTAACCCAAAAATGGAAATGGTTGATTTATCTTCCGTTTCTTTCGGTGCTGCTCATCAACATGCACGCCTCAATGTGGCTGATGATGTTTGTGCTGATGTTGCCGTATTTTGTCGACGCGTTTAAATTTAAAGTTCTGTTTGTCAGAGGAGAGGGTTACGCAAAGCTTCCGTTGCTCATTGCAGCGGTTACCTCCTTCGCTGCCGGTTTTTTTAATCCCTACGGGTTCGAGGCGATGACCTATATCTTACGATCCTATGGTCACGCGGAGATCAGCACCGTAGTCGGTGAAATGTTACCCCCCGACATCAACAATACGGTCGGTATTGTGATTTTTGCCTCTTTATTAATTGTGACACTAATTTACTGTCTTCACCGCAAGGGTCAAACGAAGCTTCGCTACGTACTGTTGACGCTTGGCACCTCATTTCTGGCACTTTCAAGCGTAAGGAGTTATTTGCTGTTTTTACTTGGTGCATCGTTCCCGTTGACCTACTATCTGAAAAATATTACATTTACAGAGCGTGAAAATGAAAAGAAGAAGGAAACCTCATCTCCTAAAACGCGAAAAATATTAGTAGGAGCTATCTGTATATTGCTAATAAGCACAATACCAATAAAAATACTCAAACAAGAACCGAATATGGGGATGGCACCAAGCAGCGACGCCGTCAACTATCTGCTTGAAAATAAAGACACATCAAAGGTTAGGCTTTACATAGGCTACAATGACGGTGATTATGCTCAATTCATGGGTATCAGGACATATATTGACGCGCGTGCCGAGGTGTACTGCATCGAAAACAACGGCAAAGCAGATATCATGCAGGAGTACTACAACATGCAAATGGGTAAGATAAACTACCGCGATGTGCTTTCAAAATATCACTTTACACACCTTATTATAAATTCCGGCGACATTTTGTATGCATACCTCGATGACGACGAGGATTATAAAAAGATATATGAAGTAGGGGATTACAGGATATATGTCCCCGTTACGAAATAAATTATTTTATTAATAAACAGGGGCTGCGACGCAGCCCCTGTTTATTAAATACTCGGGATTAAAGTCCGTATTCCGCGGCTATATCGGCCACCTTGACAGGAATGCCGGTGACGAGCGATTTCTTGGCGGCAAGACCGATGAGCACGGGAGCGAGGCCGCAGTCGATGCCGACATTAACAGGCTTGTCGCCGACGATGCAGTCGATAAACTCTGTAACCTCGGCGACATAAGCACCCATGTAGCGCTCAAGGAAGAACAGCAGCGGTTTTTCGGCGTGGACGCCGGAAGCGTCGGACAATATAGCGCTTGACTCGGTGTCGTTGGCAATTGCTACCTGACCGAGGCTGCCGAAAGCCTCGACGCGCTGGTCATAGCCGTAGCTTGCGCGGCGGCAGTTATCGATAACGGCGATAGCACCGTTTGAAAGCTTCATTGAGATAACGGCGGTGTCGATGTCGCCCGCGTCGCCGATGGCAGGGTCGACAAGCACCGCGCCGTAGGCGAACACTTCCTCAACCTCCGCGCCCGACATAAAGCGAACCATGTCGAAATCGTGAATGGTCATGTCAAGAAAGATTCCGCCGGAAACCTTGATGTATTTAACGGGCGGCGCCGCTGG
>CAZDWM010000317.1:0-2208 GCA_964509145.1 uncultured Eubacteriales bacterium | reverse complement strand
GCGCGACTTCAACACCTTGACACTGCCCTCTGACATCATTCGGCAATGGTTTAACAGCCCTGCGCTTTCAACCTCGCACATAAAACCGTGCTCTAAAGCGTATGTAGAAAACATCTGCTCAAGCAATGGAGAGCGGCACATATTTCCAAGGCACACAAAAAGCACTTTCATATCACACCGTTTTTCCGCCTGCCGCCTTGTTGACGCGGTTCATAACGGAAATCTCGATACCGCTTCCGTTCAACTTCTCTACGATAATGTTTGAATAGGTTTCTTCGGCTTTTCGTAGTGCGGCATCGATGTTCCTTGCGTAGTCGTCTGCTGTAATCCCCAAATCCAAGACGTTTCTTTCTTTTGTAACGTCGCGGTAAACATCACGATAGACAAGCACGGGGCTTCCGCCCTCACTTTTAATCCTATCGTATTCCTTAACCGCGTTTTCAATATTTTCGGCAACAACGGTGTCGACCTTAGGCGCGTAGTGAGTGTATTTCATTCCCGGTGATTTCGCAATCTTTATCACGCCGCAGTTTGAGTTTACCTGCCCCAAAACCTCAAGCAGCATTTCCGCGGTCACCGCGCCCGGTCGAAGAATTGTCGGAGCATCGGTTGTTAAATCAAGCACCGTGCTTTCAATCCCCACGCGGCAAGGTCCTCCGTCCAGTATAAGCGGAACAAGTCCGTCCAAATCGTCTAGAACGTGTTTTGCCGTTGTTGGGGAAACGTGCTTGCTTCGGTTTGCCGACGGCGCGGCAACAACCGACGAGCGCGAAATAAGCGCGCATGCAACGGGATTGTTTGGCATGCGAACCGCAACGGTGTCGCCGCCTGCTGTGACAACCGACGGAATTTTGTCGCTCTTTTTTAAAATTATCGAGATGGGCCCCGGCATAAAACGCTCTGCAAGCGCGTAAAAACTTTCGGGAATTTCCTTTGCGATGTCCGCAACTTGCTCAAGCGACGAGATGTGTACAATCAGCGGATTGTCCTGCGGTCTACCCTTTGCAACAAAAATCTTTTTTACCGCGTCCTCGTTAAACGCGTCGGCGCCGAGCCCGTAAACGGTTTCGGTTGGGAAAACGACCAATTCGCCGTTTTTTATAAGCTCAACCGCTTCGTCAAGTCCTTGTTGTGCAGTTAAAACGCGGGTTATCATATCAGTCTGTAAATTGTGAAAGAATCCGTATCGCTGAATTTTGCAAACACAAATACGTCGGACGGGCTGTCTGTGGGAGCGTACAGTGTGCTTCCCGTTACCATTGTTGCCGGCAATATCACGTTTTTGTTTACATCGGCGTTAAGGTTCTTTATTCCGTAGGTTTTTTTGCTTTGAGCATCGGTGACGGTGTACATATAGCAGCCCACCTTGTAAATCGGAGTGCCGCTGGTATTCGTGGTCATATCGGCAAGAGCCACGCTGTAATCGCTCATCTGCGTGATTTCCACGCCGTCAAGCGACAAAAGCACTCTGACAGTTTTTGAGCCGTCCTTTCTTTCGGCTATGGTGTAATAGCCTGTAAACGGGTCGATTTTGGTATATTTAAAGGGAATGACCTCTTCGCCCTTAACATTAAATCCGCCGTAAACGGTGTCGCCGTTTGTATCGAGCGCGGTAGCGATAATCATGCCGTTGTTAAGACCCGCCGTTGTTATTGTATAGGTGTCGTTATCGGCAAGCACGGCGCCGCTTTTATCGTAAATGCGGAGAATACTCGGCAGCACAGACACAACGCCGTAGCCGTCGGTATAAATCAAAGCAAGGTCGTAAAAAGCAACCTCTGTTATGTCGGTCACCGACTTTGACGTTATGCCAAAGTTGCCTGAAAGCGAAAGAACAATGTTAAGGTTACTGTCCAAAATAAATTGATCGTAATAGCCTTTTTTATTCGCGTCGACACTGATGCAGTAGGTTGCATAATAATAGCCGTCGTTTAAAAAACTTGAAGCCGAAATGCCGTTGCGCGTGCTGTCGTAATAGTTGTTGGCAAGGTTCAAAAAATATTTGTCGGAATTGTAAGTGCTCAATGAATCGGTGTTTGCATCGTAAATATGCCTGGAAACCTTCATATAGATGTTTTCATAAAGGTAGGTGTAGTCCTCTTCGGCGCTGACCTGCCAGTCTTCGTGAATGAAAAATCTACCGTTTCCCATATAGGTGATTTCGCTGTAATATTCGGTGCCGCCGTTGTCGGTAACCGTGCCGTATTC
>CAZDWM010000316.1:0-2208 GCA_964509145.1 uncultured Eubacteriales bacterium | reverse complement strand
GAATTTGTGCTGGAGGTATGTTTTGGTAGTTACGGGAAAAACGTCGTTTTTTTCCTGCTCGTATGAAAAAAAGGAGACGCGTATATTGCCGTCGTCCATGGGGGACTTTTCGGCATATAGGAAGCCGCTGTCATGCGGTATCATATCCAAAATGTCGTTGCTGATAATTTTTTCCAAGTCTAATCACCTTTTTGATTATTAAGAAGACGTCCTTTACAGAAATATACCCCGCCAAGCCGAATATGACATGATATTAACCTGCCTATAAGCAGGTGGGTTGCCGCCCTGCGGGTTCTCGCTCCCTTCGTCCGGCAAAGCCGGGAGGTCTGCAATCCGCCGCCGGAGCATGGCTCCCTAAAAATGTTTGTTGGGTTAGTATCAGTCATATATTTGCCGCACAAGGCAGGGAATATTTAAGTTTTATTCGTCGGAGCCGTCGTCCTCGTCGCCGTTGTCGTCATTATCGTCGTCATCAAAATCGTAAAGCTCCGACAAGCGGCGCTCAAACTCTGCACCGATTTCGTTGAACAGATTTTCGTCTTCGATGGGAGAAAGATAAGTTTCGCCGTTTTCCTCGGTAACCTGAAGAATAATCAACTCGCCGTTGTCGTCAATGAGTTCCTGCGCTTCGTCATGGCACGGAACAAGCGCCACAAAACGCCCATCGTCCGTCTCGATTCTGTCAAGCTCCTCAAACACATGCTCGTTGCCATCCTCGTCTATAACACTGACGATATCGGGACCGAATTCCTCACTCATTTTCATTCTCCTATATTTGTTTTCATCTATATTTTAACCGTAATTGTTGAATTAGTCAAGACAAAATACAGTGGAAATCATTACAGTTTATAAAATTTTCGTGAATTTTTGTAAAATTTGTATGCGGGTTCAAGTTCAAGGTTGACTACCGCCCGGTGAATGACTATAATAAAATTTATATTAAGCCTTATATTGTCAGTATATCGTAAATATTTAGTCCGCTATGAAAGGATGTCTGTTATTATGAAAAAAATTAAGCTGGGCGCTCAGCTTTTTACGCTGCGCGATTACATTAAAACTTATGAGGACACCGAAAAGACCTTTGAGTTTCTTAAAAACGAGGGCATCAGCGTCGCACAGATTTCTGGCATCGGTCCCATAGAGCCTGAAAGGGTCGCGGAGCTTGTCGAGCGCTTCGGTCTCGACATCTGTGTCACCCACAAGCCGTTCGAGCGGATGCGCGACGACCTCGACAACCTTATAGCGGAGCATAAAATGATTCACTGCCCTTCCATAGGTCTCGGTTCCATGCCGCTTATGTACAGGTGCTCACCCGAGGGTATTTATAAATTTATTGATATAATCAACGACATCGGTCGGCGCATGAAGACACAGGGAATGCAGTTTGCCTACCACAACCACGCGTTCGAATTTGAGCGTCTCGACGACGGCAGGACGATAATGGACACGCTTGTTGAGGACACCGACCCCGACTGTGTCCACTTCATTCTTGATACTCACTGGCTTCAGACTGGCGGCGTCAACCCGCCCGACTATATCCGCAAAATCGGCAGACGCATGGAGGTCTGCCACTTCAAGGATTATAAAATTGTCGAAAACGAGCGAAAGTTCGCCGAAATCGGCACGGGCAACCTCAACCTTGACGCGTGCTTCGAGGCCTGTCAGGACATCGGTGTGGGTTATATCGTCATCGAACAGGACTCCTGCGACATTGACCCCAGAGAATCGATGGCCATCAGCTATAAAAACCTCTGTGCCATCACGGCACGTCATCAGTGAACTAGACGCTAGACGTTAGATATTAGATGCGGGATGGTTCGGTTTTTACGAAACGGGTTTGAAAGCGGGTAAATGGTTTGTTCAGCTTTGTTGTCATATCGGACACACATTATTATTCACCGAGGCTCGGCACATCCGGCAAGGCCTACGACAAATTTAACGGCAAAAGCCAAAAATTAATGAAGGACTGCGCGGGGTTGCTTCGCGCGGCGTTTTCACAGCTCGCAAAGGATGAAACCGAGGTCATTCTTCTGTCGGGCGACGTCACCAACGACGGCGAGCTTGTCTGCCATGAGGAATTTATCGATATGCTCCGAGGTCTAAAGGCGGCGGGTAAAAGGGTCTATGTCATCACCGCCACCCATGATTACCGCGAAAGCGGCGAGACAGACGGCTGCGACGGCGACAATATTATCAAGGTACCCACAG
>CAZDWM010000315.1:0-2236 GCA_964509145.1 uncultured Eubacteriales bacterium | reverse complement strand
TGCCGGAGGTGATGTAACCTACCTCTTTGCCGTCCTTAAACACCTTATCTCCGCCGCGTGCGATGCCCCTGTCGGTGAGTTCCACGCCGACGCGGTAGATGCTCGGATCGCCCTTTTCAAGCAAAGCATTCTTGCCGATGAAGTCGTCCTTACCCATTTTTACAAAAAAGCCGAGACCCGTTTCAACCGGCGATATAACGTCGTCCATCTCGTGACCGTAAAGGGGCATAGCCGCCTCAAGACGCAGCGTGTCGCGCGCGCCCAAGCCGCAGGGAATCAGCCCGAACTCGGCGCCCGCTTCCATCAGCTTTTCCCAAAGCGCCGCGGCGTACTCGGGGGCGACATAAAGCTCATAACCGTCCTCACCCGTGTAGCCCGTCTTTGAAACGAGGCATTCAATTCCGCCTACCTTCGGGAAGCACTTGAAGCTGTAGTACTTGACGGGTATGTTCTCCTCGCCGGTAAGCTTACGAAGAATCTTTTCGGCCATCGGTCCCTGAAGCGCAATCTGGGCGACTTCGGAGGAAATATCTTTAAATACAACATCTCCCGTTATTTTTGACTTCATCCACGCGACATCCTTATCGTGATTTGCCGCGTTGATGACGATTAAATAGTCGTCCTCGCTGTTGCGGTAGACAAGCAGGTCGTCCACAACACCGCCGTTCTCGTTGCACATCGGGCTGTAGCGAACCTGACCGTCATACATGCCGGTGCAGTCGTTTGTGACGAGCATATTGATGTTTTTAAGCGCGTCCTTGCCGGTAATTTTAACCTCGCCCATGTGCGAGACGTCAAAAAGACCCGCCGCCGAGCGGACGGCCATGTGTTCGGCGGTGATGCCCGTGCCGTACTGGACAGGTAGCAGATAGCCCGCGAAGGGGACGATTTTACCGCCGTATTTGACGTGTATGTCGTAAAGAGGTGTCTTTAATTCCATTATACCAGTAATGTTCCTTTCAAGATGGTTTTATTATTAAAGCCGAAGTCCGAAATATGCGGTGGCATTGTTGTATGAAACGTCCTCGACAATTTTTGTAAGCGTCTCGTAATCCGCAGGATAAAGCCCGCTCTCCACCATGTCGCCGATGAGACCGCAGAGAATTCGGCGGAAATATTCGTGCCTCGGGTATGAAAGGAAGGAGCGGGAATCCGTTACCATGCCGACAAATTTACCCAGACAGCCGAGATTGCCCAAAGCCTTCATCTGCTCGCGCATTCCGTCGATGTTGTCGTTGAACCACCAGCCGGAGCCGAACTGAATTTTGCTCGCGGCCTCGGACGACTGGAAGTTACCGAGCATTGAGCCGAGGACGTAGTTGTCCTTAGGATTGAGCGTGAAAAGGATTGTTTTGGGGAGCTTGCCCTGCGACGCCATGCAGTCGAGGAAGCGGGAGAGCTTAAACGCTACCTGGTCGTCGCCGATGGAGTCGAAGCCTGTGTCGGGGCCGAGCTTTTTGAACATGGCAGCGTTGTTGTTTCGCATCGCGCCCATGTGGAGTTCCATCGCCCATCTCTTTTTGGCATATTCGCCCGCGAGGAAGCACATCAGCGCTGTGCGGTATTTATCGATTTCCTCCGCGTTGAGCGTTTTATGTTCAAGAACCTTTGAGAAAATCAGCTCAAGCTCAATGTCGTCGCTCTCAGTGAAGGGCACATATGAAAACGCCTGATCGCTCGCGCGGCAGCCCATGGCGTCGAAAAACTCAATTCGGTCGAGCAGCACAGACTTTAACCCCGCGAAGCTCTCGATTTTTTCGTCCGAAACATTTTCGAGTGCCTCAAGCCACGGGAAAAAGGTCGGCAGCTCGACGTTTAAAGCTTTGTCGGGGCGGAACGCCGGAAGGATGCGGCACTTGAAGCTTTTGTCCTTGGCAATGAGCTTGTGGTATTCGAGCGTGTCGGCAGGGTCGTCGGTGGTGCACACGCACTTAACGTTAGAGCCGTCTATCAGCGCGCGCGGCGTGAAGCCTCCGGCGGCGATTTTCGCGTTCGCTCTGTTCCAGATGTCCTCCGCAGTCTTTTCATTCAATGGCTCGTTAACATCAAAGTAGCGCTGAAGCTCAAGGTGTGTCCAATGGTATAGCGGATTGCCTATAAGATATGGCATAACCTTTGCCCACGCGAGAAACTTTTCGTAACCTGAAGCGACTCCCGTGATGTATTTTTCGTCGATACCGTAGGAGCGCATGGCACGCCATTTGTAGTGGTCGCCGCCGAGCCATAACTGCGCTAT
>CAZDWM010000314.1:0-2243 GCA_964509145.1 uncultured Eubacteriales bacterium | reverse complement strand
CTGTCGCCGCGCTCCGTTTTGAGCGGCACGCCGAGCTTCTCAAAAAGCGTTATGGTATCGGAAGGCATAAACCTTGAAAAAGCACCGTAAAGAAACCGCCCGTTGACGGGTACGGACTCAATGAGCTTTGACAACTCCGTGCAGTTGTTCGTTACATTACAGCGTCCCTTGCCGGTGACAAGCACCTTGCGCGCGGGTCGGTCGTTACGCTCAAGCAAAACGACCTTTTGACCGTTCGCGGCGGCCGTTCCGGCGGCCATTAGCCCCGCCGCGCCGCCGCCGACCACAATTACGACGCTCATCAATGCCACCGCCTTTTTCGTGTCCAAATAAAATGCCGACTTAATCAGCGGTTACTAATTGCATCATAACATTAAACTTCAAACTTCTAAAATTATATAGGAAGCCCTTAAAAAAAGCAAGACTTATTTCGCGTGGATGTTGATGTATTCCGCTCGTAGCTTTGAATAAACGAGCTTCTGCTTGCTGTAAAGCCCGTAACTGCCGGAAAGCAGAAAGCTGATGCCGGCGGTAATCGCGTAAAAGACAAGCCCGTTTGCGCCGAACATTTCAATGCCGAGAAATACGGAGGCGACGGGGCAGTTTACCATGCCGCAAAACAGCGCCACGACGCCTAAGGCGGCGCAGAAGCCCGGGCTTATGCTTGAAAAGGAGCCGATAAAGCAGCCCAGGGAAGCACCGATGAAAAGTCCGGGCACGATTTCGCCGCCTTTGTATCCTGCGGACATTGTTATCACCGTAAAAATTATCTTAAGCAGGAACGCGTAAGGCGCCGCGTCACCGCTCACGGCTCGGGCAACATAACTCATACCAGCACCGTTGTAGTCCTGATTGCCTACTATAAGCGTCAGCAGAACAATAACTACACCGCCCAGTGCCACCCTAACATATGGGTTTTTAATGTACTTCTTAGCTAAGCTCTTACCCCTGTGAAGTCCCGCGCAGTAGACAACGCTGATAAACGCGCAACAAACCGCCGTTAACACCGTCCATCCGACTGCGGAGAATGACATTTCCGTCACGGGAAGCTCCGGCAGCTTCACAAGCGTCACACCGAGCAGTGACGCGGTCTGCCAGCCGACAAGCGCGGCGGTGATGCACGGAATTAGTGCGGAATAATACATTATGCCCACGCTTATCATCTCAATGGCGAACACTGACGCCGTGATGGGCGTACCGAACACGGCCGCGAACACGGCGCTCATGCCACACATTACAAAAATCGGGCTGTCCTTATCGTTGACACGCATCAACCGTCCTAATTGATAGCCCGCCGCGCCGCCCATCTGAACCGCCGCACCCTCTTTTCCGGCGGAGCCGCCCAAGAACTGGGTAATGATGGTACTGATAAATATCAGCGGTATCATCAGGACATGAAGCTTCTCCGACGTTCTGACGGTCTCAAGCACATCGTTGACACTGGGATTGACCTTTGAAAGGCGGTACATAAGAGCAATCAGCAAACCGCCAAGCGGCAGAAAATATAAAACAAACGGGTGCGCAACTCTAACTCCGGCAAGGTATTCGACGCTTAAATGAAACGCCGCGCCGAGCAGACCTCCTATTACTCCGATAGTCAGCCCGGCGATAATCCACTTTAAGAAAGCCAGCGCGTATTGAGCGCCGTGAGACACATACCGTTTCAACACTTCTGTGCTTTCCGGGCGTAAAAGCTTAAAAGCCCGCATTTTTATTGAACCCTCTTTCACGGGAAAAAAGTTAAAATCCTGTTAAATATAAACAGAGCCCACCGAACGAAGTGAGCTCTGACAGTTGATTAACACCATAATAATTGGTTTTACTCAGAACGAACGCTTTCCGGAACAAACGCCTACGCAATATTCATGATTAATGTATACATTATACAATGAGCTGCCTGTCTTGTCAATTTGAAAAAGCTGAAATCCATACAGTATGTATAATTGATATAATTGCGTTGCTATTGCCTTCCATGTGTGGTATAATAACATGAAATGGTGAAAAAACGCGGCTTTTATTCGCCGAATTCAGCGTTATTTTTCGGGAGGATTTCACAATGAAAAAAAGTTTGGTTTCTTTAGCCGTCGCAGTGGCGCTGCTTGCTTGTGCGCTTACGTTTTCAGTGTCCGCCGAAATAGTCGACCCGACGTCATCGGCACCCTCCGCGCTCTCGTTTTCTTTTGACTATCCCAACGAGGGTAGCGAGCGCATAACGGTAAACTATCTCATCCCCGAGAGCGCCT
>CAZDWM010000313.1:0-2249 GCA_964509145.1 uncultured Eubacteriales bacterium | reverse complement strand
GGCAGCGGCGACGCGCGCATGCAGCCGCTGTATTTTCTTATCACCACAGCCGGAGACAATCAGAACAGCATCTGCTGGGAGGTACATCAAAAGGCGAAGGACATCCTCGAGGGCAGAAAAAATGACAGGACGTTTTATCCCGTCATTTACGGCGCGGCTCCCGAGGACGATTGGACGGACCCCGCGGTATGGAAAAAAGCAAATCCCAGCTTAGGCATAACCGTCGGCATTGACAAGGTAAAGTCCGCCTGCGAAAGCGCAAGACAGAACCCGGCGGAGGAAAACAGCTTCAGACAGCTCCGCCTGAACCAGTGGGTCAAGCAGTCCGTCCGCTGGATGCCGATGGAGAAGTGGGACACGTGCGCCGACGCAGTTGTTCCCGACGAGCTTAACGGCAGGGAGTGTTACGGCGGGCTTGATTTGTCATCGACGACAGACATTACCGCTTTCGTGCTTGTCTTTCCGCCGCGGACAGCCGATGAAAAATACATCCTACTCCCCTATTTTTGGATACCCGAGGAAAACGTCGACCTTCGTGTCCGGCGCGACCATGTGCCGTATGACGCTTGGGTCAAGCAGGGCTTCCTGAACACCACCGAAGGTAACGTGCTGCACTACGGCTTCATCGAGAAGTTCATTGAACAGCTCGGTGAAAAATATAACATCAGAGAAATCGCCTTCGACCGCTGGGGCGCGGCGCAGATGGTTCAGAATTTGGAAGGCATCGGTTTTACCGTCGTACCGTTTGGGCAGGGCTTCCGGGACATGTCGCCGCCGACCAACGAACTCATACGGCTTGTCCTGGGACGGGAACTCAACCACGGCGGTCACCCGGTTCTCCGCTGGATGATGGACAACATCTTCATCCGCACAGACCCCGCGGGCAACATCAAACCGGACAAGGAAAAGAGCACTGAGAAAATCGATGGTGCGGTGGCGACGATTATGGCGCTGGGCAGGGCGGTATTGAATACGGGTTCGGCCGGCGCGTCGGTTTATAATAGCAGAGGACTGCTGATCTTATAAAAAGCGCGCCGTTTGTTCAAAACGACGCACTGCCTATCAATTAAGGTATTTGGGAATATCAAATTTACCGTTAATAATGTTATGTATTTCTACCGTATCATCAAAAACAACATAGAAAACAAGGTAATCCTCGACCACCATTTTGCGATAATTATACTCCGAAACAGCCGTGGGATACTCTTCACACATATTCGGCATATCCTGAAGCAATCCAATTTTTTCAATGATGCGGTCATACTTTTTAAGAGCCGTCGCTGGATAAAACTGTGACAGATAATCAACCATATCGGACAGGTCTCTTTTCGCGGATGGGAGCAATTCTATTTTATACTTTTTCATTCAGCCGCTCCCTCAGCTCAGCCGCCGTTTCAAAGAAATCGAACCGCTCGCCCGTGCTTTTTGCCTCGGCCGCCGAAGCCCTGAGCTTGTCGGCGATTATCCTGTCTTTCATGATGGCTTCGTACTGCTCAATGCTCATAACCACCATATCGCCGTATCCGTTTTTTGTCAGGAAAACGGGTGCGGCGTTTTCGTGCACGATTTTTGAAATATCGGCAAAGTTGTTTCTCAGGTCTGTTACAGGTCGAATGTTAAACATATCTGCACCTCCCTTTTATTCTATCTCAATTCTATCATAATTATGCGTGAATGTCAACGTTTTAGGTGAACAGATATTTCATATAATCGGTTCTGCCGTCCAAAATCCGCACAACAGATATACAGTCGTCATCAGCCTTGTAAAAAACCATATGATTGCCGCAGACAAGAATACGCAGGTCTGTCTCCCTTCCCGTTTTGCTTTGCAGACTTGCGCCCATGTTCGGCTGACCGCCAAGCAAATGACAGCTGCGGATAATTTTATCCGTAACATTCTTTGCCGCCGTCGGATTATTCAGCACGTCGGATATGTAGACGCGGATTTCTCTCAAATCCGCCTGTGCGCTCTGTGTGTACGAACGATAAGGGCTGAATCCTAAAAAGGATAAGATTGGGGTAATGCTCGTATAATAAAGAAGTTGAATTGCGTCAAGGATTATGCTATACTTTCAACAGAACTTGGGGGTGCAGACATGGATTCGCAAAAAACGCCACTTCGAATGGACGCCATAAGCTTGTCCGATGCAATAAACGGTATGGGCGGAGTGCCTGTTTCTGATTTCGCCAAGGAGCTGTCGCTTAAATGGGCACACGGCGAAATCACATATGATGAAGCAAAGTCAATT
>CAZDWM010000312.1:0-2264 GCA_964509145.1 uncultured Eubacteriales bacterium | reverse complement strand
TTATTGCTTATAGCCATTGTATTGCTCATG
This sequence comes from uncultured Eubacteriales bacterium, assembly GCA_964509145.1. Lineage (GTDB taxonomy): Bacteria > Bacillota > Clostridia > Oscillospirales > Acutalibacteraceae > UBA1425. The sequence continues at coordinate 2,234 of CAZDWM010000312.1, read as the reverse complement.
GTATTGATATGAGTTCTCCATTAAAGCAACAAAAACTTGCCGTTGATTCTGGACAATGGTTATTATATAGATATCATCCCGATAACGTATTAAAAAATGAGAACCCGCTAACTTTAGATTCTAAGCAACCTAAAGTTCCAGTAGCTGAGTATTTGAATAGTGAAACTCGGTTCCGTATGCTCACAAAAATTAAACCAGAAATTGCTAAAGAATTATATATTCAAGCTCAAGAAAATGTTAATAGCAGATATGAATATTTTAAATTCCTTGCTGAAAGAAAATCCAACAATGAATAATTATTGTTCATTATAGTTTTATTCTTGCCTGTTATTATTAAAATCATTAAAGCCGAGACGATACCGATGACGCTTCCGAACAAAAACGGCGCGCCTGAGCCGATATTCTTCCACATAGCACCTGCAATCGTTGAAGATAACAATAAGCCGATGCCCTGAAGCATCCCGTATAAGCCGAGTACTGTTCCCTTGAGCCCCGACGGCGCGTTTTCCGCGATGAACGCCCTTTCTGCTCCGCTGATAAACGCGTTGTAAGCCCCGTAAGCCACAAACAGCAGCAAAACGGCGGGTTTAGCGGAAAAAAGCGCAAACCCGAGGTAGACAAGACCATATATAAGATATCCCGGAACAAGTATCTTACTTCTTCCAAACCTGTCTGACAGCCGACCCGACGGAATGGCAAGCGCCGAGGTAGACATGTTGTAAACCAAATAGAGCAAAATAACCTGTGCCGCCGAAAAGCCGCGTTCCTGCGCCTTAAGCAGCAAAAAAGTATTCGACGAATTTCCAAGGCAAAAAATAAATATAACGGCAAGGTAGGCTTTCAGTCTGCCGTCGAGCTTAACTCCCCTTAACGTTAACTTTTCTGCGGTTGTCTTTTCGCGTTTATCCTCTTTGACAAAGGATATAAACAAAATCCCGACGACGGCTGGTATCATTGAAAACAAAAACGCCCTATGAAAACCGACGCCAGAAGCCACAAATATATATGCAAGCAGCGCACCCATGGACGAACCGGCCATATCCATCATTTTGTGCAGTCCAAATGAGCCGCCAAGCTTTTTGCCGTCGCTTGACTGTGCCACAAGCGCGTCGCGTGGCGCGGTGCGAACACCTTTTCCGGTTCGGTCGACGACCCTCGCAATCAATACTCCGGGCCAGGACGTGGCCAGTATAAGAACAATTTTATATAGAACAGCCGCGGAATATCCGGCAAACGCGAGACGCTTTTTGTTGTGGTAAACGTCCCCGATGTATCCGCTGAAAACCTTTAGAAACGACGCGACGCTCTCCGCAATACCCTCGATGATGCCCACGACAGCGGGCGACGCGCCAAGCGTTGCCGTCAAAAAAAGCGGAACAAGCGGATAAACCATTTCGGAGCTCATGTCGACAAACAAGCTTACAAGCCCGAGTAAAATAATATTGGATACAGTCTTCTTCTTTTTCGTTTTGTACACCCCTTATCATCACGGTTCAAACATTAAATATAATACCAAATATCTCTGTCGTATGCAACGCCTGTTTGAAACCGTTATGTTCATAATCCATTAATTCTTTACCTAACGGTTAAACGAAGGAATGTGCCGGACAGGCAAATTAATTTAAATATCTTTGCGCAAAGCATTGACAAATTATCTAAAATGTGCTATTGTAAAATGTGTGTTTTGTTAAATGCGACGGATTTAATCGGAATGCCCTCTCGTCGCTTGAGGGATGAAAACCGTGGGCTGAGCGCCCGCCGTCAGGATTTGGTTTGGATAAATATGGAACATAAAATCGAGGAAGCGTTCTATCTCATAAGGCTCGTCGACGCCGCTGTCAACGGCGGCTGTGTCGACACGCCCTTTGCAGGCTTCGACTGGGACTATCTTTTCCGGCTAGCCGTCGACCACAAGGTCGAGGGAATGGCGTATATAGGTCTGTCGCAAACCTCCGGCCTGCCCGATTCGGTCACTGAAAGGTTCCTCGATGCCTATAAAAAGGCCGTTGTCACCGAGTATATCCAGCATTCCGAGGGAGTCAAGCTGCTGAGCGCCATGGAGAAGAACGGCATCGACTGTATGCCGCTCAAGGGCTGGATTATCAAACCGATCTACCCGCAGCCCGCTATGCGAGCCATGTGCGACATTGACATTCTGATTAAAAAGCCGCAGTCCCGGCAGGTCAAGGAACTGCTAACTTCAATGGGCTACAGCACCCTGACATTCGGCGGCA
>CAZDWM010000311.1:0-2284 GCA_964509145.1 uncultured Eubacteriales bacterium | reverse complement strand
CTCATGTTACTTCTTTTCAATCTTCGCCTTGCCGCCCATGTAAGGACGCAGCACCTTTGGGATATTCACGCTGCCGTCGTCGTTAAGATTATTTTCAAGGAACGCAATTAGCATCCTCGGCGGGGCGACGACGGTATTGTTAAGTGTGTGCGGCAGGTAATTTCCGTCCTCTCCTTTGACGCGCATTTTAAGCCTTCGCGCCTGCGCTTCGCCAAGATTTGAGCAGCTGCCAACCTCAAAGTATTTTTTCTGTCTGGGCGACCACGCCTCAACGTCGACGGACTTAACCTTGAGGTCGGCAAGGTCACCTGAGCAGCACTCGAGCGTCCTTACGGGTATGTCGAGCGAACGGAACAGGTCTACGGTGTTCTGCCAAAGCTTATCGAACCACATTTTGCTGTCCTCCGGCTTGCAGACCACGATCATCTCCTGCTTTTCGAACTGGTGAATTCTGTAAACGCCGCGTTCCTCTATGCCGTGCGCACCCTTTTCCTTGCGGAAGCAGGGAGAATAGCTTGTAAGCGTTTGGGGAAGCGTCGCTTCGGGGATTATTGTATCTATGAATTTGCCTATCATCGAATGCTCGCTCGTGCCGATAAGATAGAGGTCCTCGCCCTCGATTTTGTACATCATCGCGTCCATTTCGGCAAAGCTCATCACGCCCGTGACCACATTGCTGCGAATCATGAACGGCGGCACGCAGTAGGTGAAGCCGCGGTCAATCATGAAGTCGCGCGCGTAGGAAATTACCGATGAGTGGAGACGCGCGATGTCGCCCATCAGATAGTAAAAGCCGTTGCCCGCGACGCGTCCGGCGCTCTCTATGTCTATGCCGTCGAAACGCTCCATGATGTCGGTGTGGTACGGTATTTCAAAATCGGGCACGACAGGCTCGCCGAAACGGTCAACCTCGACATTTTCGCTGTCGTCTTTTCCGATGGGTACGCTGGAATCGATGACATTCGGAATCGTCATCATAATTTTTGTTATTTTTTCGCCGAGTTCCGTTTCGATGGTCTCAAGCTCCGCGAGGCGCAGCGCGTTGGCAGTGACCTCCGCCTTGATTTTTTCGGCCTCGTCGGGCTTGCCCTGTGCCATGAAGTAACCTATTTGCTTTGATATCTTGTTTCTGTTTGAGCGCAGGCTGTCGGCCTCGGTCTTGGCCGCGCGGCACTGGGTGTCGAGCGCGATGACCTCGTCGACGAGCGGCAGTTTACCGTCTTGAAATTTGTTTTTAATATTTTGCCGGACAAGCTCTGGGTTCTCTCTTAAAAATTTGACATCTAACATATGTTATTCCCTTTCTTCGGAAAAAATTAGCTAATTCTGATTGTCAGGCGAACAGCGGACTGCCTGAGAAGCCGGCGAAGGCGAGCGAAAGCATAGCGACGTAAAGGAACATCGCCGGAGTGCCCTTGAACAGCGGAGGGATGTTTTTGTTGCGCTCAAGCCGAATAAGACCCGCGTTGATTAGCATGAGCGCGAGGATGAACGCGATGCCCGAACCGATACCCGTCCCGATGCTTTCGATGTAGTCGTAGCCCGCGCGGCGGTTGATGAGTGGTACGGCGTAGACCATTGTGTTGACGGCGGCGATGCCCAGCGTACTTAAAAACTTCTTATTTGGCGCGAGCGTGAGCTTTAAAAGCAAAGCCGTGACAATGTAGATAACCACAAGCACAACGCCGAAAACCGCAGCGTGCATCGCTTCGTTTAGGGCGTCGATTTCCTTAATGTTGTCGAGCGCGCGGCAGGAGACGGCGGTGACGGTTGAGAAATAGGCAATCATGATTGAAAACGGTAGGAAACGCTTGGGCTTGGCCGACATGCGGATTGCCTCGCTCGCGCCATAGCCGCCGTTGAAGACAAGGTTTTGAATGAAGATGGTGAACAGCGCGGCCTGTATCATGTCGAAAAACGCGCTCATTCGTCATGCCCCCCTTCGTCGTCGGCGGACAGTGCGCGCCGGATTTCATCCTCCTCGACAAGGTCGAGGTCGACGGGAATGATAACCTGTTCGGCCTCGTCGTCGGGTTTTTTTACTTGCGCGACCATATCTGTCGCTGAGGATTTATTTAATGTGGTTTCATCCGCCGTGACGGATGGTTCGTTTTCTATGACAGACGAGGAATCGGTTTTGCTGTCGGTCACGAGGTTGTCGAAAACATCATCCTCGGTAACGGTTCAATCGAACTAATTTACATGATTACCGAGATTTTCCAGCAGCCCTTCAAAGCCATTATCCCTATCCCCTCATTTACCGAATACGAAAAAGCTGCCCTGC
>CAZDWM010000310.1:0-2295 GCA_964509145.1 uncultured Eubacteriales bacterium | reverse complement strand
CACCGTTTCGTAATGTTATGAATGAGATGTACGCCCGTGACATCAGCCGCAAAGTTCGTTCGGCACATCGCATTCGCGGTAATTCGGGAGAGCCGCTGTCGCAACCACCATATGGGTATCTGAAATCACCGAAGAACAAAAAGAAATGGATAATCGATCCGGAAGCAGCGCAGGTGGTAAAAGACATTTTCCATATGTGTCTCGAAGGCAAGGGCAATGAAACGATTGCACGCATCCTGCAGGAAAACAAAGTGCTTGTTCCGATGGCGTACTGGCATGAAAAAGGGCTTGGCAGAGGCGGAAAGAAAACGCAGCCCAATCCGTATAAGTGGGGCAAGACAACGGTTTCAAAAATTCTTGCACAACAGGAATACTGCGGAGACATTATCAATTTCAAGACCTATTCAAAGTCGTTCAAGAACAAAGCCCGTATTCCGAATGCAGAAGAAAACTGGACAATCTTCAAAGGCGTTCACGAACCGATTATTGACCGTGAAACCTTTGAACAGGTGCAAAAGATTATCGGCAAAACCAAGCGCCGTGCACCGAAATCCGAGAACGCAGAAAAGAATATCTTCTGTGATTTGCTCTACTGCGCTGATTGCCACAGCAAGCTTTGGTCGCATGTCAACACGGTTAATAAGGATATTCAATATTTCAGCTGCTCCAATTACAAGAAGGACACCAGAGGAGATTGCGAAAACCGCCATTATATCCGTGCAGACGCTGTAGAACAGGTTGTGATGCTTGAACTGAAACGGTTGGCATCTTTTCTCCGTGATGACGAGGATACATTTGCAGAACTGCTTGCGCAAAAGACAAACAAGGATATTCTCGAGCAGCAAAAGCTTACAGAGGGTGAATTGCAGAAATCCTCAATGCGTATTGAAACGGTATCCCGTATGTATGAAAAGTTGTACGAGGACAATGCAACGGGAAAAGTCACAGACGAATGGTTTATGCAGCTCTCCCATAAGTACGAGTTAGAGCGTATGGAACTCAAAGCAAAGATAGTGGAACTGCGTGAACGATTGGCTTGTCTGGATACGATGCAGCAAGGTAAAGAGCAGTTCATCAGTGCGGTACGAAAGTTTATGGAGATGCAGAATCTCACGGCTCCTTTACTCCGGGAACTGATCGATCACATTGATGTTTATGAAACCGAAGGCAAAGGAAAAAGCCGAACCCAGCATATAGTCATTTACTACCGCTTTGTCGGATATATCGAAATTCCGGATTCAGCTTTCAAAAGCAACTATACAGCAGATACCCGTCAGGGAGTAGCGGTGGAATATGTTCCGAAGGCTATTCCAGCATAAAACAAAAAGAGCAGGCGTCAAAACCTGCTCCATACATAGTACGAAGAAACCCGATTTTTAGGCAAAAAGAAATCGAGTGTCCACACGGAATACTTAAATCCGTTATGAACACTCGATATGGTGCGGGTAACAGGACTTGAACCTGCACGGGGTTACCACCAGATCCTAAATCTGGCGCGTCTGCCAATTCCGCCATACCCGCATATTTGATTATCGGCTGAAATTATATCAAACTCAACGCGTTTTTGCAAGCTTTTTAAACTGTCTGACATTTTTTTGCCGTCTGACGCTGTTCTGCCCTGATTTTTGCATTTGTAGAATTTTTTTTGTCCTCCTCTTAACAAAAAATCAGCTGCCGCAAAACGAAAGTTTTTGCGGCAGCCACTGCTTGTTTTGTCTGCGACAAATATTATATACTGTATTGAAATTCTTCAAATAAGCTGTTAAAACAATTCCTGCCAATGCCATGCTGTTTTTCATATTTACTTTCTTTGCCTTTGAATAGCCGACAGCACTCAGGACAAGACCAACAATCGCACATGGTAAGCCAAAATACCATAAACAGGAAAAAACGATACTGCAGATACCGAGAACCATACCTGCTATGCCCAAGCCCTTGCCGGGGACGGAGATTTCCTCTGACGAATATGGATATTGAGGAGGCGCATATTGCGCAGACCGCGGAAAACCGTTTTGGTAAGGAGCACCGTACTGTTGAGGCGCACCATATTGGTATTGCGGGGCACCGTACTGCGGTGGCTGCGGAGCACCATACTGTGGCTGCTGCGGAGCACCGTACTGCGGCGGCCGTGGAGCGCCGTACTGCGGCGGCTGCGGAGTGCCGTACTGCGGCGGCTGTGCCCCGTACTGCGGAGCGTCCCGCTTTGGCGTTTGTGCAGGAGAATCATTAACCGCTGGCTGCTCGGGAGGCTGTTGATTGTTATCATTCAACGGTTCATCATTGTTGTACATAGCT
>CAZDWM010000309.1:0-2311 GCA_964509145.1 uncultured Eubacteriales bacterium | reverse complement strand
TAAAACCGTTTTGCCGAGGATGAACATGCAGCTTGCCGAAATACAAAAAGCTCTACCGCAATACAGAGCTTTGACCTCAATTTACGACGTTGGGCTGGACTATACTCCGGAGGTTCACGCCATTCATCCGCTCAGAAAGCTGCCTGTCGGCGAAAGAATGGCTTACAGCGCAATGGGGCTTGTTTACGGTAGCTATAACACCTATACTACGCCCTATATCAAGAGCGTAGATATCCGCAATGGCGCGGTTTATGTCTCATTTAATAATACCGGCGACGGTCTAGTAATTAAGCAAAGCGGAAAATACACTAAGCAAGACCCGATATACGGCTGCACCGTCTGCGGCGAAAACGGTATTTTTGTCGAGGCCGACGCCGAAATCGTCTCCGCTGACACAGTTCGGATTTACAGCGCTCAGGTACCCTCACCTGTCGCCGCTGCATATGCCTATTCCGAAACGAATGTCACATCAAATCTGTTCAGTTCCGCAGACGGCAACCCCGTTTTCGGTGTATCGCCCTTCACAACCGAGTTGCTCGATGACGCAAAATATCTTCAAACCCTCGACTGGAGCAACTGCGAAATTCAAAGCCGCTGGCACTCCAACGAAAACATCTATTCAGGCGAATTTCCCACTTGGGATAGAGCTATGAACTCCGCAATGACTTATAACGAAGCGGATGCCTATAAGGGCACAGCCTGTATTCAGCTTGACGCGTGCAACATCGGGTTCGGCGTTTGCCCGACAATGACCTTTGAAAAGGACGGCCTTTATCAAACCTACCTCGACGTCGATACAGACTATTCAAGCTTTAAAACGGTAAGCTTTATGGTAAACAACAAAGGTACAAATGACGTAACGCTTGACGCACTGAAAATATATATTTCATCAAAGCTCTGGTTCGCGCCCACTGTTGACGGCACAAACAGCACAGACTGCCTGATCCCCGCCGACGGACAGTGGCACCGCGTTACGTTTGACCTCGACAAGCTGTATCTTTACGGCCGCGAAAAAGGGCTTAAAGGCTCGCGCACAGACCTTAAAGATATTTACAGCCTTGAACTGTTCTTTATCGGCGACAGCGACGAGTCCACCGTTTTAATCGATGATTTTGTCTTCACCCCCGCCAACAGCGCGGCATATTTCAACATCTTCAATTTTGGTTCGTGGGTCAGGATGTTGTTTCCGTGTGTTCAGTTTTTCAGCGATGTATTCGCAAGAATTGAAGCGTTCTTCAGCAATCTCTAATAATAATATTATAAAAATGAATATCGCCCGGCAGCCGTAAAATGTGCTGCCGGGCGGTTGATTTTTTATTGCTTGATTAATCACTTAAAAATATACATCAGGAATCCTGCGGCTACCGCCGAGCCGATAACGCCCGCGACATTCGGACCCATGGCATGCATCAGCAGGAAATTGGCCGGGTTTGCCCTTTGCCCCTCAACCTGAGAGACACGCGCCGCCATCGGTACCGCGGAAACACCCGCCGAACCGATGAGCGGATTGATTTTTCCGTGTGTCAGCCGACACATAAGCTTGCCGAAAAGCACTCCGCCGACTGTTGAAAATGAAAACGCTATAAGACCAAGAATGATGATTTTTATTGTGTCAAGCGACAGAAACCTGTCGTAAACAGCCGTCGCGCCGACTGAGATGCCAAGAAATATCGTAACTATGTTCATCAGCGCGTTTTGAGCCGTATCAGCAAGCCTGTCGGTTACGCCGCATTCGCGGAAAAGATTGCCGAGCATCAGACAGCCGATGAGCGGAGCAACTGACGGGAGAAGTAAAACGGTGAAAATTGTGACGGCAATCGGGAAAATAATTTTCTCCGCCCTTGAGACCTCGCGCAGCTGTTCCATTTTGATTTCGCGCTCCTTCTTCGTCGTGAGGGCACGCATAATCGGAGGCTGAATCAGTGGAATCAGCGCCATGTACGAATAGGCCGCTATAGCAATCGGTCCAAGGTATTCAGGTGCTAACGTCTTGGTGACAAAAATAGCCGTCGGACCGTCCGCCCCGCCTATGATGGCGATTGACGCGGCGACATTGCCTGGGAAATTTAACACTATCGCAAGAATCAGGGCGCAGTAAATGCCAAACTGAGCCGCAGCGCCGAGTAAAAGTGACTTAGGGTTTGAGAGCATGGGCCCAAAGTCAGTCATAGCGCCGACGCCGAGGAATATCAGCGACGGATAAATGCCCGTCTTGACGCCTATATACAGAAAATCCAACAGTCCGCCGTCGTGAAGAATACTGCTGTAGCTTATGTCCGCGGCACTCCAAAACTCCGGGTGATATAATCCG
>CAZDWM010000308.1:0-2380 GCA_964509145.1 uncultured Eubacteriales bacterium | reverse complement strand
GTCACCTTCCCCGACGGCATGTCGTGGATTCACTGGATGGTCAACAATCCGAACATACCCCACCGTCTATCCCTGCCCGACGCCATCCGCGTGTGCACAGTCAACGGCTACTACAACACGTTCGACGACGACCTGCGCGGCAGCCTTGAACCCGGAAAAGTCGCCGATATGATTCTCCTTGACAAAAGTCCCTACGACGTAGCACCGGAGGACATAAAGGATATTAAGGTCATAAAGACTTATTTCGGCGGCGTCGCGTGGCAAAAGGAAAACAGGAACACGCTTTTTACCATCATTCGGGGCATGTTCAGAAACGGGAAGCTAAAAATCTGATTATATCCCTCTCGGCTTCATAAAAATCAAGGGTCGTATCGCGCGCCGTTGTTTCGGCGTATTGATACGGCCCTGTTGAAATATAACCGGACTTGAATTATTTGATTTCGACCTTCGCGCCGACTTCCTCGAACTTTGCCTTGATGGACTCGGCCTCATCCTTGGAGACAGCTTCCTTAATGGGCTTGGGTGCGCCGTCAACAACATCCTTCGCTTCCTTAAGTCCGAGACCAGTAAGCTCACGGACAACCTTGATGACCTTAATCTTTTCCGCACCGATCTCGGTGAGAATGACGTCAAACTCTGTCTGCTCCTCGACAGCTTCCGCCGCCGCCGTGGGTGCCGCGACCGCGACAGCCGCCGCTGCGGAAACACCGAACTCCTCTTCAACAGCGTGAACAAGCTCGGAGAGCTCGAGAACCGTAAGAACCTTGATTTCTTCGATAATAGCGTTAATTTTCTCTGATGCCATGGTTGTTTACCTCCAATTTTTAATCAATAATGTGTGGTTATGCTTCCGCGACTGCCGCGGTAGCGGTCTCGCCCTGCTTGTCTACAATCGCCTGAATGGCGCGGGCAAAGGCGGAAATCGGTGCGTTGAACACGTTGCAAACCGTTGCAAGAAGAATCTCGCGCGAGGGCAGCTTGGCAAGGCTTTCGACCTTTTCAAGACCGATGATGTCCTTGTCGATGAAGCCGCTCTTGACGGAGAAATTCTTGTGTGTGTCTGCGAACTTGCCGAGAATGCGCGCCGCCGCGACATAGTCGTCGGCGCTGGTCGCGATAGCCGTTGTACCCTCAAGGACTCCGCAAAGCCCCTCAAGTCCGGCATCCTTCGCGGCAAAGCGCAGAAGGGTGTTTTTGACGACCGCATACTTGATGCCCGCTTCGCGCAATTCCTTGCGCAGCGCGGTGTCGTCCGCAACGTTCGTTCCCTTGTAGTCAACCACAACACCTGCGCAGGCGCCCTTCAGAGTATCCGTAAGCTCCGTGACGACCTGCTTTTTTTGCTCAAGAACTTTTTCGCTTGGCATGGGTTCACCTCCAGTTTAATTGATGGGCGTGCTCTTTTGCCGGAGGCGGCAACCCGCCCGACTAAAAAACAACGCCCTGTCCCGTGACGGGAAAGGGCGTGAAAATACAGAAAAACTGACTTTCAATCCTCTCCTCGGCAGGCGGCTACAGCCTTACGCACAAAGTGCACCTGCTGTCTTTGGCAGGACAGCCTGATTATAGTAACATAGATACCTTTTATTGTCAAGCGTTTTTTTTTATGTTTCTCGGTGCTGAGAGTTGTAATATTAAGTGCGAAAGGGAAAGCCGCCCTTTCGCACTTAAAATTTATGTGGAAAGGAGTGTTTTTTGAATGAGTGAACCCGTGTTTCAAGTAGTCGGAATTCGTAAAGCGAAGTATACCGATAAGAAGACAGGTGAGGTAAAGCCGTATGGTCGTGTTTATTGTCAGTTTGACGAGGATGGCGATACGGAAGGTGTGGCGGTTGTGGCTTGGAAAATAAAGCCGGAAAAGATTGACCGCGCAGCTGTAACGGTTGGTGATATTGTCAATCCGTTTTACAACAAGTATGGCGATGTTGATGATATCTCTATTGTGCAGTAAGGAGGAAAGTTATGTTTTATGTGATTGTATCCGCGGCGTTTATTCTTGGCTTTTTGCTTGGAATGATAACGCTTTCGAAGATTGCAAGAAAACACGTCGGAAAAATGCGGCTTTGCTCCGGCTGTGAGTGCTACAAAGATTATTTGGTTAAGGAGCTTAAAGAAACGGAGGCTTGATATGTTTCGTTTCGGTAAGTATCTAATACCGATATTCTTATTATTTACTGTATTCTCTTTATCGTGTTATGCAGTTGAACAAACTGAAATTGAATCATCTGAATGTACAGGTGTTTCTGTTGTTGGTGAAGTAACGACTGTGGAACAAAATCAAGAAAATGTTTATGTGTCTGAAATAAGTAATGAGGCGTTAACCTTTGTGTCGTCTGATGAAGTAGTGGTCAATAGGTTAGATATGATGTTGACTATTATG
>CAZDWM010000307.1:0-2418 GCA_964509145.1 uncultured Eubacteriales bacterium | reverse complement strand
GTCTGCGGCTGTGCTGCTTGCCCTGCTCCTCACGCCTTACCTTATCCATCGCTTTCAGCATAAGCTGTTTGACATGAAATTTGTCAATGGTGACCGTCGCTTTCGGGAAGCACAAATTCACGCCGCTCATATACGCTCCCGACATATCACACGCAACCTGTCCGATCTTTTCGCAGTCTCCGCCCTTTTCTATCAATTGAAGAGAAAATGCTTCTACATTCTCCGCGCCACGCCCCTCGTCGGCATAAATCACACGTCGAGCTGCCGCGTCGCTGATAACTGTCACATAGCTTTGTCCCCGTTTGAATGATGTCTCGTCTATGCAAATTGCCCGAACTTTGCTCAAATCATCCTCTTTGACCGCCTTAAATACCCAATGCCGCAAGATTCCAGTTGCCGATGTGTGACTGATTCGCAACAGTTTACGGGCGTTTTCCACCGGCATAGCTTCCACTAAAAGCATAGTGTGACTCTCAAAAAGTAAGGTGTACCGGCTGTTCGGTCTTGCCCATGGCGCAGTCACGACATGTACGCCATGTTCCTTGCACTTTATCCTTGGACGCCGACAATGCACATAGCACGGGAAAAACACCACGTCCCCATGACGCCATACGCGCTCCTTGTCCTCGTCGTCGTATCGTTCGCACAGTTCCCCGCATACCGGACACGGGTATTTTGCCGTTTTGCGCGCCGTCACCGTCACATGCACTTCGCGTTTTTCTTCATCAAATTCCGTGTTCTCTATTTTCCACGGCTCAACCACCCCAATGGACTGGGCAAACATGCTCTCGTAATTTTCAAATCCTTGCATTTCTCATCACCACGAAAATTATACCACTTTCACGGAGTTAAGAAAAGAGCCTACTTGATTTCCTCAAACTTTCTGACCCATTCGCGTGCTATAAGCTCATGACCGGCGGACGTTGGGTGGACGCCGTCGCCCAGCCAGTAGCTTGCGGGGGCGCGCTCCGTCGCTTTGTCGAAGGCGGCTTGAAGCGGGACAAAGGAAAGCTCGTACTTTTCGGCTACGTGCTTTGTCGCCACGGCTCTTTTTTCGACCTCAGGGCGAAATGCATCATATTTATCGTCGGTTGCCGTCCCATTGAGGACGAAAGGTTCAAGGAGCATCATTCGAACTCCGAGGCAAGCCTTGAGAATCTCTTCAACAAGCATTGAATAAACCTTTTCGAACTTGACCGCGTCGACGCCGTTGTGGCTTGAAAGCTCGTGCCAGACATCGTTGACACCTATAAGGATGCTGATATATGTTGGGTTAAGGTTTATGAAGTCCGCTTTAATTCTTGAGTAAAGGTCGACAACACGGTTGCCGCTGATGCCCCTGTTTAAGAAGACATATTTGGTGGGGTAGGTGAAGCCGAGGTCTGACGAGACAAGCGTAGGGTAGCCCACGCCCCTGTGCCCGTCATTCTGCCTTGACCTGTCGGCGTCGGTTATGGAATCGCCCTGAAAAAGGATTGTTCTCATATTAAAAAGCTCCTTTACCAAGATACGCTGATTTTGATGCTATACCCGCTGACGCGCGATGTTTTAACAATAACCTTTATATTCTTAAGCTCATTTTTTTTCATTTCCTTGGCGATAAACGCCTTGAGGTCGTCCTTGTTGAGCTTTAACACATGCTTTACGTAGTCGAAATCAGACTCCTTGACATAGGTGCGTTCCTGCTCATGGATGATGCCGATGATGTGTATAAAATCAACAAACATCGAGAAGCTTGTTTCGCCTCTGGACGCTTCTTCGTAGCACTTTTTTAGAAAACAGCGGACGATACCCTCTTTTAGAGAAAAATAGATTTCATTCATATATCTATTTTCAACGGTCTGTTCCTCTTTAGGCGCGCTGTCGGCCTTTTTTCTCAGTTCGTCGGCAAATGACAAGAAGTATCACCTCGCTTCAACAACAGTTGTTAATTTCATTTCATTATACAATACACGTAACGACTATGTCAATATCAAAATAGCCTGTCCGTCGGTTAACCGACATTTTCGGCATTTTGCGGTCTTGTAAGGTTTTTTATCCATTTAAATCGGTTGCATTTAACAAACGCTACGGCGCATTTTAGCACCTGATCGCACTTGAGGCAGGCATAAACCACCCACGCAGGCGCTCCGAAGACAAACGCTGCAAGCAGGGCGGAGGGGATGACGATAAACCAGACGTGAATCAGGTCGTTTATAAGCACAAAATGTGTCGCGCCACCCGCACGGACGATGCCTGTAAGTGTCGCCATTTGATAAGAGGTTCCGACGACTGTCACTGTCAACACGCACAGCATCTGGCGTGCGACGCGAAGCGTCTCGTTGTCCAAATTCGGGTAAAAATAAGGTATAATAAAACGCGACAGAAAAACAATGCATCCCGTGACAATACCTACACCGAGGAACAACAGCTGCATGG
>CAZDWM010000306.1:1796-2421 GCA_964509145.1 uncultured Eubacteriales bacterium | reverse complement strand
CGACGCCGCACTTGACGGCCTCGTTGACCGCCGCCACCTCACCTGTGAGCACGACGAACGACTTTCCGCCGATGCCCATACCCAGCCGCACATCCATGAGCGTCACTTCCGCCGCCTTAACCGCTGCGTCCGCCGCGTAGACCGCCGCCGTGATACTGTAAAACTCCATCACACCTACGGCGTTGACGTCGCACGGTTCCGCCGCGAGGTTAATCGCCTCTATAACCTGCGGATGGACGCGCGGAATGACGACGCTGTCTATAACATGCTCTCCGCCGACCTTCTCCCCTGTTTCAAGCGACGCCGAAACAGCCGCCACCTCGCCGGTGAACAGCACGTTATATTTTCCCGGGCAAACAGCCTTGGCAAAAATCAGCTCGACCTCCGCGGACTTTAAAATCGCGTCTGCCGCCTCTACGCCCTTTGCGATGCTGTTCAGTTCAAGGAATCCTATGGTTTCCATCATAAAAAAACCTCTTAATCAACTATTTCTCAATAATTACATAACTGTCCTTAAACGTCACCGTGCCGTCAATGCTCGCGTGCAGGTTCGCGCCGAGCTTTCCGTCCGGGCATTTTGCGACGAGCTGTCCTTTTATCACTGTTTCTCCGTCCTTGACGACCG
>CAZDWM010000306.1:0-1786 GCA_964509145.1 uncultured Eubacteriales bacterium | reverse complement strand
CAGGCCCAGCTTCGGCTTGATGATGGTGCCGGCGATGTAGCCGCCGTCCTTGACGACCGGCTCGCTCAAAGCGCCGATATGCTGCCTCAACGGCAACTCAACCCTGTCCGGTTCAAACGTTTCCAGCGCTGTGATATTATAGTCGTAGTATTCGCCCGTGCCCGCTCTCGCCGCCGCCTTTTTAGACGGCACCTTTCGGTAGTCGCGCATAACACTTTCGGTACGCTGTCCCTCGCCCTTGGTGTGTTTTATACCCGCCTCGCCGAGCGCCTTTTTTATGGCTACGTTGATACGCCTCGGCTGAAGACCCATCGGACAGGCGTAAATTTCACAAACACCGCATTCGCAGCAGAGCGCCGCGTTGCGGATGTCGCGGTCACCTAAAAGCCCGTCAAGGCTGCCGTTCAAGCCCGTTTTGCGCATAATTAGATGCGGTTCAATGGGATGACCCATCAGATACCGAGGGCACATCTGTGTGCAGTAGCTGCACTGGATACACGACGAGCGCGCACGGTTGAGCATCTGCTGAACCGACATCGCATTGTTTTTAGCAATCGCGCCGTCGACCCTGAGCACAAGGATGCCGGAAGTCGTCTTTGTAACGACTTCTTTTTCCGATTGTTCTCGCGTAATCACCCTACCCATCATCGGTCCGCCGGATACGATAATATAATCGTCGATTTTCACGCCGCCCGCTTGTTCAATACAGGCCGTAAACGATGTGCCGATCGGTACCTTGAGCACAACCGGCTTTTTCACCTCGCCGGTGACGGTTAGATATTTATCGGTAAAAGATTTGTCATTAATCGCGTCGTAAATGCACAACATTGTCGCGGCGTTTGACACAACACAGCCGACATCAAGCGGTATCCCCGCTGGCGGTACTGTTTTGCCGGTGATTTCGCGCACCAGCGTCTGTTCGTCTCCCGCCGGATAAAAGCTTGACATAAGATGAAGCCTTACGGTTTTTTCAAGACCGCCGTCCGCAATCGCTTTTTTAAGTGCCGCAATTTCATTTTTGTAGCTCTGCTTCAAGCTTATGGTGCAAAGCTTCGCCCCGACCTCTACTCGCACAGCTTCAGACGCTGTTACGAGCTCGCGGGCGAAGTTCGTCATAATATAACGGTCGGTACGCAGCAGCGGCTCACATTCCGCACCGTTAATTATCAGGTTTTCGACGCTTGCCACAAGCTTGACGTGTGTCGGAAAGCCCGCCCCGCCGCAGCCGACGACACCGGCGGCGAAAACCTTATCCTTTAAGCTCAATTATGTCACCACATTTCGAACGAATGAGAAAAGCCCAATTATGACTTTTTCTTTTCACGCTGAACCTCCAGCGTATCAATGATACCAACAATGGCGCAGTCGACGGGCAGATTGTCGGCGCCCAGAGCGCGGCGCGCCGTGCTGCCGTCGACAACGAGCACCTGCTCGCCCACTCCCGCGCCCACCGTATCGGCCGCGACAAAGGTCTTGCCTTCCTTTTCGTTTGTAAGCATTTCACGCACGACCATCAGCTTGAAGCCCTCAAGCTCCGGCTGTTTTTTCGTTGCCCAGACATGACCTATAACCTCGCATATCAGCATCACATTGCCTCCTTAGACAGTTTCGATGATTTTACCGGCGTGCAGAAAAACATCCTTGGCCGACGGTGTGACGACGGTGCCTTTTCGCAGGAGAATGACCGTGTCGGATGAATCTTCGACCATTTTCTTTGCAAGTGTTTCCGTAATGATGCCCTCCGGCAGGTCGTCGCCGGGAGCGGAACGGACTGTATATTTATCAA
>CAZDWM010000305.1:0-2437 GCA_964509145.1 uncultured Eubacteriales bacterium | reverse complement strand
CGTCACAAAATGCCCCGTCTCCCCCGCCGTTTTGATGAAAGCCCTTGAAGAAAACAACATTCTCGGCGGGCTTGCCGTTAAGGTTGACGGCGAGGATTGCGTCCTCTGGTGCGTCACCGAGGTCAACACCAAGAGTGAAATTGACAGCCTTGTAAATAATCTTCAGGAGGCGGTAAAATGAGCGAACTGATTTTTGACATGAGCAAAACAGGCAGACGTTGCGCCGTCATCCCCGCAAGCGGCGTTTCAGGCTATACCATTCCCGACAATTTCAAGAGAGCCAACAAGGCTGAGCTGCCCGAAATCGCGGAGGTCGACCTTGTCCGCCATTATACAAATTTAAGCCGCAAGGCCTACGGCGTAGACAACGGCTTTTATCCCTTAGGCTCCTGCACAATGAAATACAACCCGAAGGTAAACGAGGACGCGGCGGCGCTCGCGAGCTTCACCGACATCCACCCGCTCCAGCCGGCAGAGACCGTTCAGGGCTGCCTTGAGGCGATGGATACGCTATCGGGCTATCTGTGCGAAATCACCGGTATGGACGCCATGACACTCCAACCCGCGGCGGGTGCGCACGGCGAATTCACCGCGCTGTCGCTGATTAAGGCTTATCTGCTCGACCACGGCGAGACGGCGCGGACAAAGCTTATCGTCCCCGACTCCGCCCACGGCACCAACCCCGCGAGCGCCGCGATGTGCGGCTTCACTGTCGTCAACATCCCCTCCACGTCCGACGGGCTTGTCGATATCGACGCGCTTAAAAAGGCCGTCGGCGACGACACCGCAGCGCTGATGCTCACGAACCCCAACACCGTAGGTAAGTTTGATAAAAATATAGAGACCATCGCGCAAACCGTCCACGACGCGGGCGGGCTGCTCTATTACGACGGCGCGAACCTCAACGCCATTATGGGCATCGTCCGCCCGGGCGATATGGGCTTCGACGCGGTTCACCTCAACCTTCACAAAACCTTTGCCACGCCTCACGGCGGCGGCGGACCTGGTAGCGGTCCTGTCGGCTGCAAGGCGAGGCTTGCGAAATATTTACCGAACCCCATCGTTAAAAATGAAAACGGTGTTTACGCGTTCGACTGTCCCGAAAAATCCATCGGCGCGATGAAAAGCTTTTACGGCAATTTCCTTGTCTGCATCAAAGCGCTGGCCTACATCATGACGCTCGGTGCCGAGGGCATCCGCGAAGCCTCCGAAAACGCCGTGCTGAACGCCAATTATTTGCAAGAAATGCTTCGCGGAACATACGATATCCCGTTTGACGGACCGTGTATGCACGAATTTGTCATGAGCCTTGAGAACCTCAAGCGTGAAACAGGCGTCACCGCCTCCGACATCTCCAAGGGGCTTGTCGACCGTGGCATCCACCCGCCGACGATGTACTTCCCGCTCATCGTCCATGAGGCGCTCATGCTTGAGCCGACGGAGACGGAATCAAGGGAGACGCTCGACAGCGCCGTCGCCGCGTTCAAAGACGCATACAATGCTGCATTTAATGACCCGCAGTCGCTCCATAACGCGCCCGTCACAACGCCTGTCGGCAGGCCGGACGAGACAGCCGCCGTCAGAAATCCGATTTTAAAGGCTTAAACCAACAAATATTGAGCAAGGAGGATGAACTTCATGGGTATCAACGACATCATCGAAGCCGCTTCAAAGGTTGTTCCTTCCGAGCGCCAGCTCAAGTGGAATGAGCTGGAGTTCTACGCTTTCATCCATTTCGGCATCAACACCTTTACGGACTCCGAATGGGGCACCGGCGGTGAAAGCCCCGAGCTGTTCAATCCGCAAAAGCTCAACGCCCTCCAGTGGGCAAAAATCATCAGATCCGCCGGTATGAAAGCGATGATTTTAACCTGCAAGCATCACGACGGCTTTTGTCTCTGGCCGAGCGCCTACACGGAGCACAGCGTTAAAAACAGCCCGTGGAAGGACGGCAAGGGTGACGTCGTCAAGGAGGCCGCCGCCGCGTGCCGTCAAACAGGTCTTAAATTCGGCGTCTATCTGTCCCCTTGGGACAGGCACGATCTGCGCTACGGTCAGGGCGAACCATATAATGATTATTTCAAGAATCAGCTGTGTGAGTTGCTTTCAAATTACGGCGATATCTTCTGCGTCTGGTTCGACGGCGCGTGCGGCGAGGGCAAAAACGGCCGCAAGCAGGAATACGACTGGGAGGGTTATTACCAAATCGTCCGCGAGCTCCAGCCGGAGGCCGTCATCTCCATTTCCGGTCCTGACGTGCGCTGGTGCGGCAACGAGGCGGGTGTCTGCCGAAGCTCCGAATGGAGCGTAGTACCCTATTTTCATTCAAACGCCGAACTGATTGCCTCCGCGTCGCAAAAGGACGAAAAAAAGCCGCCAAAAAATGCCAGCCCGTCCCTGCTTGACCTCGGCAGCCGGAATAAAATTAAAAAGGGAT
>CAZDWM010000304.1:0-2437 GCA_964509145.1 uncultured Eubacteriales bacterium | reverse complement strand
ACGGCGAAGGCGCGCATGGCGCCAGGTTCATTGTAGTCGACAAAGCGGTTGTCGACCTTAACATAATCGTCATTAAGTGTGTAGGTGTTTTCCATATAGCAATAGGTAAACTCCGGCTTTGCCCATTCGCGCGCTCGTCCCTTGATATAAATGGTGTCGCCGTCAACGCGAACATCGATGATTTTACTGTTCTGGCCGTACTGATTACCGCCTTGAACAGGATTATAAGGCCAAGTGGAATTGAAAGATTCGCCGGGTTCATATGGAGCGCTTGTGGTGCCATAGTAGGACTGCTGAATCAGACGACCTGTGTCATGGCAGTTGACAAGGTTTCCAAGCTTGTTGTCGCCATCCGCTAAATCCTCAAGGTAGGAGATAGCGCCGCCCCAAAGGAGCGAAGCGCCGAGTTTGTAGCGGCTGTTTTCGATGTAGATTACATCCTCGAAAACCTCCTCAACGGAGGTTGTAATTGATTTCAAAATAAAGTTTATACCAGAACCGTCGATCACATCAAAGGTGAGCTTGCTGATATGCTTGCCGCAGCCGTAATCGAGATAGGCGTCAATGTAGGAAGCGTATGTCATATTATTCCCGGGTTCCATGTAAAACTCTTCGGAATATTCCTTGCATTTGCAGGTGTAATAAATCACGCCGTGGAGGTAAGAATCGGAATCGTAGGACAAGGAAAAACGGTTGAACTTTGTATCAATCGGATTATTGACCACATAAGTTTGTCCGTCCTGCGCGAGTGTGCCTGTTACCCCAAAGCCCATGATTTCAGCCGTCTTGCCGCCGGACATCGGATACCCCCCAATCAACATTTGAAAGAAAATAACAATCGCGGAAAAAAAGGATAATATTTTACCAATCATGCAATATACCTCCTGCTCAATATGTTACATTATAACATGATTTCAAATGAAAAGCAATTTTTTGTGTATTATTAGGAGGTTATTGATTAATGGATATGGTAAACATAAAGGACTTCGGCGCGGCGGGTGACGGAATACAGAATGATTATGCGTCGATTCAATCAGCGCTTGAGTCGGGAGCGAGGCAGGTTGTGATACCCGCCGGTAAATACCGTGTTTCGGGCACGCTCAAGGTGCAGTGTAACACCGAAATTATCGCCGACGACAACGCGGAAATATTTGTCTGCGAAAAGCTGCCCAAAAAACGCGGCGACTTCCTGCTCACAAACGCCGACCATGTAAACGGCAACCAGAATATCACCATAAGGGGCGGCGTCTGGAGCGGTAATTATGACGGAAAGAACAACGCTAAAGTTCCCGACATCTTTGACCAAACAGCCTGCTCGAGCTGTATCGTCAATTTTTTTAACGTTAAAAACCTCACGCTTGAAAACATTACGTTCGCGAACCCCGTTACCTATTTCACACGGTTCAGTAAGGTCGACGGCTTCGTTATACGGAATATCGACTTCCGAGCCGAAACAGTCGCCATCAACCACGACGGGCTTCACTTTGCCGGTGAGTGCCGCAACGGTGTCATCGAAAACATCCGTGCTATAACCGACGGCGAGACGGGCGATGACCTGCTGGCCTTCAATGCCGACGACTGCATCACAAGGCTTGAAAACTTTGACACCCTGCGCGGTGATATTGAAAACATCACAGTCCATAATGTATTCGCGGAAAACTGCCACACTGCCATACGCATGAGCAGTGTTTGGGCGACCATCAGGAACATTACTATTGAGAATATAATAACTGGCTGTCGTACCTACGCCGTCAACATGGACGCTACGCGTTACTGCCGCACGCCGTTGTTCCGCGATGAGGATTATCCTGCGGGTGTCGGCCATATCGAAAACATTGTTATCCGAAACATGGAAGCGTGGTTCACCGTAGAGGGACGGCGGCAGGAGTTGATTTGCGCCGAAACGCTCTGCGACGGCTTTAGATTCGAAAATTTTAAAAGAAACACTGTTAAGGATAAAAATCCCGGCGCACCTACGATAAGCGTCAGCAACGTTTCAGATACCGAGGTCGTTTATACTATCAACGGAAATGATATACACATGACGCTTTCAGGCAAGGATGAGGAACTGGTGTTACATGATTCTCCTTTGAGTTTTGCCATCTACAAAAAAATACAGTAGTGTCACAAATTCAACATAAATCATATGATGAAATATAGAACATTGGAGGGAGTTGATTAGTCTGTACAGAAGGTGTCCTTATCAAGACGGTAGGTATAATAACAATATGGATTACTCAGATTGTGGACCGGAACCGTTGGTAATTAATGTTGAACAGGCTACAAAACAAAACAATACATTCCGTTCGGCACTTTGGACAGGAAAATATTTGCAGCTAACCTTGATGAGCATTATGCCCGGAGAGGATATCGGACTGGAGAATCATTCCAATCTTGACCAGTTTTTACGAATTGAGCAGGGTCAGGGATTGGTAAG
>CAZDWM010000303.1:0-2444 GCA_964509145.1 uncultured Eubacteriales bacterium | reverse complement strand
TCGCCCGGCGAACCGGATTTTACGGTATAGGCGATGTAATAATTCTCAGGCAGATTTTCATCGGTATATTCGTCGACGTAGGAATTGTCTTTTTCGTCTAAGACGCCGTAGGTATTGTCTCTATAGACAAAGCTTTTTTCCGTTACACTTTCCGCAACGGCCTCCTGCGAGCCGTCGCCGCAGGCCGACAGGAAAAACAGTAGAAGAAAAACCGACAACATTGATAATCCCACTTTTTTATACATATAAGCCCCTCCTGATTTGAATTATGTTTATTATACTACTTTTTAACAGTTTTGTAAACACCAATCACATTAATACCGAACCGAACAGCGGCGTTATGAATAAAATGGTACTGTTAAACTTTGTTCGGAGGTTATGTTATGCCCAAAATATACCTTTCACCGTCCACGCAGGAATACAACCAGTTTTACTCCGAGGGTTCGCAAAGAACGGCTACTAACACGGAGGAGTACTACATGAATCTCATCGCCGACGCTATGGTGCCGTATCTGCTCGCGAACAACATCCAATACAAACGCAACACGCCGGAAATGACCGTAAGCGAAATTATCAGTGATTCGAACGCATATCAGCCCGACATACACGTCGCCATCCACTCAAACTCCTCACCCCCCGGCTATGAGGGCATTTTGCAGGGTCCGGACGTCTATTACTACCCGAGCAGCGTAGCCGGAAAACGCGCGTCTGAGCTTGTCGGTGAGCAGATGCGGGAGATATATCCAAATCCCGACCTCATCGCCGTCATGTCAAACAACACCCTAGCCGAGCTGACAAGGACAAACGCCCCGGCTGTCTATGTCGAAACCGCCTACCACGACAATCCCACGGACGCGGCGTGGATCAAAAGCAACATCAACGAAATCGCTCGCGCCATATCGACAGGTCTTGTTGAATATTTCGGCAAGGAATTCAAAGAGCCGGCAAAGCTCCTGCTCGGAGAGGTTGCTATCAATGAAGGAAACCTGAATATTCGCAACGCTCCTAGTACCAACGCCGCCGTTGTCGGCAAGCTGGCGAACAAGGATCCTGTTGTCATCCTGCGAAAAGTGCCGGGTTGGTTCCTTATCGCCGCCAACGGCATCAACGGCTATGTGGACAGCCGGTATATCAAGGTTTTATAAGCGTTTGTCTTGTTGCAATGGGTTGAAAAGTATGCTATTATGTGGAAGTAAAAAACAACGGAGGAATTTATATGATTATCAGATGTCTGAACGAAAACGATATCGGCGAATATAATAAGGTCTCCTCATCCGCGTTTATCTGGAAGGTTGACCCTGAAATCGACAACAAGCTGCCGCCCGAAGCATCCTATGTTTACGGCGCGTTTGAAGACGACGGCAAAACGCTTATGGCGATTGCCGAATGCATCAATTTCCAAAACTATTTCGGGCGCGGGATGCTCGGCTGTGTGGGCATCGGCGGTGTGGCGACAAAGCCCGAATACCGCCGCAGGGGCGGCGTACGTCAGATATTTAAAGAAATTGAACGTGTTTCCGCTGAAAAAAGCTGGGACATCGGCATTCTTTATCCGTTTTCAACGGCTTATTACAGGCTGTTCGGCTATGAAAATGTCGGTCCGTTCGTGTCGGCCAAAGTGCCGTTCAACAGGCTGGCGCATCTTGAGCGCAACTGCTCTGTTGATTTGCTTGAGCAGGATAAGCTTGACGCTATGCTGTCGCTTTACAACAAAACTGCCGCCGGTTCACGCCTCGCCTTCCGCCGCGAAACGGGTAAATATTTCGGCGTCGAGCCCTATAAAACCGGGCTAAACACCTATATGTGGAAAAATTCCGACGGTGAATACCGCGCTTATGTCACCTATACCGTCGACAGACCGACAAACACCGTCAGGGTCGGCGAAATTGGCTTTATCGACCGCGAGTCGCTTTGCGGAATGCTCGGCTTCCTGCGTTGTTACGACGGCAATCAGGAATTTATCAGCTTCGAAAAGCTGCCCGTCAATTCGCCGGTGTTCGAGGTTATGCCCGAAACGGCGCACCTTGAGCGGCATATGGGCAGCATCGGTTCCGTCAGGATTTATAATGTCGGAAAGATACTGGAAACACAGGTTTACCCGGATGAGCGCGGACATTTTTCGCTGGCAATTGAGGACTGTTATGCCCCCAACGCCGGTGTTTACGATGTCACTTATGAAAACGGCGTGGCGGAGGTAAATAAGAGACAAGACGGAAGCGCCGATATTTCGCTCACCGCCGCGGCGGCGTCTAAGTTGCTTATAGGCGGCGTCATCGGCGGCTTCGGCGCGCTGAAATACATCGACGGGGTAAAAATCCTCAACGAAAACAAGGATTTTCTCCGCGCCTTCCCCTACACCGAACCATTTTTCACCGACGGGTATTGACAGGTTGCCTCAGCCTGTTAATTCCGTTGATATCTGCACTAAAAACGGTCACGACACA
>CAZDWM010000302.1:0-2447 GCA_964509145.1 uncultured Eubacteriales bacterium | reverse complement strand
GCCTCGCGCTGGAGCTTGCGCCCTATAAAATCAAGGTCAACGCCGTCTGCCCCGGCAATTTCTACGACGGACCGCTGTGGTCCGACCCAGATAGGGGATTGTTTGTGCAGTATCTCAACGCCGGAAAGGTGCCGGGCGCGAAAACGGTTGAGGATGTAAAAAAGTTCTACCTTGCCAAGCAGCCGATGAACACGCGCGGCTGTTACCCCGCCGATGTCGCAAAGGCTATTTTCTACTGCGTCGAGCAGGAATTTGAAACAGGTCAGGCCATACCCGTCACCGGCGGACAGGTGATGCTGGCATAAAGAAAAGGTTGGTCATAAATGAACGATATACTTGAAAAATTAAACGCGGGGATGGCGGCGGACAGGCTCGCTGCGCTTGCTGATATAATTACTTCCGAAAAGACGCCGCCCGAGCGTTCGCGGCAGTATGCCAATAACCATATCCACACGTTTTATTCGTTTTCGCCCTATTCACCGACGGCGGCGGTTTATTACGCAAGGGCGGCGACGTTAATGACTGCGGGTATTATGGATCACGACTCAATAGCGGGCGCGCGCGAGTTTATTAAAGCGGGCGAAATCGCCGGAGTCGCAACTACCGTCGGTCTCGAATGCCGCGTGAGTGCCGCCGGAACGCCGCTTGAGGGCAGACGCATAAACAACCCCGATCAGGACAGCGTTGCCTATATGGCGCTCCACGGAGTACCGCATGGGCAGATTGACCGTCTTCAGCAGATATTCGCCTCGCTAAGAGAAAAGCGCAACATCCGTAACCGCAGGATGACGGAAAACATCAACACCATCGTCGGGCGCTTCGGCATCCAAATCGACTTTGACCGTGACGTTTTGCCTTTATCACGGTTTTCGGAGGGCGGGAGCGTCACCGAACGCCATCTCATCGACGCGGTGTGTAAAAAAATCATCACCGCCGCGGGCGACGGAAAAGCGGCGGAGTTTGTCGAAAACGACATGAAAATCCCGCTGACCGACAAGCAGAAAAGTCAGCTTTCGGACAGCGGAAACCCATATCTTGAATATGACCTCTTAGGTATTTTAAAGGCACAGTTTGTGGAGCGGATTTATGTTCCGGCAACGGACGAGTGCCTGCATATTTCACAGCTTTCGCAAATCGCGAAGGAGACCGGCGCACTGTTTTGCTACGCCTACTTAGGCGATGTGGGCGACTCCGTGACGGGCGACAAAAAGACGCAAAAATTTGAGGACGACTATCTTGATTTGCTTTTCGATACCCTTGAAGCGCAGGGGATAGACGCAGTGACCTACATGCCCTCGCGCAACACTTTAGCGCAGCTTGAGCGTCTTCAGAGCATGTGCCGTGCGCGCGGCATCACCGAAATCTCCGGCGAGGACATCAACTCACCGCGCCAGAGCTTCATTTGCAAGCAGCTGGCCGAGCCGCAATTCAGCCACCTCATCGACGCGACGTGGGCGCTCATTGAACGCGAGCGAAGGTTGTCGTAATGATTCATTAAAACAACAGCTTCACAAGGTCGGCGGCTTCGGCTCCGGCGATATAGTTATCGATATCAATCCCCGAAAGAGCGTTCGCCACGGCGGCAGGCTCGTAGGGGATTTTTTTAAGCCTACATTCAAGCTCCGCGATTTCACGCGTGCCGAAAAAGTCGCCGAAAATGCGGATGTCGGCGATTTCACCATTTTTAATGTCGAAGTCAGCCGTAACGAACCCGCCCGGCAGAAGAGCGGATTTTTCAATCGAATAGGGCGGCGCGCTGCCGAAGTTCCAAAGGAAGGTGCCGTATTTTTCGTCGACAAGCCGGTTGACGGCGTTTTCGTCCGAAGCGGAAAACTCATATTGAATACAGCTCTCCTGCTTGGTGAGGTAGGATGAGAGTCCGTCGGCGAACGCCGTGACCGTCATATCGTTTCCGAGGTGGGAACGGATGTTGGTGACGCGGCTTTTAACGGACTTGATACCCTTTGCGTCGAGCTTTAGCGGATTCGGTTTTAATGCTCTTGACAGCGTACCGAGCGCGACATCGAAAAGGAGAGTGCCGTGGAGCATCACCCGCCCACGGTAGTTTGTTTGCGCGTTACCGGAAATTTTCATACCGTCGAGCAGAATATCGTTCCTGCCCGAAAACTCCGCGTTAAGCCCCAGCGTGAGCAGGTAGCCAGTGACGGGCTCAAGGTATTCCTTGAAATCCGCCATGCCGTCATGACCGTTCTTGATAAAGGTGAAATTGAGATTGCCAAGGTCGTGGAAAACCGCGCCGCCGCCCGTAAGACGTCGGATGACGTTGATACCCTCGTCACGAACGTAATCGACGTCAAGCTCGGCGTAGGCGTTTTGATTGCGTCCTATAATAATAGCCGGTTCGTTGCGCCAGAGCATGATGAAGTTTTCGTTGCGTCCGTGCAGAAAATATTCCTCCGCCGCGAGGTTGAACGGCGGGTTTGTAT
>CAZDWM010000301.1:0-2455 GCA_964509145.1 uncultured Eubacteriales bacterium | reverse complement strand
TCATAACCGAGCGAATAATACTTCTCGACCATCTCGTCGATATCCTCGTTGCCGTCGCTGGTATGTGTATGCGAGTGCGTACAGCCCTTGTACTGCTCCCATGTACTCCAGTTTACGTTGGCGTAAGGATTGGTTATCGTGTAGTTTTTAGCTCCGATAGCATCGCCCGAAACGTTGTTATATACGGCAAAGCTTGAAAAAGCGAGACTGAACGACTGGCATAAAAACACAGCCGTAATCATCCATGCGGCTGCATTTTTTACCCATAGTTTCTTTGATTTCAATATATTACCCTCCCTTTAGGACATAAAAAAACACCTTTTAAATTATATCATTCACATAGCTTCATATCAATAGTTTATAGCATTTTAACGGCAGTTTTTATAGAATATTTTGCAAAACATCTACTATTTCAGTAATTTTGTTACTCATTGAAATTATAAAAATTCCGCAGCATTTAAAATGCTGCGGAAATAAAATGAATATTCTCACGAGATAAATGAAGCGGAGAAACGTCCGAGTCTGCGGATGCCCTCCTCAAGCTTATCATCCGACGGCGTTGTGAAATTAATTCTGAAACAGCTGCTCTTATCGTTTTCATCGACCAGAAACGCCGAACCCGGAACAACAGCGACCTTGTACTCCCGAACCGCCAGCGAGCAAAATTCCAGCATATCAATGTTTTCGGGCAGTTTGCACCATATGAACAGTCCGCCGCTGACGGGATTATAAGTGATACCGCTGGGAACAACATAACGGTCAAGCAAGCGCTCGGCCAAAGCAGCCTTTTGGCTGTATAGCTGCCGAAGATGCGCCAAATTCTCGTTGAAGTCGTATTTCGTCATGAACTCATAGCATATCATCTGGGCTAAAATATTGCTATGGACATCCTCGCCCTGCTTTGCGACGACCATTTTTTTCATGACAGGCTCCGGCGCGACGGTGTATCCCACGCGAAGCCCCGGCGCGATAACCTTTGAAAAGCTGCCGCCGTATATAACACGTCCGTCCTCGTCGAAGGATTTGATGTTCGGTATGTTTTCACCTTTATATCGGAGGTCTCCGTATGGGTTGTCCTCAATAATCATCACGTCATATCGGCGAGCCAGTTCGTACAGCGCTTTCCGCTTTTCAAACGACATGGTAACGCCGGAAGGATTCTGAAAGTTTGGAATCGTGTAAATAATCCGTACATTCGGCGTGTTTTCCAGCGCGGTCTCAAGACCAGATATCGACATTCCGTCCGGTTCGACATCGACACCCTTCAATTTTACGCCGATACTTCGAAAGCTGTTCAGCGAACCGATGAAGCTGGGATTTTCGCAAATGATGTTATCCCCTTCGTCGCAAAGCACCTTGGTAGTTAGCTCCATGACCTGCTGACCACCGGAGGTGATGAGAATATCGTCAAAATCCCTGCCGATGTTGTGGTTTTTCTTGAGATACTCGCCCATATACGCACGAAGCGGCGTGTAACCCTCCGTCACGCTGTATTGCAGTGCGTCGATTGGTCTGTTAGTGAAGATATCGCGGCAAATCTCCGCGATTTTTTCTGAGGCGAACGCGTCGGGTGAAGGGTTGCCCGCAGAAAGGGAAACCACCGACGGGTCGGCGGCATATTTAAAAATTTCGCGGATGGCGCTTGGCTTAAGCTTATCGATTCTTTTTGAAAACCTGTATTCCATTGTTAAACCTTCCTTATATAAACGTACCGAAAGAGTAAACGGTTTCAGCGCTTGCCCGCGCTCACCTTATTTTCTGTCCCCTTAAGTAGCCGCGCTACATTTTGCCTATGCATATAAATTATCAATATTGCAAGCACTGCTCCGAATAGTACGCGCGCCAAAACAGGCTCGCCCCGGTTATAAGCCAGTATAAACATAGAGACCGGCAGAAGCAGTGCGCTGATGATTGAGCCAAGAGAGATATATCTGGTTGTTATCGTGATTATCAGAAACACGCCGAGCAACACGGCGGCAGCGACAGGTTCAACGGCTAAAATGACACCCAAGGTAGTGGCGACACCCTTACCGCCCTTAAACTTGAAGTAAATCGGAAAAATATGACCTATAACGGTTAAAAATCCGGCAACGAGAACCACATAAATTAAACTTTCGTCATGACCGGTCGCCCATTTCGCAAACAGCACAACAGCAGCACCTTTGAACATATCACCGACAAACACAAGCGCAGCCGGAAGCTTACCGAACCGGCGCAGCATATTGGTTGCTCCTGCGTTTCCGCTCCCCGATTTTCGGACATCCTCCTTAAAAAACAGCTTTGAGATAATTATGCCGAAATTAATCCCGCCGACGAGATATGCCAAAGGCCATGTCAGAAAATACAAATAATTCACCTCAATCGTTATTTGTTAAGTATCTTTTCGCCGTCAAACACAATGATGCCGAAACCTGCTCCCGTCTTTTTACCGGCTAGCAATCTGTCGCGAAAGGCT
>CAZDWM010000300.1:0-2460 GCA_964509145.1 uncultured Eubacteriales bacterium | reverse complement strand
CAACGGTAATGTTGTGGAACTGACGGACGAATTGATAAGGCACGGCGGTACCGTACCCGCAGGACGCGTGCTTGTCGATGGTTACGGTGTCGGTGATGTAGGAAACATCGTTTTAAGGGACAGAAAGCATCTCGCGCAGGACGGTCTTGTCATCATCGCCGCTGCCGTAGACAACGTCACAGGCTACCTTGTGTCAGGTCCCGACATTGTCACTCGTGGCTTCGTGTATGAGCGCGGCTCCGAGGGTATTATTGAGGAAGCAAAGCAGATTTCAACGACTGTGATAGATGATACATTATCTGGTAATGCGCATGATATTTCCGTCGCGAAGACAAAGCTGAGGGATTCAGTTTCGCGCCTGATGTACGAAAAGACAAAGCGCAGCCCGATGATTCTTCCAATTATCATGGAGGTATAATTTCAAGATATTGACATATTGAGCTTAGGGATGATGCAATGAGCTTCAAACGTTTCAGAACCTTTGTGCTGGTACCTGTGTTCTTCATACTGTCGGCACTGCTGTTCGCGTTTTTAACCGCGCGCTACAACAGCAGGCTGGCTGTTGTCGAGGTGTGCGGGATTGCCGCGATGAGCCTTGTATACATTGTTTGGGCTTTCGTCGTGCGTAAAGACTTTGTGCGGCTGGTTTTGAGCGTTTCGTCAAAGGTCGATTTTTCTAAAAAAAGGTCACTTGTATCCTTTCCGATGCCAGTCGTTATTACAAACAGCGTCGGCGACGTTGAGCTTTTCAATCCGCTGTTCAGCGCCGTCGCGACGGACAGCCGTGAGCTTGAGCGCGGCAACATTTCCGACTTTACGTCAGGTGTCGCGCTTGAGGAATTGCTTTCATGTCAAGGTCTAAGCGTACGCTACGGCGACCGTTATTTTTCAGTATATTCCGGAGAGACGAAATATAAGGACAGAACGTTTTATATCTTTTATTTCCTCGATGATACCGAGCTTAAGGCTGTCAGCGCCGAATACCGCTTGAGCCGTCCGTCGGTCATTCTTGTTTCCATCGACGGAGCAGAGGAAATACAGGGTAATTTTTCAAGCAACGATTATGCCGAAATCCGCCTCAATGTTGACAAAAGCATCAGCGAATGGAGCGGTGAACACAACTGCATATGTCACAAGACCGGCGGCGACCGTTACATAATGGTTGTCGAGGAACGTGGGCTGCTCAACATGATTTCGTCGCGA
This sequence comes from uncultured Eubacteriales bacterium, assembly GCA_964509145.1. Taxonomy (GTDB): domain Bacteria; phylum Bacillota; class Clostridia; order Oscillospirales; family Acutalibacteraceae; genus UBA1425. The sequence continues at coordinate 1,257 of CAZDWM010000300.1, read as the reverse complement.
TTTCGGATACTCGACGACATCCGCGGCTATAAATTCAACGACAAGACGGTCGGTCTGACGCTTTCAATGGGTGTCGGTCACGGCGATACGCTGCCCGAATGCGAGGAAAACGCGCGTCAGGCACTCGACATGGCGCAAAGCAGGGGCGGCGACCAGACCGCCATCAAAAAGAGCGACGCGTCATACGAATTTTTCGGCGGTATATCAAAGGGAGTCGAAAAGAAGACGAAGGTCAAAACGCGTATCATGGCTTCTGCGATTTCCGAGCTTATTAAGGCGAGCAGTGACGTGATGATTATGGGTCATCGTTTTCCCGACCTCGACGCGTTAGGCGCTGCTGTAGGTTTGTGTCCTTCCGTGGCGGCGATGGGTAAGCGTGTTTCCATTGTCACCGACAAGAACAGGTCGCTCGCACAGCCGCTTTTAGAGCGGATGATTGAGGAGGGTAAGTCGGGTCTGCTTGAGGAGCCGTCCGCGGCGCTCCAGCGCATAACGAAAAAGACGCTTTTAATTGTTGTCGACACACACACCGTCGATTTTGTCGAGTCGACGGAGTTGTTATCCAAGGCTTCGTCCGTCATTGTAATTGACCATCACAGAAAGTCGGTTAATTTCATCAACAACGCCGTGCTGTTCTTCCACGATCCGGGTGCCTCATCGGCCTCAGAAATGGTAACAGAGCTCATTCAATATATGGACGTCAAGCAGACGTTCAGCAAGCTTGAGGCCGACGCGCTGCTGTCCGGCATTATGCTTGATACACGCAGCTTCGTCCTGCGCGCAGGCGTTCGGAGCTTTGAAGCCGCCGCTTATTTAAAGAGCTGCGGAGCAGATACAGTCAAGGTTAAAAAGATGTTTTCAAACAGCTTTGAGAGCTATCGGCTCCGAAACGAGGTTGTTTTAAACGCCAAGATGTTCCGCAACTGCGCCGTTTCCGAGGTCTCTTTCGACGCGCCGGATATCAGGGTTATCTGCGCGCAGGCGGCGGATGAGCTTCTCAACATCAGCGATGTCGATGCGTCGTTCGTTTTATTCGAAAACAAGGGTACGGTTAATATTTCGGCACGTTCGCTGGGTAACATGAACGTTCAGGTGATTATGGAAGCCCTCGGCGGCGGCGGACACCAGACAATGGCGGCCGCGCAAATAAACGGCGTCGGAATTGACACAGCGGTTGCGCGTCTCCACGCGGCGATAGACGACTATTATTCAAGGCTAAACAAATAATGCTGTAAGGATGGTTTTTATGAAGGTGAT
>CAZDWM010000299.1:0-2508 GCA_964509145.1 uncultured Eubacteriales bacterium | reverse complement strand
CGGCACTCAGTGGTTCATCAAGCAAAAGGCAGTCGTAGCCACCGGCAAGAATACGGGCAAAGCACATTCTCTGCTTTTCTCCTCCGGAAAGGAGGGAAACTTTTTTTGACCGGAACTCATAAAGGCTGCATTCTTTAAGAATGGAATTGACGCTTTCTCCGCCGTGTAGTCCCAGCCTGACGTTCGCCTCAACGCTGCCCGCAAAGCAATACGGCTCCTGCGGCTGATAACCGACAGTGCTTTTTTGCGCTGTAATGGTGAATTTGCCACTGTCCGGCTGAATAATACCCGCCAGAATACGTAAAAGCGTGGATTTGCCGGAGCCGTTAGGACCGATAACGGCAACACGTTCTCCGTCATCTATATGAAGCTCATCGATTTTTAAGGTAAAACCCGATGAATACTTTTTTTCAAGCTTAAATATATTGATCATTTTATTTTCTCCTGAAGGGTGTAAGCAAGGGAGTTAACAATAAGCGACAGCAGCAAAAGCACGATACCAAACGCAATCGCCGCTACGAAATTCCCCTTGTTTGTTTCAAGCATGATCGCTGTTGTCATAACCCTGGTTTTAAATTGGATGTTGCCGCCCACAAGCGATACCGCGCCGACCTCGGCGATTGATCTGCCAAATCCCACAAGAATAATGCTCACAAGCTGAACTCTGCATTCGCGCAGAAGCAGTAACACTTGGCGAAACGGCGAAATGCCGATTCCACGTGCGGTTTCGCTCAGCGGGCGTGAGATAACGTTGGCGGCAGCAGCCGAAAGCCCCGTAATAACCGGGGTTATAAGTAAAACCTGCGCAACAACCATAACACGCACAGTGAACATAATATGAAATGAGCCAAACGGTCCGATGCCGCGAAAAAGCATAAACACAACAAGACCTGCCACAACCGGAGGCAAGCCCATAAGGGTATTGGTTATTTTCAAAATAAAGCCCTTACCCCTGAATTGCGCCCGACCGAGAGCGACACCGAGAGGCAGACCTATAAGGGATGAAATACCGGTGCTGAAAAGCGACATCACGAGCGTTGTTCGGACAATAATCCACAGTTCACGGTCGCCGCTTGTTATCAGTTCAACCGCTTGTTTTATGAAATCCATAAAAATCAATAAAAAGTTCAGGGAGCCGTAATGCAAAGCACGGCGGCTCCTCCTTGTTAAATCATTTCTCCACCAGGAAGAAAAGCTGCTCTCCGTATGTGTCAACGCCGTAAGAAGTGATAAGCCTTGCGGCTTCATCGCCGAGCATCCAATCAATGAGAGCGTTTGCACCCTCGGTATTGATAAGAGTGTCGGTGCCGGTAAAAGCCTGTGCGTCTGCCTTAACGCCGAGGAGAGAATATGTGTTTTTCATGTCATCTGCTTCAGCCTTGAGGATTATAAGATTGGGGAGGGAATCCTTCATTGATAGATATGTTGCTTTATCGGTGAGAACATAAGCGCTAAGTTCATTTGCTTTGTTGAGCGTGTCGCCCATGCCGGAGCCGACGGAAACATACCAGCTGTCGGATTTGCCGGGTGTGATGCCGGTAGAATCCCAGATTTTAGTTTCTTTGTTATTGGTACCGCTGTTGTCGCCGCGGGAGACAAAGGACGCTTTTGCATCCGCAATCGCCTTGAATGCTTCGGCTGCATTCTCTGTTTTTGCAACGCCTGCCGGGTCTGCCGACGGGCCGCAGATTATAAAATAGTTGTACATGATGGAAAGTCTTTCTGTGGAAGCATAGCCCCCATTAATAAATTCCTCTTCCTGATCTTTTGAATGTACAAGAAGAAGATCCGCGTCGCCGCTCTTTGCATAGCCTATGGCAACACCGGTGCCGGCTGAAGCGACATCAACCTTGTAGCCGGTTTCCGCCTCAAAATAGGGCAGCAAATAGCCGAGAAGCCCCGAATCGTTCACCGAGGTGGTGGTTGCGAGCCTGATTTGAGGGCTTTCGGGTGTGGAAACAGGCTGCGTTGAGGACACGGTTTCAGAGACTGCCGTTGATGCCTTGTCGGCACATGACGCAAGCGAGAACGTCATAACGAGGCACAGAAGTAATGCGAGAAGTCTTTTTGGCATATTATTTCTCCTTTCTAAATACGAGAGGCACAACAGTTTCCCGCTGTACCCATTGGCCAGGCAGACGTGTTTCACAAGAAATTTAGTCCGTAAGGCTCGGAAAAATTATTATTCTTTCATCATGCGAACCGCCGCAGCCGAATTGCGGGGCGCGCATGTATAAAAGCAAAAAAAACAAATTAAATGGTTTAAAAATATTTAAATGTATGGTACAATCGTTATATAAAGCATAATTATTGTTACTGAGGAAGTGGAGTAATGCTGAAAATAGCCGTAATGTGTGTGAGCGACCGCTCATCATCCGGTGAACGGGAGGATTTAAGCGGTCCCGCAATAATCAGCGAGCTTTCGGACATTGCCGAGGCAGCGGAATATATCTGTGTGCCGGACGAAAGGAATATAATCGAAAGGGAGCTTATTCGACTATGCAAAAC
>CAZDWM010000298.1:0-2535 GCA_964509145.1 uncultured Eubacteriales bacterium | reverse complement strand
AATCGTCCGTCCACAAAAGGTGCATGGCTCATTAAAAATAGCCACGGAACAAGCTATTATGACGGCGGGTATATGTGGATATCCTATTATGACACTTCCATATCATATATATACGCTTTCGACTTCGGACCTGCCGACGACTATGACCATATTTATGAGTATGATACCTTCACGGATAATGCGGTTATATATTGTGAAGACGAAACCAGCGGACGCTATGCCAATATCTTTACCGCCGCCGGAGACGAAATACTCACGGCTGTTTCAATTCTGCCATGGCAGCCTGATATCAATTATACGATTAAGGTTTATAAAGGCGTTGGCTCAACCCCCGAATCCGGGACGCTTCAGAGCGCAAGCACAACGAGCGGTTCAAAAACATATTGGGGATATTACACCATCCCGCTTAAAGCCGCCGTCTCGCTCAGCGCAGGTGAAAAGTATTCAGTCGTTGTCACCTTTTCAACAACTGACGGTAGCGAAGCGTTGTTCCCTTTTGAAGGGGACGACTATACCGATCCATATTCAAACTGCAACGTGTCCTTTTCTGCCGGCAGCGGTCAGAGCTTCTTTTATAATCCGACTAATCACTCGTGGCTGGACACCTCAAACACCATCAACAACTACCATTTTAATAACGCCTGCATCAAGGCGTTTACAATCGATGCGCAGGATGTTCCGGTTACCAACGTATCGGTCAGCCCGACGAGTGTAAACCTTGCCATCAACAAAACAAAACAGCTTACCGCGACCGTCACACCGAGTAACGCCGCCAACAAGTCTGTTGTATGGAGCTCGGACAACGATACGGTGGCATCCGTATCGTCAGCCGGTCTCGTGACCGCAAAGACGATTGGCACGGCGAACATCACCGCGACCACCAACGACGGCGGTTATAAGGCAAGGTGCGCGGTGACAGTGTCTGAGCTGGGCAGTACACCAAGTTTACTTGTTTCCAACAATACCTTCACCATAGGTGTGGGATATCCTATTTTCGTTCCGGTTACCGTCAACAGCAACGGCTACGAAAACGATGTCACACTCTCCGTTTCGGTCGATTCCGAGTATGAAGATATGGCGGCTGCCGGATGGGAAAGCGATTCATTTACTATGGATGAACCCGTCTATTTAAGTATTTTTCCACTTTCAGCGGGTACATGCTTCGTTTCAATAACACTCAGCAACGAGGATGAATCGTTACAGTTCGCGAATGAATTCATTTTTTTAACGGTTGAGGACTTTTATCAGACCTACAACGTTCGTTACAGGTCAAGCGCCTTTGCCCCGGATTTCGGCGACAGCTTCTACCCGGTATCGTATGACACAAGTGATTCGAACATATTAAGTGTCAGCGACGAGGGATTGGTTTCCACAAACGGCTCCGGTTCCGCGATAATAGCCGCGATAGATTCGGAGGGCAATACGCGCACCGTTGAGGTTACGGTGAATGTTGTATGGTGGCAGTGGATTATAATCATATTCCTTATGGGTTGGATATGGTATTGATGCAGTAAAAACGCTTGGGCATGATTTTTTGAGAAACGCTAAAAAATAAGCCGTCCGATTAAACGTCTAATCTGACGTTTAGCCGGACGGCTTTTATTATTGGTTTGGTTATTTCAGCTCCGCCGCTTTGCGGTAGTCCACATGGACGTTTAATATTGGTGCCAGACGTGATAGGGTCATACGGTGGCGCATGTATGGGTGGTATTCAAGCCCCAATATACCCAACTCGTCCGAGACGGCGATTTCCGGCAGGGTGGTGGCGGCGCCCGCGCTGCGCATCAGTGCCATCAATTCCTCGTCTGAGGGCAGCTCCTCAAGCATGATGCGGCGGATTTCATCCCAGTTTTGACGCACCCGCCCGATCGACGTTTCGGTTGTGACGGTGGGTGCGTTCATACGCTTGACATCGTCGGTGAAGTTTTCGCCATACACCGCGTAGATTTTATCCCAGTCGAGCGCTTCCTCGGCGAAGCGCGCGGGGTCGGCCGTCATGCAAATCTGTTTATAAATCCTGTTAATCATGACGGTTGCGACGCCTACCTTTTTGCCGTGGAAGTCGGAGATGATACCCTGCTCAAGCTTTTTGATTTCCCAAAAGTGCGAGACAACATGCTCCGAACCCGAGGCGGGACGGGAGCTGTTGCCGAACTTCATCGCAATACCGGTAAGCACCAGCGCCTCCATGATGGCACCCGCTGTTTCCTCATCATTTTGGGTGACCTTATCGGCGAGGGAAATGACGCGGTTTAGAGCCGTTCTTGTGACGTCGGCGACCCTTTCACAATAATATTCGCCGACGGTGAGACGCGCCAGCTTCCAGTCGGCTATAGCGATGCATTTTGCTATCATGTCGCCGAAGCCTGCCGATTTTAGCTCGCAGGGCGCGGCGGCAAGAATTTTTGTGTCGCCGATAATTACAGAGGGCTGACGAGCCTGATATGAAATTTTAAAATTGTTGTCGGTAATCGGCGCCGTATCGGAAGCGAAGCCGTCCATCGACGGCGCTGTGGCAAAAATAGCAAACGCCTT
>CAZDWM010000297.1:0-2563 GCA_964509145.1 uncultured Eubacteriales bacterium | reverse complement strand
CTTGCGAGTGTCGTTTTATTTCCGAAAGGACTGATTAAATGGACAATCTTTTTACAATGTCTAACATTCGCGCTTTCATCGGCACGTCATATAATGCAGGCGCGTGGGCGTATGCCGAACTTAGCGCAGGACTCGACAACGTAGCCGAGGCACTCAACGAGGTTCAGCAGAAATACCAGTTTTTGAACAACGGCGGTTTTGGCTCAAACCACATAACCGGTATGGCTCCCGTGTACTCGTTCAGCGGCCGCCGCGTACAGGGTGATGCGGCGCAGGACTACATCTTTAGCAAGAAGTACGTGCTTGACACCGGCCGCGCCTCAAGCTTCAAGCTTGAATGGGACGACACATCGAGTGGCAGCACAGTCACGCGCTCCGTTGTCGTGCCGTGTACGATAAGCGGAATTCAAGAATTCGGCGGCAGCCCAACGGACGACGCCGCTATCAAATTCGACATTTGTTTTGACGGTGCGCCCGTTACCGCCAATGTCGCATCGCTTCCAGCTCTTGTCGTTGTGTCCGTGGCGGGTGAGACGACGGGCAAGACGGCTGTGTATGTCAATCCGGCCAATGCGTCAGGCAACACCTATGAGTACAAGACGTCGCAGACCGTAGCGCTTCCGGCACTGGGCGCTGACCCGGGGTCTTCGTTCGCGGCGTGGAACGGTACAGACGAAATCACGGCCACAACGGGCAATCAGATTGCTATCGTTGAGGTCGACGGCGACGGCATTGCCGTTAAAGGCGGCGTGGCGACGGTCACGTCCGCATAATTTAACGGGTGGGGGCAGGCGTAAGCCTCCCCTGCCCTCACTTAAAAAATAATTGGAGGCTGTAAAAATGGCGTACGAAATTAAAAAGACGGGCAACTACAAGGACACGCTCAAGCTCACGAATGAGCAGGGCGAGGAACTAATCATTGCGGTATCCATCAATATTGAGGGAATGGCCGCGAAGTACCAAAATGCCCAAATAAAAATAGCGCAGATAAAGAAAAAAATTGACGACGACGACGCCGGATATGAAGAACTCGGGGAGGCAACGCTTGAACTGTTCGAGCTGTTTTTCGGAGAAGACAACACAAAATCGCTGATCAAGTGGTATGAGGGCGAATACGGCGAACTCGTTATCGATGTGATGCCGTACATCAACGAAGTCATCGTCCCAAAAATAAAGGAGCTTAGTACGGCGAAGCGGGCAAAGTTACAGTCCGCGCGCAAGAAGTACAGAAAATGAAGCTGAACGAACGGCCGCCAGACAGCGTTCTTGTCGGCGGTAAAAAATATAAAGTCGATTTTGATTTTTCAACTATTCTCACGGTCTTTGATGTCTACAAAGACGACGACCTGACAGAGGCGGACAAGCTTGAGCTTGCCGTCTCTTTGCTTTTTCGGCGTTCGTTTTTACAGCGTCGTGTACGGCATAAGGCAGAATTCGTTGATGCGGTTTTCAATGTGATATCGGGAGGCAAAAAGGGCGACGGCAAACGTGTCATTGACTTTTCGCAGGACGCCGAGCTTATCTACGCAGCATTTAGGCAGGTATACGGCATTGATTTGCATCACTGCCGTATGCATTGGCTTGTGTTTGTAGCACTGCTCGGTGCGTTGCCTGACAACACAAGGCTATCTGAGGTGATACAGATTCGCGTAAAGCCGTTCCCGACGCCTAACAAGCACAACGGCGAGGAAATCGCACAGCTCGCAAGACTGAAAAACATCTACAAAATCAAAACTGCGCCCGAAGAAGAAACACAAAACTTCCAAAACGGCTTAATGTCCATCGTGAAAAGATTCGGCGGATAAAAAGGTGGTGAGACCGTGGCAAATGACGGACAGGTAATATTCGATATTAACGGGGACAAAACGGGTCTATCAAAAGCACTCGACGACAGCACAAGCGAAATCAAGTCTAAGACCAGTAAGTGGGGTGACATAGCAGGCGGTGCCGCGAAAGCAGTCGGCGCCGCTTTCGCGTCTGCGGTTGCCGCCGGTTCGGTCGCGCTCGTATCGTTCGCCAAAGAGGGCGTCGGGCTCGCGTCCGACTTACAGGAAGTGCAGAACGTTGTCGACACCGTCTTTGGCGAAAGCTCGGATAAAATCGACAAATGGGCGAAGGCTGCCGCTGGAGCATACGGACTGTCGGAGCTATCAGCGAAACAGTACGCGTCCACCATGGGCGCCATGCTTGACAGCATGGGGCTAAGCAGCAAGCAGGTTGACACCATGTCTACGAGCCTTGCAGGGCTTGCTGGGGATATGGCGAGCTTCTACAACCTTGACCCGTCAGAAGCATTCGAGAAGCTTCGCGCGGGTATTTCAGGCGAGACAGAGCCGTTAAAGCAACTGGGCATTAATATGTCTGTGGCAAATCTTGACGCGTTCGCGGAAGCCAACGGCATGAAGGCCACCTACGAGAAGATGTCGCAGGCGGAACAGGCAACACTACGTTATAAATTTATAATGGAGGCAACGGCAAACGCGCAGGGCGATTTCGCGAAGACCTCTGACAGCCTCGCAAACCAACAGCGTATTCTCAAGATGAACTACGAGAGTCTTTCCGC
>CAZDWM010000296.1:0-2583 GCA_964509145.1 uncultured Eubacteriales bacterium | reverse complement strand
TAGTTGCCTCCTTGGTAAGCTATTCAGACAGTCTAATCGTTTATCGTTATGTAAATGTTAACTTCCCAAAAAATTATACCTCAATTGCCTAGTTCAGCACCTTCGAATTTCTCATAACTCATTAAAATTATTAAATTTATTAACCTTCAGCATTGCATTTCCAGGGGTATTGCGCTATTCTAATTAAGGTATAATTGTACCTTGATTGGAGAGCCTGAGAATGTACTGCAAATACACCGTTGAAATACCAAGGGATCATGTTGTTAGAGTTAAGAGCAAAGGCGCTACTTACATCTACTTTGAGTATGCCAGAACCTATGACCAGGAGAAGAAGTTCAACTCTGCTAAAAGACAATGCATTGGGAAACAGTCTCAGGAAGACTGCAATCTTATGTACCCAAACGAGCATTTCACTATGCACTTTCCCGGCTCTGAAAAGCCAGAAGAACAAGAAGAAGCAAAGAGAAGCTGCTCACTGCAGATTGGCACTTTCATTGTCATTGGAAAGCTTGCAGAGTCCTTAGGGATCAAGGAGATTCTAAGTGGCTTCCTGAATGAAGCATTCACTGGCTTGTTCCTGGACTTTGCGACTTATTCAATAATCACAGAAGGCAACGTGGCACAGTACTTTTCTGATTACTCCTACCATCATCCATTGTTCTCCAAGGACATGAAAATCTACAGTGACAGCACTGTATCCAGGTTTCTTAAGGAAATGCCGGAAGAAGCCAAGACCTCTTTTTTAGATAAGTGGAATGAAAGGCAGGACCACAGAAAGAGAATCTACATAAGCTATGACTCTACCAACAAGAATAGCCAGGCCGGGGACCTGAATATTGTTGAGTATGGACATCCTAAGGATGACAAGGGCCTTCCAATCTTTGGCTACTCCATTGCCTACGACAGCACTAACAGCATTCCACTGTTCTATGAGCAGTACCCCGGCTCTATCGTCGACATGAGCCAGCTGGAGTTCATGCTCTCTAAAGCTGGCTCTTATGGCTGCAAGGGAGCAACATTCATCTTGGACAGAGGCTATTTCTGCAAGAGCAACATTAGAGGACTGGAAAGCAAGAGCTATCACTTCATCATGATGATCAAGGGCATGAAGCCTTTGGTTCATGAAGTCATTGATGCGAACAGAGGAAGGTTTGAAAGCTCAAGAGACTGTTACATAAGAAGCTATGAAACCTATGGAACAACTGAGCCTAGAAAGCTCTATGCTGACGATGAGAAAGAAAGGTACATTCATGTCTATCATTCAGTTGCTCGTGCAGCAGCTGAAAGACTAGAGCTGGAAAGAGAGCTGAACAAGATGGCTGAAGCTTTAGATAAAACCAAGAACATTAAGTATGACTTTCCTCTAAGCTATCATCACTACTTTGATTTGATCTTTTCCAAGGATGGAAAGCTAATGACCTACACAGAGAACTCCAAGGCAGTGGAGGAAGAGCTCAGCTATTGCGGCTACTTCTGCATTGTAACAAGTGAGAAGATGACAGCAAAGGAAGCTCTTGCGATATACAAGTCAAGAGATGAGAATGAAAAGCTCTTCAGAGCTGACAAGTCCTTCCTTGGAAACGGCTCTATGAGAGTTCATTCAGAAGAATCCACTGAGTCAAAGATCCTTATTGAGTTTGCAGCACTGATTATCAGATGCAAGTTCTTCACTTGCCTGAAGGATACCTTCAACAGCTCTGCCAGCAAACCTAACTATGCAACAGTTCCTGCTGCAATCAGAGAGCTGGAGAAGATTGAGATGGCAAGAAACTATGATGGGATCTACCGGCTTGACCATGCTGTAACAAGAAGGCAGAAAGACATTCTTAAATGCTTTGGACTAGATGCAGATCAAGTAAAGGAAATCTCAAGAATAATCAGCAAACAGCTTTCAGCAACGGAGGCAAGGTGATGGCCAGACCTAAGAAAAGCACAACACTGGATGAGAAGATTTCAAGGACAGAACTGAAGGTTCAAGGACTTAAGCAACAGTACGAAAAGACCCTTGCTGAACTTCAGAAACTTTATGATGAGCGAGACAAGGTCAGAGCTGAAGTTCTTCTTAAGGCAATGGCTCAAAGAGGCAAATCTTTTGAGGAAGTTTTAAGGCTAATTGAGCTTTGAGGTATAATTTTTTGGGAAGTTAACATTCAAATGGAATCTTGAATCTGATATTCAAGGATGTATTCAGAATGAGTCATTCTCCGATGAACATATACTCCATTGGAGGAATGATTCTTGTCGAGGGACTGCTGGATTTGCCGATAGCTTATCTGATTATTTCTCCTGCAATGGCATCTTTTGATGTTTCGCTTGAGGAATCATCAAGGGTATCTGGGGCAGGGAACATCAAGACGCTGTTCAGAATCACGCTTCCTGTCCTCCGTCCTGCCATTCTTGCCGCACTGATCTTGTGCATTGTACGTTGCCTGGCATCGTTTGCAGTTCCTTCCGTTCTTGGAATGCCTGCCAACATCACTGTCCTTGCCACTTATATCTACAAAATCACGACGACAGGCCTTATCCCCGATTATGGAAAGGCCGCTGCCACGGGAATGTGCATCTTGGTTCTGTCAATTTCCC
>CAZDWM010000295.1:0-2591 GCA_964509145.1 uncultured Eubacteriales bacterium | reverse complement strand
GAGGACGGTGTATAGCGTCATGTAAGCCGCTATCTTGTCGTCGTTCATTTCTGCGTTGAAGAAGCGGCGGCGGTTGCGGCGGATATACCAGTTTGAAAGCTCGTCAATAAATGTATTGATGGCGCGTGTGGCTTCAAAGATATGATAGGCGTCAAACTCATCTGTTACCTTTTTTACAAGCGAGTTGACCCGACTTAAAATCCAGCTGTCAATTGAACGAAGCTTGCAGTCGGACAGCTTATACATCGACGGATTGAAGCCGTCTATTTCGCTGTAAAGGGTGTAAAAATAAAAAGAAGCCCACAGTGTGCCGATAAACTTGTTTTGGAATTGCGACAGCGTTGTTTTACTGAAGCTTGTCGAAACCCACGGCGCGTTTGCGATGCAGAAATAAAGCCTTGTCGCGTCGGCTCCGAACTGGTCGAGCACCTCCCAAGGGTCGACGACATTGCCAATGTGCTTGGACATCTTGATGCCGTTTTCGTCGTTGACAAGCCCGAGGGCGATACAGTTTTTATAGGGCGTTATGCCGAAAATAGCCGTCGACAGCGCTTGCAAAGCATAGAACCAGCCGCGAGACTGGTCGCTGCCCTCGCTGATGAAATCGGCGGGGAACTGCTGCTCAAAGATTTCTTTATTTTCAAACGGATAGTGGTGCTGGGCATAGGGCATCGCGCCGCTGTCAAGCCAGCAGTCGATGACCTCCGGTGTGCGCTGCATCAAGCCGCCGCATTTGTCGCATTTGAACGTCAGCTCATCTACCTGCGGCTTATGAAGGTCTATGTCCTCAGGTGCGCCGGTGAGTTCGCACAGCTCTTTGATTGAACCTATGACATGCTTATGTCCGCAGTCCTTGCAGACCCAGACGGGCAGGGGAGTGCCCCAATAACGGTCGCGTGAAACAGCCCAGTCGATGACATTGGCTACGAAGTTGCCCATGCGGCCTTCCTTAAAGTTTTCGGGGAACCAGTTGACGGCACGGTTGTTGGCGACAAGCTCGTCACGAAGCGTCGACATGGCTATGAACCATGAATCCTTGGCATAATAAATCAACGGACTGTGACAGCGCCAGCAGTGCGGATAGCTGTGCTCGATTTTTTTAACCTTGAGGAGATAGCCCGTGTCGCGAAGCTCCTTTGAAATCTCGTCGTTGTATTCAAAAACGTTTTTACCCGCATATTTGCCGCATTCCTTGGTGAAGCAACCCGCGAAGTCGACAAGCTTGACGCAGGGCAGACCGTACTTTTTGCCGACCTTAGAGTCGTCTTCGCCGAACGCGGGGGCTATGTGGACAATGCCCGTGCCGGTGTCGAGCGAAACATAGTCGTCGGCGGTAACGTAAAACGCTTTTTCGGTAAAGGTGCCGACGGCAAAGTCATAAAGCGGGACATATTCCTTGCCGATGAGATCGGAACCCTTGCAGGTTGCGACGGTTTCATACTCGGTAAAAAGTTCGCCGATTAACTCCGTAGCAATGTAAAAAAATTCGTTGCCGACCTTTATCTTTGAATACTCAAATTTTTCATTAACGCACAGCGCCACGTTTGAAAATAGCGTCCACGGCGTTGTTGTCCAGACGGCGAAGTAGGTGTCCGGCTCGTCTTTACAGGCGAACTTTACGAATATCGAGGCGGTCTTGACATCCTTGTAGCCCTGCGCGACCTCGTGTGAGCTTAGCGCCGTGGCACAGCGCGGGCAGTAGGGTGACACGCGGAAGCCCTTGTAGAGCAGACCCTTTTCGTCGAGCTTTTTAAAGCCCCACCAAACGGACTCGATATAGCTGTTGTTGTAGGTGATATAGGGATGCTCAAAGTCGCACCAGAAGCCGATGCGCTCGCTCATCTTTTCCCAAAGCCCCTTGTACGTCCAGACGCTTTCGCGGCACTTGTCGATAAAGGGTTTGACGCCGTAGGCTTCGATGTCTGCCTTGCCGTTGGTGTGAATCTGCTTTTCAACCTCAAGCTCGACGGGCAGACCGTGGGTATCCCAGCCGGCCTTGCGTTCGACATGGTAGCCCTTCATGGTCTTATATCTTGGAATAACGTCCTTGACTACCCTTGTAAGCACATGACCGATGTGCGGCTTGCCGTTTGCCGTGGGCGGACCGTCGAAGAAGACATAGCTTTTTTTAACGTCGTTTTTGGCGACGGCCTTTTCAAAAATTTTATTTTCGTTCCAAAAGTCGACAACGGCCTTCTCGCTGTCGAGGAAATCATAAGTTCTGTCTACCTTGTTTATCATATTTTAATCCTCCTGTTGTTTCACATCAGTTCCGTAATACCGGCTTCAATGCCGCCGAGCTTGTTTTGCGCGGCCTCGAGCTTTTCGCGTTCGGCGTTAACGACATTTGCGGGCGCGCGGCTGACAAAGCTTTCGTTTGAGAGCTTTTGGTTAAGCCGCTCGATATCCTCCAAAACCTTTGCTTTTTCGGCGTTTAGTCTAAAAAGCTCCTTTTCGACGTCGACAAGCTCGTTCATCGGGATGAAGATGCTTACGTCGTCTGTTATGACGGTAATCAGCTTCTGTTCGCCGAGGTCAAAGCTTTCGGCACACTCAAGGTCGTTTGTAAGCCTTGAAAACATAAACGCGCA
>CAZDWM010000294.1:0-2593 GCA_964509145.1 uncultured Eubacteriales bacterium | reverse complement strand
ATTCTAACGCTTTTGATAATGGCGTTAAAGACGCGGAGTTATTGGGCGGTTACGTATAATCTTTGTGGTATTGATTTTTTATCACAACTAAATTATACCAAAAAAGCAGGGATAAGTACAGCTTTTGTACCTATCCCTGTTTTCTTTTTTGAGGCTGACTTTCGTTACAGCCCCATTAAATCGCATAGATTTATACCCTCGTTGTGGTAACTGACTCGCACTACTACTACGCAAATAATCAGTATGTATTACAATAATTTAGCACCTTAGCCATTGCTTTTTTGTACAGATTCATTTATAATATTTATTTGTGGTGTGCTGTTTGGCGTTGTGCGCGGCGGCTTCACTTGAATTCAGATGAAGGGGTTATTTATTGTTATGAAAAAACTGCTTTGCCTTTTAATGACGGCTTCGCTTGTTATGTCTTTGGCGGCCTGCAACGGAAACGTTGAGAACGTTTCCACAACCGAAGCGACGACAGCCGAGGTTTCCGTCACCGAACCGACATTTGAAACGACTGAGCCGATATCCGATGCCTCGGAGTCGACCGAACCGGCTGCGACCGAACCGGCTGCGGAAACAACCACTGAAGCTGCTTCCGAAGCGCCCGACGGCACAAAGAAGCCCGAAACGACGGCGGAAGTCCTTGATTACTTTAACGATGTTATTAACAAGGTAAAGCCGGACTCAAAGAAAATAACTCAAAACTTTACACTCAACACACAGGTCAGCGACCTTGAGCTCGGCAAAGCGAAATCGCTTGAAAGCCTCGCGAACAGTCTTATCAACTCCAACATGGGCTATATAGATGCGGATAACATGAGGGTTATCACTTCAACCGCCGATAGAAACAAATACTTCCCCGTCGAGAACATGACATGGAGCAGCAAGCTTACCCAAAGCGACATCAAGTCAGCAACCTTATCTGAAAAGAACGGTATATATACAATAACAATTAAGCCAAAAGACGACGCAGCCAGTGCCGAAACCTCCAAGGGGAGCGGGCATGTAGGCAAGGCGATGTCCGTCGTTGACGTGCCGACCATTCTCGAAAACGCGGGCGGCGCTAAAAGCATCATTAAGAATGTCAAGACCGGTCATCGAGACGCCAAAATAGTCATCACCGTTGACGCCAAAACAGGCAATGTCACGCACGCCAATTACTACTTCACTTGGGATCTTTGCCTAACGGCGGACATTAAAATTTTCAGCGTCGACCTGACAGTGTCGTTCGGAATAGAAAAGGATTTCGACATACAGTGGTAAACAACCGAAAGGGATGAAATAATAATTGATGAGAAATGTATTGGTGGAGACTTCAGCCCGGCATCTCCATGTCTCGAGAGAGGATCTCGACACGCTTTTCGGCGAGGGCTATAATCTGACGCCAAAAAAGGATCTTTCGCAGCCCGGTCAATTCGCGTGCGAAGAAAGGGTGCAGGTCATCGGCCCAAAGGGGAGCTTCCCCGCGGTGTCAATCCTCGGTCCCATCCGCCCCGAGACACAAATTGAGCTTTCAGCCTCCGACGCCCGCTCTGTCGGGTTGACGGCACCCGTGCGCGAGAGCGGCGACATCGCCGGCAGCGCACCCTGTAAGCTCGTCGGTCCAAAGGGCGAAATTGAAATTAACTGCGGTGTGATTGTCGCCAAGCGTCACATTCACGCGACGCCCGAGGACGCCGAACGTTACGGACTCAAGGATAAGCAGATTGTCAGCGTCAAGGTCGAATCTCCGGAGCGTTCGCTTGTGTTCGGCGATGTGGTCGTCCGCGTCAGCCCGAAATACGCGCTCGCCATGCATATCGACACCGACGAGTCAAACGCCGCGCTCGTTGCCCCGAATACCTACGGCGAAATTATCACAGACTGATACAAGCAAACATAAAAATATTAAGCCCCGCCGGAAGAATCAGATCTTTCGGCGGGGTTTTCCGTTTCGTGATTCAACGTCAAGTTGCGGTAAAAATCCAATAAAAAAGCGGCGAAATTACCCGCCACTCACATGCTTTTCTATTTTTGAAACGTTTTAATACACCATAAGTGTTTCACCACTAATTGTATATATATCATAGCAGTCAAATGGAAGTTTGTCAAGATATTTTTTGAAATTAAGAGTAAAACCATGCTGAGCGTTTCACATCTGATATGAAGGCTTGCCACGCCGGATTTTACGGTTTGCCGAAATTGGATAAAACATTATAATCGAACAGGGGTGATGATGATGTCACAGATTACATTGACAAACATTTCAAAAGCGTTCAAGGTCGCGGAGCGTCCCGAGGGGCGGTTCGGCGCGTTGCGCGGGGCGTTTGTCAGAAACAAAAAAGAGGTTCACGCGCTTGAAAATATCAGCTTTTCTATTGACGAGGGGGAACTGGTGGGGTACATCGGTCCCAATGGTGCGGGCAAATCGACAACCGTAAAGGTCATGAGCGGAATTCTTACACCGGATTCAGGCGAATGCGACATTTTGGGGCGGGTACCATGGAAGGACCGCGTGAACCACGTTGCCCGAATCGGGGTGGTTTTCGGTCAGCGCAGTCAGCTTTGGTGGGATGTACCCGTGAAGGACAGCTTCGATTTGCTCAAGGAT
>CAZDWM010000293.1:0-2617 GCA_964509145.1 uncultured Eubacteriales bacterium | reverse complement strand
AAGCGCTTGAGGTTAAAAACGTCATCATGCCGAGGCTGACCAAAATCAACACGCCGACGACACAAACCTATGAGGATTTTCTAAAAGCCGTGCGAGTCTCCGGCGCAAAGGTCATCGCGGCCAGGCAAGGCGCGGAATATGAGCTCGGCAAGGTCTACATGCTCATTCTGTCTCCGTCCGAACAGAGCGAGGATTTAAACGACATGTCTGTTGTCACGCAGATTTCATACGGCTCAACATATTTTTTGTTTATGGGCGACGCGAGTACCGTTGTTGAAAAACAGCTTGTTAACGGTAAATACTTGAATTGCTTAAGCGCTGACGTTCTCAAGGCAGGACACCACGGCAGTAAATATTCAAGCAGCACAGCGTTTCTGAATGAAGTCCGTCCCAGCAGCATAATTATTTCTTGCGGAGCCGGAAACAGCTACGGTCACCCCCACAGCGAAGCGCTTAAGAGGATGGGGAAAACCCAAGCCAACATATTCCGCACCGATTTGAACGGTACAATAGTAATCAGCAGTGACGGTGCAACGCTCACTGACAGCCCGGAAAGGGAGTAGCGGCGTGAAAAGGATGATTGTCGACCGCATTGAGGGTGCTTTCGCCGTGTGTGAACTCGACGACGGAACTTTGAAGGACATCGCGCTGTCAAGCCTGCCCAAGGGAATACACGAAGGCAGCGTTATAAAAATTACACCCGCCGGGTCTTATATTATTGACACGGCGGAGGAAAAAGAGAGAAAGGAAATACTCTTTAAATTGCAGGACAGTTTATTTGACGAATAAAGAGGTTAACGATGGGGCTTAGAATTTTTACCGCTGTCTTTTGTATGCTGATTCCTTTAATAACGCTCGGCATCGGGCTGTATTTTTTTAAGCACGCGCCGGTGAATATCAACATCAATTTCGGCTACAGAACGCACAGGTCGATGAAAAGCGACGAGACGTGGCGCTTCGCTCACCGTCACTGCGGCAAAACGTGGATGGTTTTAGGTCTTGTGCTGCTCGTCGTATCGGCGGTAGCCGGCGTTTTCATGTTCCGCGTCTGCGAAACGAATTTCATAAGGCTCGTTGCCGGACTGTGCCTTGTGCAGGTTGTGTCCCTGATTGCCTCGGTTTTTACAACGGAATGGGCGCTGAAAAAGCATTTCGACAAGGACGGAAACCGTCTGGAGTAAATACCGTAAACAAAAAAGGGGCTTTAACGAAGGTCTTTCAGAATAGCAAAATGCGCAATAATCATTACTTATAACGATGAAACCACCTGATTTAATCCGATTATTACGGATATTCAGGTGGTTTTTTGTACAAGGGTGTGCCACAGAACCTATATAACACTATTTGACCTTTGAGATATACTGACAATAGGCGTATATGTTCTGGATTTTTTTAGCCTCCACTCCGTCGACCATGATAATCGGCTGTGTGCTCGATGGTGTTTTATAAAGCTTGAAGACAATCGCGTCCTGACCCGGCCTCATATTTCTGATATTTTTGTAAATGTATTCCCTCTGTCTCATGCCAAGGTAATTGAACATAATATTTTCGAGTTCGTTGTTTGTGAAGCATTTGAGAACATCGACTGAGTGTGAATCAATAATATCGCGTGCCTCGTCAAACGAAAGATTCATGACCTTATATTCGCCTTCATTGAGCAATGATATCATTTCGCTGTTATCAAAAAGAAGCAATGGACGATCTGAAAGTGCCATATTAAAAACCTCCTTAAATTCGTAAAGCAGCTGTTGTGCTACCTCTACTTTATTTTAACATTAGGACAGTAGTGTGTCAATAAATGATTGCATTTTTATTGATTCGGCGTTATAATCACTAAGTAATTGCTGAAAGGTAAAAGGAGGAACCGTAAACTATGATTAGTACGGTCAATATCGGTCTTCAATACGGAGGACGCGAGCTTTTTAAAGCTGTCGATATAAAATTTATAAAAGGGAACTGTTACGGGCTTATCGGCGCGAATGGTGCAGGTAAGTCTACCTTTCTGAACATTCTTTCCGGAGAGCTTGAGCCAAATAAGGGCGAGGTTATTGTTTCACCCGGTGAACGTGTATCCGTTCTTAAACAAAACCACTTTGAGTTTGACAACTTTGATGTGATACGCACGGTTTTGATGGGCAACATGAAGCTTTGCAACATCATGGACGAGAAGGAAGCCATCTATATGAAGGAGGAGTTCTCCGAGGAGGACGGACTGCGCGTCAGTGTCCTTGAGGAGGAGTTTGCCGAAATGGACGGCTGGAGCGCCGAAAGTGACGCTCAAATCTTGCTCAACGGACTGGGCGTCACAAACGAATATCATAATCTTTTAATGAGCGAGCTACCCAACGAACTCAAGGTCAAGGTGCTGCTGGCGCAGGCGTTGTTCGGCAACCCCGACATTCTGCTGATGGACGAACCGACCAACCATCTTGATATCGAGGCCGTGGCGTGGCTTGAGGAGTTTTTGATAGACCTAAACAGCACCGTCATAGTTGTTTCGCACGACCGTCATTTTCTCAACAAGGTCTGCACGCATACCGTCGACATTGATTTCGGCAAGATATCAATGTATGTCGGCAACTACGATTTCTGGTTTGAGTATACGCAGATGGCACAG
>CAZDWM010000292.1:0-2617 GCA_964509145.1 uncultured Eubacteriales bacterium | reverse complement strand
TAAACGGGTTTCATTCCCTTTTGTGCCTTGAGCGCAGCGAAAGGGATGGTCATAAGCATGATTATTCGCAGGAAAAGCTATGTGCCGAGTTGCAAAGAAACGGGTGTGACATAGCCCGCAGCTGTTATGCGAAATACGAAGCCGGTGAGCTGAATGTCAAGGTGAGCGTTCTTGCAGCCTTGAAGACAATATATAATTGCCAATATGATGATTTCTTTATCGGCGTTGAAGACAAAGGATAAAGTATCCTGAGGGTTTAATTTGAAAGGATGTTATTTATGACGATTGATTACAGCAACTACTATTGGCAAAATGAGCTTGTTCACCTCAGACAATCAACGCCGGAGGACTGGGAGCAGGGCTTTCCGGGAATGTTCGACAGTCCGGCACGGTTCTTTTTGGACAGTGAGCAGGAACTGCCGCCGGACAGGGAAATATGTAAGGAAAATTGGGAAAACTTCGTTGCTTCAAGCCGAAAGAACGGTAGACCACTGTTTGCGATTGAAAATAATGACGGTACACTTATTGGTGGCGCAAACATTAAAGTATTCGACCAACGTAACGGTATATTCGGCATCGGAATGTGCATTCATCGCGAGCATCGCGGGCAGGGCTTCGGCACAGCCGCCATGAAGCTTTTACTCGACTATGCGTTCAACGAGCTTAGGCTTCATAAATTCCAGTCGTTTGTGATTGATGGAAACATACCTTCGGAAACAATGCTAAAAAAGCTAGGATGTGTTAAAGAAGGTGTCATTAGAGGAACCACCTATCATCAGGGGCGGTACTGGGACGAAATACATTATGGCTTGTTCGCGGAAGAATTTTGTGCACAGGCAAAATGAGATAAACATATAAAGTATATAAACGAAACCCCGTCATTCGTTTGAGTGACAGGGTTTCGCTTTTTTATACGGCAGTTAAGCCGCTATTCGTTTTTCATCGCTTCAAGCGCGGAAATTCTTACAGCTTTATTGGCCGGATAGAAGCCGGAAATAAGACCGACCAGCACCGAAAACCCAAGCCCGAAAGCGAGCAGCCAAAGAGGAATGACAGAAAGACGGTTAGGTGAGGTGAACAGCATTTCATATAGCGTCTGCGTCGGGTCGCCCATCATCGCGCTGCGCCCTGCGATATAGTTAATGACGCACGCCACGGCAAAGCTGAGCATCGCACCGATGATACCACCCAAAAGCCCGATGAAGCCCGCTTCGGCTAAAAACACCTTGCGGATGTCGCGGACATAGCAACCTATGGCTTTCATCACACCTATTTCCTTTGTACGTTCCGAGACGGACATGATCATCGTGTTTGTGATGCCGATGGCAGCCACAAGAAGGCTGACAGCGCCGACACCGCCGAGCACAAGCTGAACTGTGGCCATTTCCTTCTGTGTCGATTCGCGCATACTTTCCATACTGCTTGTCTGATAGCCCATGTCCTGAATCTGCTTTTCGACATCGCCGACAAAGTCAACGTCCGTCACCTTGACGGTGATGCCGCTGTATTGCGTTTCCTTGACCTTTTGACCCAGCGCTTTTGTAGCGGCCTTAAGCATTTGCTGGAGGTCGTCCTTGCGCATAATTAAACCCTGCGACGTTTCATAGCCCTTGGCGTAGTCTTCTTTGACCTTGCCTGAAACTTTTATGGTTTCCGAATAAACAGTATTCTGGTTTTCATCCACTACCTCAAAGGTCAGTTCCTTGTCCCGAAGCTTCATATACGGGTCGGGCAGGTTGCTGCCGTCCGATGCAGTGCCGTCCATGTTGTACATAGATGAGTAATAGTCGACCATGTTCTGCCCGTCGGGGCGGCGCGTATCCATGAGCACATACTCGAAATACTGCCCCATTAGCATCGTTCCGCTTTTTGAGGGAAGCTCACCATCAATCAACTCATAGCCCATACCCTCAATAACGTCGGGGTCGTAGCCGACGATTTCGGCCCAGCTTATCGAATACCGCTTGTTTGTTCCGGCATAAATGTTGAACATTATGTCTCCCGTGCCAAGCTTGGGCGCGACGAACTTGACGTTGTCAAGCGCCTTCATCGAGTTTACGGCGTCGTCGTTAAGCGCCGCCGTTGCTCCGTCGCCCGCTTTGCCGCTCACACTGACTGCCATGCCGCCGCTATATGAGCTGTCATATGTGGGGTAGACCTCTATAACCGTCAGGTCGCCCATCTCCTCAATCCACGCTGTCTGCGAGGCCGTCATTCCGACACCGATGGACAGCATTATCATAATCGAGCAGCAGCCGATGATAACGCCGAGAATTGACAAAACCGTTCTCGCTTTACGCCGGAACAGGTTTTGCCAGCACATTTTTAAAAGGTCGGACTGTTTCATTTAACTGCGTCATTCCTATCCGGTGAATTGTTCGGTGACTCCACAGGCTGCGGCGCGCTCCAGTCGAAGTCGGGTGATATTTCCAGAGCGGCCTTTTTCTTTTTACGGCGGCGCAGGATGATAAACAGAATGATTAAAGCTGTTTACCACTTGCTTGATTTGAGAACTTACATCACGGCGGGCGAAATTGAAGTCCGCGCATGGACAATTCCTGCAGGGGCAAAAGCACCTCAGGCTGCTGGCGTTATTCACACAGATTTTGAAAAAGGA
>CAZDWM010000291.1:0-2623 GCA_964509145.1 uncultured Eubacteriales bacterium | reverse complement strand
AGATATCTGCCGTTCTCGGCTTTTACGCGGGCGTAGTGCCCGGTGACGACGGTGTTGCAGCCGAGTTCCGCGGCACGGCGCAGGAGAAGCCCGAACTTCAGATAGCGGTTGCAGTCGATGCAGGGGTTGGGCGTTTCGCTGCGCTCATAGCTGTCCGCAAAGCGGCCGATGACCTGTGTCTTAAAATCATCGGAGAAGTTAAAGGTATAGTGGGGTATCTTCAGTCGGCGGGCAACGCTTTTCGCGTCCTCGGCGTCGTCGAGCGAGCAGCAGGAGCCTTCCGGGGACAGGCCTGCCGCTTCGTTGCCGAACAGGCGCATCGTCACCCCGATACAGTCGTATCCGGCCTGCTTCATAAGATACGCCGCGACCGAGGAATCCACCCCGCCGCTCATGGCGATAAGCGCCCTACTCACTGCCGAGCCTCAGCATTTCGTCGATACAGCGCCGTGCTTTACTGACGGTGTCGGCAGGAAGCGTAATCTCCTCGCCGCCGGTGCCCTGCACGCAGGCGAGGACGTCGGGGAGGGTTGTCAGGCGCATATTGTGGCAGACGCAGTCAATGGAAAGAGGAAAAAAACGCTTGTCCGGGCAGGCGAACTGCAAATGCTGCACGATGCTGCTCTCGGTGCCGATGATGAATTCCTTGGCGGTGCTCTTTTCGGCGTAATCGACGATCCCGGTCGTGCTGCCGACATAGTCGGCGAGAGCGACGACGTCGGGACGGCATTCCGGATGGACGAGCAGCAGCGCGTTCGGGTGAAGGGCACGCTGCTTTTCTACGTCCTGTACGGTCATGCGCACGTGCGTCGGACAGCCGCCGCGCACGAGCATCAAGTTTTTATCGGGCAGCTGTTTTTGCACATAGTCCCCGAGGTTGCCGTCCGGGATGAACAGAATATTCTTTTCCGGCATATTATTGATGATTTTGACCGCCGAGGACGACGTCACGCAGACGTCGCAAACGGTCTTAAGGTCTGCGGTGGTGTTGATATAGGCGACAACCTTATAATCCGGATAGCGTTTCTTCATGTCGGCGATGATTTCCTTATCCATCTGCTCGGCCATTGGGCAGCCAGCCTCTGAGTGAGAGAGGATGACCGTCTTTTCCGGTGACAGGATCTTGACCGTCTCGGCCATAAAACGAACCCCGCACATCAGAATGGTCTGCTCGGGCGCTTTTCTCGCCGCTTCACTCAAGAAGAACGAGTCGCCCGTATAGTCGGCGATTTCAAGAATGTCCTGCGACTGGTAGACGTGGGCGAGAATACAGACGCCGTTTTCTTTTTTCAGCCGTTGTATTTCCGCTTGCATCTCATGTGTTGTCATCGTTTTCCTCCCCGTGACAGACGGCGCACATTCCGCAGCTTTTGCAGTCCGGCGCAATTTTGTCATATTCCATGCCGTTTTTCTGATAGTAGTCGGCGACGGCGAGCTTAATGGCCTCTTCGGCGAGTACAGAGCAGTGCATTTTATGCGGCGGAAGTCCGTCAAGCGCCTCAGCAACAGCCTTGTTGGTGAGTAGAAGGGTTTCCGCTAAGGGTTTACCCTTGATGAGCTCGGTAGCCATAGAGCTGGAGGCGATAGCCGACGCGCAGCCGAAGGTCTCAAATTTGACGTCCTCGACAATATCATTTTTTATTTTCAGATAGATTTTCATAATATCGCCGCATTTGGCATTACCGACCTCACCGACGCCGTCAGCGTCTTCGATGACGCCCACGTTGCGCGGGTGTAAAAAGTGATCCATGACCTTTTCACTGTATAACATAGGATTTTCTCCCTTCCTGTAAGTCGCGCCATATCGGTGACATCCTTCTTAAGATACTGACGACTTCGGTTACGGATTGAATAATGTAATCCGCTTCTTCGGCGGTGTTGTCCGCGCAGAGCGACAGGCGCAACGAGCCGTGGGCAATCTCGTGCGGACGGCCGATGGCGAGCAGAACGTGGCTGGGGTCCAGAGAACCGGAAGTACACGCGGAGCCAGAGGAGGACGCGATGCCGCGTTCGTCAAGCAGGAGCAGCAGCCCCTCACCCTCGATGCCCTCAAAGCAGACGTTAATGTTGCCCGGCAAACGCTGCTTTCTGTCGCCGTTAATAACCGTATGAGAAATTTTCAGCAGTCCCTCAAAAATCCTGTCGCGCAGCACCGTGAGCTTCTCTGCATTTTCATCCAAATGGGCAGAAGCTTCATAAAATGCAGCCGCCATACCGGCGATACCCGCGACGTTTTCGGTTCCGGCGCGTTTTCCGCGCTCCTGCGCGCCGCCCTCGATGAGGTTTGTCAGTAAAACGCCTTTTTTCACATACAGCGCCCCGACGCCTTTGGGCCCGTGGAACTTGTGCGCCGAAAGCGACAGCATATCGACATTGTCCTTGCGCACGTCTATGGGCAGATGCCCGGCGGCCTGAACCGCGTCGGTGTGGAACAGTACGTTCTTTTCGCGGCAGACCGCGCCGATCTCGGCAATAGGCTGAATCGTTCCGATTTCGTTATTGGCGTACATAACAGTCACAAGGCAGGTGTCCGGTCTTATAGCCGCCGCGACCTCGTCGGCGGTTACGATGCCGTTTTCGTGGACGTCGAGCAGTGTAATTTCATAATCCTGTTTTTTCAGCC
>CAZDWM010000290.1:0-2647 GCA_964509145.1 uncultured Eubacteriales bacterium | reverse complement strand
TGCCTCGCGGCAGTATCTATAGACGGCGTGCACGGTTACGGTAACCAGATAATAAATATCATGACCTCCGAAACACAGATTGCGCAAAGTCTGTACTTTATGGATTCCGGCGGCGAAAACAATATCAAACACATTCAGCCCTCGCAGGTTGAATGGTACGAACGCACGTTAACAGCGACGCTTGAGAAACAACCCGGCGTTAAGTCGATGATATTCATGCACATTCCTATTTATAAATATAAAGAAGCGGCCGCTAAGGTTGAAAGCGGCGAGCTTCAATACCTTTGGGGTGCTCAGAACGAAACGGTTTGCAGCTCGGATTCCGACGCCGAGGACAGCAATATCTTTCAAAAGGCACAGGAACTTGAAAGTACTAAGTACTTTGTCTGCGGTCACGACCATACAAACGATTTCTGCGTTGATTATGAGGGTATTAAGCTGGTTTACAATCAGGCGAGCGGTTATTCCTGCTACGATTTGTATTCACTCAAACAAAAGCACGGCGAGCCTGTGACGGAGGATGTACGCATTCAGGGCTGCACCATTTACACCGTTCATGCCGACGGCTCGGTTGGCATCGAAAGCAGAATAAACGCGAAAAGCGGAGTATAAAAGGTAGATGTATGAAAAAAACAGAAGTCATGTTCTTCTTCGACACGGAGGACTTCACCTCCGAGCGAAGCGCGGAAGCAATTAAAAGAGAGGCCGAAATCTGCACCTCTGAGGGCGTGACCGGCCACTTTGCCGTCGTCGGGCTTTTAGCGCAGCAACTGCGGACATGGGGGCGGCAAGATATCCTTGACGCCTTAAAGCCACACATCATCGGTACTCATACTTATGGTCACACACTGCATCCCGATATTTGTGAGGCATCCGACTGTGCGGATTTCAACGAGGCTTTTAACAATGTAGCGGAATACGAGGACATGGCGCTTGAACTGCTTCGCGACGTGCTC
The DNA here is from genome assembly GCA_964509145.1 of uncultured Eubacteriales bacterium. Classification (GTDB taxonomy): domain Bacteria; phylum Bacillota; class Clostridia; order Oscillospirales; family Acutalibacteraceae; genus UBA1425. The sequence continues at coordinate 1,691 of CAZDWM010000290.1, read as the reverse complement.
TCGCCGGAAAGAATTCTGTTCGCTTGCCCGCCGGGTAACAGCAAGAGTTATGCCTCGATGTATTATTACGCCGACCGCGGTCTTCCGTTTTACTGCGATACCGTTGTTTACGACGGCAAGGGCACGGCGTTACACTATTGCAATCAGGAACACATCGACTACGGTCAGTGCATGGAGAGCCTTTACATTGAGGATGTCATGAACACCGACGACTTTATCGAGAAGCTTTACGCTACAAGGGACAGGGCGATTGTCTACACCCATCCGAACATCGCCGTCAAGACCGAGTTCTGGGACGTGCTCAACTACGATAAAACTAACTTACGTGAATTCGGCGACTGGATCGAAGCCGACGACCGTGACCCGGCGCAGACGGAGAAATTTTACCGCGGCGTTAAGGAGTTGATGCACAAGCTCCAAAACGACGACCGGTTTATTGTTACGAACCTCAACGAGATATTGTCCCGCCGCAAGCCGCGTGTGCCGCTGAAAAGGGCGATGCTACCGGACATCCGTGTTAAGCTAAAAGATGATTTTGCACCGATAAGGGAACCATCTTATTCGGTGTCCGATATTTTTTATGCCGTCGTCCGAATGCTCAACGGCGAAGACGAATACTTACCGTCGACAGTTTACGGCTTTTTGTCGAAGCCTTACGGCGTCGCCGAGGCTTGTACCGTTACTTCTGACGGTCTGCGCCGCGCCGCCGCTTCAATCAAAACCGATACATTTATTCCCGAAAAAGTATCCGTCGACGACCTTGATATCGGCTCGGCGGACTTCCTTTTCGCGGCGCTCGACCTGCTTATCGACGGCGGCAATGAGATTAAAATTATGCCGAAGGAACAGCTTGTAAGCATGGAAGATTTCAAAGCACTTCAGGCGTTTCACCTCAAGGGCACATGGCGTCATTCCGACGACTTCAACGATGATTATCTTTCCGACCGACTGCGCCTCCAATGCTGGACGCTGCGTTACGAATAGCATATAGCGGTTCGAATATCTTATGGTTGTAAAATATTAATATAAGGGGCGTTCTTATGAAACCACAGCTTGGGATTCAGCTTTACACCGTCAGAAACCACATAAAAACCTATGAGGATTGCGACAAAACTTTTGCTTACCTTGCGGATATCGGCGTCAAAACCGTTCAGATATCCGGTATAGGTCCCATCCCTCAGCCGCAGGTCAAGGAGCTTGTCGAGAAATACGGTTTTGATGTCTGCGTCACTCACACCTCCTTTGACAACATACTAAGCGACGTGCAGACTGTCATTGATAACCACAAAATGATAAATTGCGACTGCATGGGCATCGGCGGTATGCCGTCACAATACAAGCAGTCCGCCGAAACTGTTCGTGAATTTATCCGCTTGGCGGAGCCAGTCGGCAGGGCGATGTTCGAGCGCGGCTGCCATTTCGCCTATCATAATCATAAGGACGAGTTCAAGGATGCCGGAAACGGCAAGACCGTCATGGATGTGCTCATTGAGGAGTCAAACCCGGATTATCTCTGGTTTGTGCCGGATGTCGCGTGGATGGAAGCCGCAGGAGTCAGCGTCGACGAATATCTCGAAAAGATGAAGTGTCGCGTCAAGGTTCTCCATTTTAAGGATTACAAGGAAAAAGAGGAGCATCAGACGTTTACGGAGCTTGGCAAGGGCTGTGTCGACCTTGAGGCCTGTTATCGT
>CAZDWM010000289.1:0-2650 GCA_964509145.1 uncultured Eubacteriales bacterium | reverse complement strand
TGCATTGATGAAATCGACACATCTTATCTTCCGCAAGGCTACACCGAGGCGCAAATTGAAAAGATTAACAACGATTTTCAGGGCTACGCCTACGGTATGGTCGGAGCAAGCATACGATATATGCTCAGCCTTTTTGCCGCAAATCCTGATTCCGCAGTCTCAATGCTCACTATTGACCAAAACGGCACCGTCGCCAACATGATGCGCAAAATGCTTCCGCCCATGTTCGAGGTACTATGCCTCCCGCTTTATGAAACGGACAACACAGGTGACGGCAGCTTTGAGGCGCTTATTAGAGCCTCCGGCGGAACATTACCCGAAAGCGAATACAAAACCTTTTTTGACCTTGTCGGTTTTGCCGTAACCTCCCTGATGGGCGGTGACGAGAATGTTCCCGTTGAGTCGAAATACTTTAATATCTTCTGGAAATGTATGAAGGTTGCCCTTGTTTCGGCGCTCGACGGCTTTGAAGAGGATTTCGACACCTATATGCAGCAAAACAGCCTCCCGTTCAACTATGAGACATTAAAAAGCTTCGGCACTAAGCTTGCTTACAGAGAGTCCGTATCCTCGAAATTGATAACTGTTCTTCTGTCACCGCTTATTGAGCAGGTGACGGTCGACGCCGCCCCGTCCGACCTTAACATCACCCTGCCGGCCTACGGCGAAAAAGCGTCTGTGAAAACGCTTTGGCAATGGTTCGTTGAAGCATTCGTATATATTAGGAATTTTCTTGTAAAGTTCTACACTGTTATATTCTCCTAAGAATAGTGAGGTTGTAAAATGAAGCTTTCTAAAAACTACCTTGGCGCTACCATACAGCGTGTCGGACGGTTTGCCATGTCCTTTATACCTGACAATCCGTCTTTTATACCCATCGAAAACTACAAAACTGAAAACTTTTACAAAGGTCACGACACTTTCATTGACGCAGCGTTCGCGACGGAACACGGCTACCGCTGGAAGCTCGGTTTCGCTAACGACAGCCTGATACCTGATGATATTTTTACAAAGACTTATTATTTAGCCGGTTTCAAGTCCTCCGATAAGACACAAAATTACCCCGACGGCAATGTTGTCGATGAGGTTCTCGACGATATGAAGGTGCGAGCGGTATGCCTTGACGACGGCTCCGGCAGAGGTGCCGTAGCTTTCGCCGTCATCGACGCCATCGGTTTAGCAAATGGCGATGTGCTCGTCATCCGATCAAGGCTCGCCGATTTTGCAGCTAAATACAACATAGTTAGCGTTAACATCGGCTCAACACATTCCCACAGCTGTATAGACACACAGGGCATCTGGTCATGCTCATACACCGAGCTTGACAAGCGCATTAAAAGCAAAAAGCATCGTTCACAGTTTTTAGACGGCTATGCCGACAAAGCGTTTCTTGAACTGCTTTATACAAAAACGGTGTCGGCCATCGAAGCCGCCTTTGCCGACATGAAAACAGGTCGACTTTACTACAACGAAACGGACATTCCCGAGAAGATACACGACAAGCGTCCCGGTGAAAGAGGGCTTAAAATCGATAAGGACGACCCAAGTATCCTTACAAATTTGTCGCGGCTGACATTCTTGCCGGACGATGAAAACGCGAAGCAGACCATAATCGTCAACATGAACGCTCACCCCTGCACCGTCGGCCTTGAAACCTTTTGCGAGGACGAAACAAAAATTAACTTCGGCGAGTGTTTAAGCAGCGGGCGACAGCTTTCCGGCGACTATGTGGCCTACATTGATGAAGCTGTTACAAACGCGGGCTACAACCTGATGTTCTTCAACGGCGCGATTATGGGCACCTACACCAACGGCGGTCATGTTGAGAGTGACCCCGACTTTGCCCCGCAGCGCTACCTCCGTGCCGCGGCGAGCGGACATGAAATAGCGGAAATCGTTTTATCGATGAAACAGGAGGATGCCGAGGAAATTTCACCCTTTATCAACATTCGCGGCGAAGAGGTCATCTCCGAAACGGATAACCCCGTAATTATAGGAATCGGAAAGCTGGGCGTCACGCACAACACGTTCATCAAGGATAAAAAACGCTATTTGGCCGCAACAGAGGTCAGCTATCTCGAAATCGGTCAAAAGCAGGTCGTGCTTGTACCGGGTGAGATATGTCCTGACCTGATTAACGGCAAATATTCGATGAACGAGGAGCACTCCGTCAGTGGTCTCGCCTTCCCGCTGCCCTCGTTCAGCGAAGCGGCAGGCTTTAAAAAGGGTAAAAATATGCTCGTTTTCGGTCTCATGAACGACAGCGTCGGCTACATTGTGCCCGACAACGACTTCGCGCTCATTCGCTACCACGAGACGCTTTGTTTCGGCAGTCATTTTGCCTCGGCACTTGTAACTTCGTTTATGAAGATACTCAAATACGTCAAGGCATAATAATATTAAACAAAAATAAACTGCGGATGGCTTGATTTGCCGTCCGCAGGTTTATTTTATCTAAATCAGTTGCTGATTAAGGTGACATCACCGTTGACGATTGAATAAAGTATCCTGACGCTGTCACCGTTTGAAAGTATGTAATTTGCCGTTGAATAGCTTGGGAAAACGCCGTTGACACTATATAGCCAGCCGCTCGTCGGACCGCAGTCCTTTTCGTTGAGCCCGCCTATGCCCCGAATATAGTCACTTTGCT
>CAZDWM010000288.1:0-2681 GCA_964509145.1 uncultured Eubacteriales bacterium | reverse complement strand
CAGGGAATTTTGCAGAACCTTACCGTAATCACACCAGCGGTCAGTTATATCACCGGCGCACCTATGCCGATTGAACACCGCAGCGAACCGACATATACGGTAGTCATCGGGCATCGGCGATTGGCTGCTGCAAAAATGGCCGGGTTAAAAGAAGTTCCTTGCATTGTCACCGAGATGACAGAAAAAGAGCAAATTGCGGTAATGCTGCTCGAAAACATACAGCGCAGCGACTTGACGATTGTCGAAGAATCCGAAGGCTTCCGGCAGCTGCGCTTCGACATGGGCGTAAGCGTCGAGGAATTATCCAGGAAGACCGGCTACGGACAGAGCAAAATCAGACGCCGTCTGAAAATAGCCGAACTACCCGAAGATGCAGTGATGAAATGTTTGGAGCACAATGCAACCCTTGAGGACATAATCGCAGTTTCTGAACTTGAAAATGAAGACAACAGAATCAAGGCGCTCCAATCAGCGGGAACAGGCAACTTCAAGTGGACGATTCAAAACTTGAAAGACAACGAACAGTGCGATAAGCAGATTCCGGTTCTGCGTGAGAAACTGTCGGAGCTTGCGGAAGAAATTGTTTTGGAAGACGGAGAGTACGTCTACAGCCATCCGGACTACAAGCACTTAATGTACAGTGGTTATGTATGTTTGCCCTTAAAGGATGGTGTTCCGGATGACATTCTGGACGTTGTGTTTAAGGAGAATAACAGATACCACGGCGAATATTATTTTAAGTTTACCCGCAGTAGCGTAGAGGCTTACATCGACCCGCAATACTTAGATAAATCTCCTATTGATACAAAGGCCGAAGAAACGCGCCAGAAGGACACCGAGCGCAGAAATGAATTAAACGCGTTAAACGAACGCATGGAAAAAAAGCGAATGTCATTCTTGTGTGAACTCAAAATCGAAGATTCAGGCGATTGGTGCCACTCGTTACTTCACGATGCAGTAATTGATGAATATAATATCGACACCGACACTTACGAAAAATTGTTAGAGATATCGGGACCGTCTACCTTGAGCAGAAAATCCTTGTACCTGTGGTATTCCCTTAAAGCGTATGGCGATTATCAAAACTGGAACGGTAAATATATCGAAAACAAAGAACTTGATGGAGTATACGGTGAACTCGTGCATCTGGGCTACGAGGAATCCGAAGAAGAAACTGCGTGGCGTGACGGAAGCCATGAGCTTTATGGCGAAGATTGATTTAAGGGGGACGTCATATGACCACCAAAGAGTATTTAGAGCAATATCGAAAACTCAACAGTCTCATAAACGCTAAAATCAGGGAGATAAGTAGGCTGCGCGATATTGCGGAATGTGTCACTCCTCGCGTGGGTGGAAGTAAAGTAATGACAGCTGCCGGTGAAGGTATGGCGAAAACGGTAGAGAAGCGGGTCGACCTCGAACGAGAAGTCGACAAGATGGTTGATGACGTATACAGCATTGAAGAAACGGTTCGCTGCGTCGATGATGACGCACTTCAAACGTTATTGAGATACAGATATTTTTTGGGCGAGCCGTGGGCGGTGGTTGCGATAAATATGGAGTGTACCGAACGACACGTGTATAGACTGCACGACAAAGCTTTGAAAAAAGTTGAAGATGTCATTGAATGTCAGTATACATAGCTGATATACTGTAAGATGAGAAAACTAAGACAGAGCCTTCAACGCCTCTTGCCGCGGCAATGCGGACCGCTGAAGGACACAAACACAGGGCTCCGACGTATATCGGGGCTCTGATTCTTTTTGCGGGGTGGTGGGGGTGGCAAAGCTGACAGAAAAGCAGAAAAAATTTGTAGATGAATATCTTAAGGATTTGAACGCTACGCAGGCTGTCATCCGTGCCGGATACTCCAAAAACAGGGCGTCTGAAATTGGGTATCAGCTACTACAGAAAACTACAGTTTGCGAGGCACTTCAAAACAGGCAGAAAAGGCTTGAGCAGAAGACCGAAATCACACAGGAGCGCGTGCTTCGTGAGCTGGCGAATGTCGCCTTCGCGAACGCAACCGACTTTGTACATGTTGACAATATAGAATATACAGGGCTTGATGGCAAGCAACATACAACCCCCGTCGTTGAGATAACGCCGACTAAGGACGTGCCGCCGGACAAGCTCGCGGCCATAGCGGCAATAAAACAAGGCAAGGAAGGCATCGAAATCAAGACACGGGATAAAATCAGGGCGCTGGAGCTGCTCGGCAAGCATTTAGGCATCTTTGGGGAGGCTCCGGACAAAACGCCTGACACGTCCTATTTCGAGGCCTGTTTAAGTGGTGCGCCGAAGCTGGGTGATAAGCATGATTAAGTGGAGCCCGAAACAGGAGCGCATCCGGACAATGCCGTACGCCCATTGCCTTGAAGTTAACGAGGGCAGTCCGCGGTCAGGCAAAAGCATTATCAGCGTTGCGCGATATGCCAATTTCCTGTGGCAGACCCCGGACACGAATCACCTCATACTGGCGTTTTCACAAGAACAGGCGTACAAGCTCGTCATGGACTGCGACGGGCACGGTTTACAGGCTATCTTCCCCGGGTTATGGAAGATGAAGCACGACGATTACGGCGATCACATGGAGCTGATAACACCGCCGAATAACACCGTCAAGCACATTTATTACAAGGGCGGCGGCAAGGCTGACAGCCATAAGTCGTTTGTCGGCC
>CAZDWM010000287.1:0-2732 GCA_964509145.1 uncultured Eubacteriales bacterium | reverse complement strand
TTATTTTAACCGTATATTCGTTGATTTCTCTTGATAAGCTGTGGCGAAGGTTGTATTCGCTGATTTTCCCGGTGTAGTCGATGATTTCGTCGAGACCGCGGCGCATTTCCTCGAAACGGCGGACAAGACCCAAACGGCTCTCCATCTCGAACAGCTGGGCTTCGGCACGCTTGATGGCGTCGCGCACACCCTGACGGGTGATACCCTCGTTGACCGCGATTTCGGAAAGCGAAAGGTCGTCGTCGTAATAGTATTCAAGAAAGTCGCGCTGTTTTTCGGTAAGCATCTCGCCATAAAAGTCGAGCAGAACGGCCACCTCAAGATTTTTTGCCAATACGAACCCCTTCTCCCTCAGGATGCCTGTAAAGAGGTTTTCTTTACAGCAAGGGTTATTATACTAAAACACGTGCCGCTTGTCAAGGCGTTTCGAAACAAAAAAACGCTGAAAATTCAGCGTTTTTAAGGCAATATTTTGACAGCTTATAGCCTTGGTGGACAAGACCTCGGAAGACCACAAAATGTTGTCTTTGTGTAAACAGCCCGACGGATAGCGCATTCCCGGTTATTATTTTATGCCTTGCGTACGATGGCTATTGGTGTCTGCTGCGACTTCTGACCCAACGGATTATCCCTGAATATTTCTTTGCACATCTCCTTGTCGATACCCTTATCCGACACACCGAGCACCTCGCGACCGATGTCGTTGGCGTCCATAACAACCACTTTGCAACCGCAGTGCGCCTCAAGCTGCGCGGCGACCTTGTCGGGCTCCTTGGGCGCGAGCTTGGCGCAGTGGTTATATGGCGGTAGGGTGTAGCTGCACGGGCCGTCAATGGCGCGACCCTTGTCGCCGACGATTTTATAAAAGACGCCGCGCACACCGAACGGCTTTGTGACGGCGGAGCAGATGGCGGCGAAGAAAATCTTCGGCAGACCGATGTCGCGCAAAGCGAGCTCCATCGTCCACGGGCTGCCCAGGCCGATGCCGTAGGGCGATTTGTAGACGCATTTACTTAAAAGGTTCGCAAGCTTCGTCGGGTGGATATCGTCGATGTCGAACGCCCTGCCCTGGCTGATGGCGACGATTTTTTCGCTCATAAAAACCATATCGCCGGGTTGTAAATGCGGCACGACATATTCGTCGAGAATGCCCGTCAGGCTGTCACCGCTGACGACGACGTGCGTCTTGACGGGATAACGGTAAAAATCGCCGTAAGGTGTGGATATTAAAAGTTCCTTGCCCTCGTTGGGTTTTAGCTCGTCAACGCTCATATTTATAATTCCTTTCACCGTTACAATCTTAAAAGATATTTTACTCCACCGTGACGGATTTTGCAAGGTTTCTCGGCTTATCAATGTCACATTTTCTAAGTTTTGCCGAAAAAAAGCTGAAAAGCTGCATAGGTATGATTTCAATCGACGGCATAAACAGCTCCTCTGTCAGCGGTACATTGATTATTTCAACCTCACCGCCGAGCAGCGGCGCTATTTCAGCCGTGGCGACACACAAAACAGAGGCGCCGCGCGCCGCAACCTCCTCAATGTTGCCGGCGGTTTTTTTCGCAAGGTGCATGCAGCAGCACATGGCTATTGTCAACGTCCCGTTCTCAATAAGCGAGATGGTACCGTGCTTTAATTCCCCCGCGGCGTAAGCCTCGGAGTGGACATAGCTGATTTCCTTAAGCTTCAAGGAAGCTTCGAGCGCCGAGGCGTAGTCGAGGTTGCGTCCGATGTAATAAGCATATTTCCGGTCGGCGTATTTTTCGGCGACGCGTAGTACCTCGCCGCTTCGGCTTAAGACCTCCGATACCTTGCCCGGCAGCAGCCAAAGTTCATGAAGCAACGTGCCGAGTCTTTGTTCTTCGACGGACTTCGTTTCCTGCGCGATATACAAAGCAAGGATATAGAGCGCTGCCAGCTGGGTGCTGTATGCCTTTGTCGTCGCCACGGCAACCTCACGTCCCGCGCGTGTCATGAACACCGCCTCGCTTTCACGCGCGATGCTGCTGCCCTCGACATTGACGATTGACACCGTCCGCGCACCGCGCCGCACAGCCTCACGCAGCGCCGCGAGCGTGTCGGCAGTCTCGCCGCTCTGGCTGATGATAACGACAAGCGTCGAACCGTCGACCAGCGGGTCGCGGTAGCGGAATTCAGACGCGAGGTCTGCCTCGACGGGGATTTTAAGCAGACGCTCAAAAACGTATTTTCCCACAACCGCCGCGTGATACGCCGAGCCGCAGCCCACAATAAATATTTTTTTTATTTCGCCGACTCCGTTAAAGAGACTGCCAGTTTTAAGCCTGCCGCCCGCGATATGCTCTGAAATCGTACGTCTGAGTGCCTCGGGTTGTTCATAAATCTCCTTTTCCATGAAATACTCGAACTCGCCCTTGCCGACTTTGTCAGTAGCTCTGTCGACGTCAATTTCGCGTTTTTCAATCCCGACGCCCTCCGCTGAAAAAAATCGTATGCCGTTTCGGTCAAGCACAGCCGTTTCCCCGTTTTGCAAACGATAGATTTTATCGGCTCTGTCTACGATGGCTGCGGTATCGGAGGCGATGAGACTGCACTTTTCGCCCGTTCCGGCGAGCAGCGGCGACTCGCGGCAAGCGCAGTAAAGCCGGTCGGAAAAATCAGCGCACAGGATTCCCAGAGCATATGAACCCTCAAGCTCGGCGGCGGTTCTTTGTATGGCGGCAAGGGGGTCTCCGTCGTAATTTTCCTCAAGC
>CAZDWM010000286.1:0-2736 GCA_964509145.1 uncultured Eubacteriales bacterium | reverse complement strand
CGGGGTCGTTGATAAAAGCGCGTCCCGACAGGTGGCGGCGAAAGACGGAGTTTGTCATGGAGTTGTGTGTTGAAACGATTTCTTGATTTGTCACCTTAACATAAAAGCGCTCCCTAAATGACAGCTCCGCGTCGCAGCTGATGCGGCAGGCGTCGACGATGCCGAAGGACGGTCCCAGGGGCACGCCGCAGCCGAGAATCAGCTTATCGCGGCAGCATTCGCGCAGGAAGTCCATTGCATCGCACATGATGCGCCCGCGCGTCTTGTTGCGGCGCGGCTGAATGCAGGCGGAGTAAAGGAAATCGAGCTTCACAAGGTCAAAGTCCCAGTTGTCGAATACTTCGTCGAAGCAGCTCTTGATGTAGGCCGCGGTCTCGGGGTTGTAAAAATCGAGCGCCCAGAAGCCGCCCCACGCGAAGCCGCCGTAGACGTTTTTGCCATCAGGTGTCTTTATAAGCCAGTCGGGATGCTCTTTCGCAACCTTCGACTTAAACTGCGCTGAAAACGGGGCGAGCCACAGCCCGGCTAAAAGCCCGTTATCGTGGATTTTATCGGCGACGGGCTTAAGCCCGTTCGGAAACTTTTTCGCGTCCACATCGTGCCAGTCGCCCACGAACGTTTCGTAGCCGTCGTCAATCTGGAAAATGTTTATTTCGTCCTTCGCACGCAAGATTCCCTTGAGGTCGCGCAGGATGATATCCTCGTTGATGTTTTGAAAATAGTTGTACCATGAGGTGTAGCCCGCGAGGTAGTCGACCTTAGGCTTCTTGACGCCCATCGCTTCAAAGTAGCCGTCGAAGCAGTCGTCGTAGCCGCCCGCGAAGCGGACAAGCTCATAAAGGTTGTAGGTTTCGCCCGCCTCAAGCGACAGCCCCTCAACATCTTTTTCGATGGCGACAAGGTTTTCGCTCATATCATAATAAATTATGGTATAGCCCTGCCGCTCCGACAGCGAGCCTATAAGCTCAAGCCTGCCGTTCTCCTTGATATAGGTGTAGGTGAAGGAGTGAAAAAAGCCTTTTTTGTTTGAGTAACGCGTAAAAAAGTAGTCGCCGCAGGCCTGTGCGCGCGACTTTACGGGGTTGAGGTTGGCCGGACCCCGCAGTCCGCGCTGAACGTCGCCGGCGGCGTACTCACGCGAGACCGTCCACGACTGGTAGCCGTTGACGAAAACCTTCGCGTCGGGCGCGAAGCTTCGACGGTAGGCAAGCGAGACGCTTTTCAGGTCAATTTTTTTATTCCCTGCTCTGATACCAAGTGTCAGCCTGTTTATGTCGCCCTCGGTGACGACGGAAATGTTTTCGTCAGCACCGTCGGCGGTATGATAGACCCCATTACAGAGATATTTAATGGAAATCTTATAATCTGATAGTTTCATAGGTTCCTCCCTGCCATTACATTCGTTGACCTAATAATACAACAAATCTATATTTAATACAAGACTAAAAACGCGGACTTGCTATGTAATCCCAATGATTCCATTATTTCAACATTGATATAATTATATGTCAGGTTTTATAATTTTTGTAGGCAAAGTACACGGTTAAGCCTTGAAAGGAGACCTGACATGAGATTGAAAAAGACAATCGCGCTAGTGATGACAGCGGTCGTCATCGCCGCGGTGCCGTTCACGTTTAAAACATTTGCCGGAGGCGGGCGGTTCAGCATGTCGTATCTGTACGGCAGCTATAATTATCAGTCGCTGGTGGAGAGAACGGGCGGCGCGCTCGACGAGATTTCACCGAGCTGGTTTGATCTCAACAGCGACGGCAGCCTCCACCTCAACACCGTCGATGCATCGCTGGTTTCCGCGATGCACTTAAAGGGCATCCGCGTGGTGCCGTTTTTGAGTAATCACTGGGACAGAACGGTAGGACGCGCGGCGCTTTCAAACATGGCGGCGTTGACGGATCAACTGGCCGCCGCCGTGACCGCTAAAGGTCTTGACGGAGTCAACGTAGACCTCGAAAATCTTACCGGCGATGATAGGGCGAATTATACTGCGTTCGTGAGGCTTCTTCGTCAAAAGCTCGGAACCTCAAAAACCATCGCCGTTGCCGTCGCCGCCAACCCCTACGGCTGGACAAGCGGCTGGCAGGCCTCCTACGACTATGCCGCGTTAGCGCAGCAAGCCGACTATCTGATGATAATGGCCTACGATGAGCATTACGAAAGCGGTGAGGCAGGGGCTGTCGCGAGCATCGGCTTTGCCGAAAAGTCGGTGCAGTACGCGCTCAAATATGCGAATAAAAGCAAAATTGTTCTCGGCCTGCCGTTTTACGGACGTTACTGGCAGAGCGGGGCAACATATGGCGGTTATGGTGTTTCGCTGACAAAAACCGCCTCGATTGTCGCCTCATACACGAGCACGGTTACATACGATACGGCGAGCAAGTCGGCAAAGGCCGTCGTGACGATTAAATCGACCGACACAAAGCCGGTAATAAACGGCAGGACGCTTGCCGCGGGTACATACACCTTTTGGTATGAAAACGAAGCGAGCCTTCGGGCAAAGCTTGCTTTAATAGGTCAGTATGATATACACGGCGCGGGCAGCTGGAGCCTCGGGCAGGAGACGGCGGATACATGGAACTATTACGATGAAGCGCTAAACGGGACGACAGAGCCGTCTACAACCACCACAACAACCACCACCACCACCACTACAACCACAACCACAACCACCACCACTACAACCACAACCACGACAACTCAACCGCCGGAAACGACAACCGC
>CAZDWM010000285.1:0-2738 GCA_964509145.1 uncultured Eubacteriales bacterium | reverse complement strand
GACGGTCAACGCGCTTCTCGGCGCGTGGAACACGGTCGGGCAGGCCTCCGAGAACGTGGAGATCGCGCCGAAGCTCGCGGAATACCGGAAGCTCCGGCAGAAGGGCGTCGCGAGGAAAGAAGCGGCGATGCGCGCCCGGGAGGTCAACACGGACTTCCAGCGCGCGGGGAGCTGGGGGCGCGTCATCAACCGGTACGTGCCGTTCTTCAACGCGGGATTGCAGGGCGTCGACAAGGCGGCCCGCTCGTTCCGGGACGCTCCGGTCAGGACATCGGTCAAGACGATGCTCTACGTCATGCTGCCGTCGCTTTTGCTTCGGCTCATGATGATGTCCGACCCGGAGCGGGAGAAGAAGTACATGCAGATCGACGACCGGATCAGGGACGCCTATTGGATCGTCCCGACGTCCGGGGATTCGGACTCGTGGATTCGGATTCCGAAGCCGTTCGAACTCGGCGTGCTGTTCGGGGCGTCCGTCGAACGGGGATTGTCGCAGCTGTTCGCGAAAGATCCTGACGCGTGGCGCGGATACGCGACATCCGTCCAGGAGAGCATGCTGCCGTCGATTCTGCCGCAGCTGTTCGCTCCGTGGCTCGAAACGTGGGCGAATCGGTCCTTCTATTACGATTCCCCGCTCGTGTCCCGGTCGAAGGAGGGATTGCCCGAAGAGCTGCAATATCGGGCGACGACGACGGAGACGGCGAAGGCGGTGGGGAAGCTGTTCGGCGTGTCGCCGATCAAGGTGGACCATATATGGAGGGGGTACACCGGAACGGTCGGAGCGAACGTTCTGTCCGGCGTCGAAGCGATGCTTGCGATGACCGGAGCCCTCAAGCCGAAGAACCTCGAAGCGAAGAAGCTCGGCGAGTATCCGTTCTTGAACGCATTCATGGTGGTTCCGGGGCGCGGCGACGAACCGCTCGACCGATTCTACGATATCGGGGACAGGCTCTCGAAAGGGACGGCCGGAGCGAAGGCGAAGGGGGAGCCCTATGCGGATGCGTCGATCGCGAAGGTGTTCTCCGACGCTCGCCGGGAACTCGGGACATTCTGGAAGGACAACGAGGCCGTCCGCGCGTCGAAGAAGTGGACGCCGGAGGAAAAGCGGGAAAAAATGGATCGTCAGACGCTCCGGGCGATCCGGGTCGCGGAGGAAGCGCTCCGGAAATACTACGCGTCCAGGCGCCGAAAGGATTGATAGCCCGTCGACAAAAGGAGAGTATAATTCTTCCGGAACCTCAATCACGAAGGAGGAAGGGACATGAGACGGGCATTCGTTCCTGTTCTGATCGCGGCATTCCTACTGTACGCGCTTGCGGCCTGCGCCGGGGATTCGGTCGAACTGAAGTACGCGTATCCGAGCGACAAGACCACCGAGGCGATTCACCCGAACGCGGCGACGCTCGAATGGAGAATCATGAGCCACACTCCGATATCGAAGGTCAATATCCTCGTGCTGACGAAAGAGGATGTCGATTCGGCGATGCTGCTCGTCGCGGGGGACGCCCTGATGCGCGGAGAACGGCATCCGCTCGGCGACAGTCTCGGAGCGCGACATTACGAAGCTCCGGGCAAGGAAGGGAAGCTGACGCTCCCGCCGCTTCCGGGGAAAACCCGAATCTCGTGGTTCATTCAGGCCGTGGCCGCGGATGGAAGGTTATCCGGAATTTTCGGCCCGATGCACTTCACGACGCAGTGAGGCAATAGAGGAACCGGAATTCGACAGGGAGGATCGCCCGAGAGGCGGTCCTCCTTTTTTATGGGGAGGTGGAGGCATGCCGATCGCAACACGGAAGAACACCGTGTCGGAGGGAGAAACCCCGATCGACAGCGCGAAATACAACCAAGAGATCAATAACATCTACACGGTCTTGAATCAGATCCTGAAGTTCTACGCCTCGGCGACGTCGCCTGCGGACCCGCAGGCGAACCAGACGTGGCTCGATACGACGACGACGCCGGCGCTCCTTCGGCGGTTCGACGGGACGGTCTGGCGGTGGACCGGAATTTTCCTTGGCGACGAGATTCCGACGAACCCGGAAGCGGGGGCGTTTCATGTCAATTTGACGGCCAGGACGATGGGGTATTGGAACGGCTCCGCGTGGGTCAGTCTCCCCGGAACGGCAGTAGGATTCGATCCCGCCGGAACCGATATGGTGAGTACGAATCTCGAAGCGGCGCTCAAGGAGCTGGCAGTGGGGTACGAGACGGCGTCGGCGGCGGCGGAGACGGCCGTCGGGGCCGCTTCAAACGCCGGAACGTATATGGAGCAGGCGCAGACGGCGCAAGGCGGCGCGCAGACCGCCCGAACGGGAGCGGAGACGGCGCAGGGGGCGTCCGAAACGGCGCGCGATCTTGCACAGAAGTGGGCGTCCGAAGTAGAGGATGTCGAAGTGTCGGGTGGTGAGTATTCCGCGAAGCACTATGCTGCGAAGGCTGCTGAAAGCGTTGTATCGGCGGATCATTCCGTCAAGGCGTCATCGACCGATGCGACCCCAGGATACCTTGACGCGAAAGTTGACGGGACGACGATTGAAGTGGCGGAGAACAAGCTCAGGCTAAAGAGCGGTGGGCACACACATCCACAGAGCGAAATCACAGATCTGGTGACGGCCCTTTCCGGCAAGGCGTCGACGGCTGTCGCCACGACGAGCGCGAACGGGCTCATGAGTTCGACGGATAAGACGAGACTCGACGCGCTCGAACTCGCGGCGCTGACGATCGCATCGATCGAATCG
>CAZDWM010000284.1:844-2743 GCA_964509145.1 uncultured Eubacteriales bacterium | reverse complement strand
GCATCGGCACCGTTAAGGGCGACCTCCACGACATCGGCAAAAATCTTGTCAAGATGATGCTTGAGGGCAAGGGCTTTGAAGTCATCGACCTCGGAACGGACGTTTCGGCCGAGACATTCGTCCAGACAGCCGTTGAAAAGAATTGCAGCATCATTGCCTGTTCGGCACTGCTCACAACGACTATGGGCGCGATGAAGGAAGTTGTCGAGGCGGCCAAGTCAGCGGGTATCCGCGACAAGGTTAGAATTCTTGTCGGCGGCGCACCGGTAAGCCAGGAATATTGCGACGCCATCGGCGCGGATTTGTACACCAGCGACGCCGCGTCCGCCGCTAACGAGGCGGTCAAGGCGTTGATGACCCTTTCCGCTTAATTATGGAAAGATTCAGACAGCCTTGGAAGGGCGTTATGTCACAACGCGAGCGTTTCAATAATCAAATGCATTACCGTCCCTTTGACCGCACGGTCAACATGGAGTTCGGTTACTGGCAGGATAACTATCAGCAGTGGGATATCTTTGTGGATAACGGCATCACGAACGAGGGGCAGGCGGACAGGTTTTTCTCCTTTGAGCCGCCCGTGTCCGTCGGCGGTCGCTATTGGATGAACCCCGGTTTTGCGCACAAGGTGCTGTCCGAAACCGCCGACAAGCGAATTTCAATCGATTCCGACGGTCTTATTGTCGAAACCCCAAAGGACGGCCATTCAACCATTCCGCATTATCTCCGCTCGTCTATAGAGACACCCGACGACTGGAAGCGCGTTAAGGAAGAGCGTTTTCGTCGCGACGACTCCGAACGCAAGCCGGATGTCTCGGCGCTGACGGCTCGTTTTCCCGCCGACCGCGATTTTCCGGCCGGTGTTAATGTCGGCTCGATGATAGGAAAAATCCGCGACATGCTTACCCTTGAGGGTTTGTCCTACGCCGTTGCCGACTATCCCGACATGGTTGAGGATATGGTCGAAACGGCTTGCCTACTTGTTGAGGACTATCTCGACATAGTTTTACCGCACGTTAAATTTGATTTCGCTTCGGGTTGGGAGGACATCTGCTGCAAAAACGGTCCGCTCATCTCAATGGACTTTTTTGTTGAGGTTGTTGTTCCGCGTTATAAAAGAATCGGCGACAAACTGCACAAACATAGCATCGACCTATGGTACACCGATTGCGACGGCGATGTGCGTCCGCTGCTGCCCTATTTTCTTGACAGCGGCATCAACTGTCTGTTTCCGTATGAGGTCAACTCCTGCGCCCATCCCGCCGAGCTTTTAAGCGAATACGGCAAGGATTTACGCATCATGGGCGGCATCGACAAGATGAAACTTATCGAAGGCAAAATAGCCATTAAGCGATATCTTGAGAGTGTCGCGCCGCTGGTCGAAAGGGGAGGGTACATTCCCTTCTGCGACCACAGATGTCCTCCGGACGTGACAGTTGAAAACTATCTATACTACCTTGACCTTAAGGAAGAAATGTTTGGGCTAAAGGATTGAGAATTTCACAATGATGACGAAAAAAGAACGTTTTATAACCGCGTTGGAGCGGCGCGTACCCGACAGAATTCCCACCTTTGAGCTGGAGTTTCAGCTTGAGAGCGAGCTGTTCGGCGACACGTTCGACTATTCGCTGGTCAGCCGCGAGCATCTCGAGAACTGCGGCGCCGCCGAATACGACAAAATCCTTCATCGGCTTGCCGAGCACAACGCCGAGCTGTTCCTCGAAAAGCTCGACTACGACTGCATTCCGCTGTGCGGTCCTCAAAACCCGCGCGGCGACAAAGCGCATCTCGACTATGTGCGAATTTTGCGGAAGCTCATAGGCGACAGCGCGTGCCTGTGGTCTGGTGCGACGTCGACGAGCATCTGCTTTATCTCGGCGGCGAGGGCAAGGAGTACATCGA
>CAZDWM010000284.1:0-834 GCA_964509145.1 uncultured Eubacteriales bacterium | reverse complement strand
TATGAGTTTGCGTACAGCCTTTCAGACGACTTCGACGGTGTACTCGCGCGTGCCGAGAGGGACGCGCAACATGCCATTGAGCGCAACAAACGCTACGCCGACGCGGGTGTCGATGTGTTCGGGCTTTGCAGTGACTACTGCTACAATTCCGGTCCGTTTGTTTCGCCAGAAACGTTTTCCGAAATCATCTATCCTTATCTTTCAAAGATTATCGCCGAAATACGCGCCATGGGTTGTTATGCCATTAAGCACACAGACGGTAACATTATGCCTGTCATCGACATGCTCGTAGGCGCTAACCCCCACGCGCTCCATTCGCTCGACCCCATGGCAGGCGTCGATATAAAGCTTGTCAAGGAGAAATACGGCGAAAGGGTGGCACTGTGCGGCAATGTCAATTGCGCGCTGCTCCAGACGGGCACCGACGACGAGGTCAGGGACAGTGCGATGTACTGCCTTACCTACGGAAAGCCGGGCGGCGGTTACATCTTCTGCACCAGCAATGTTGCGTTCAAGGGAATGCCGCCAAAGCGCTATACCGACATCTTAGAGCTTTGGAAGCAAAACAGAGACTATTGAATTCAAGCCGTCCGGTTCGCCGGACGGTTTTTGCTTTTCATTCATCTTGACATAAGTTGTACAATGTTATATAATAATTTTGTGCATATTGTTGTCAAATATTAACTTGAACAAAATTAAGGAGCCATACATATGAGACATGGTCACTTATTGAATAAAATCACCTCCGTTGTTTTCGCAGCGGCTTTTATTGCCGCCCCTGATGTCATGCTTGCAAAGGCCGCTGAAACGCCTGCCGAGCTTGTCAGTGTCCCG
>CAZDWM010000283.1:0-2761 GCA_964509145.1 uncultured Eubacteriales bacterium | reverse complement strand
ACAACGACGACAAGCCGTTGCGAGCGCTGATATTCGACTCAATTTACGACAGCTACAAGGGCGTTATTGTCTACGTCCGCGTCATGGACGGCACAATAAAGGCCGGCGACCAGATGCTTATGATGGCGACGGGCGCTCAGTTCAACGTTGTTGAGGTCGGCTATATGCGGGCGACATCTATGGAACCCGCCGTGCGCCTTTCGTCCGGCGAGGTCGGTTATATCACCGCCTCCATTAAAACCGTCGGCGACGCGCATGTCGGCGACACCGTCACAAACGCGTCAAAAACCGCAACCGAGGCGCTGCCCGGTTATCGCAAGGCGGTACCGATGGTCTTTTGCGGCATTTATCCCGCCGACGGCGCCGACTATGAGGCGCTGCGCGACGCGCTCGATAAATTGAGCCTAAACGACGCCTCTCTGTCCTTTGAGCCGGAGACCTCCGGCGCGCTGGGCTTCGGCTTCCGTTGCGGTTTCTTAGGGCTTTTGCACCTTGAAATCATTCAGGAGCGCCTTGAACGCGAATATGACCTCGACCTTGTCACTACAATTCCAAGCGTCGTTTATAAAATCCACTTGTCCGACAAGTCCTTTGTCGAAATCGACAACCCGACGCACTACCCGGACCCCGCGCTAATCGATTACAGCGAGGAGCCGTTCACCAACGCCCACATCTACTCCCCGCCCGAATATGTCGGCTCCATAATGGAGCTTTGTCAGGACAGGCGCGGCGTCTACATCGGCATGACCTACATCTCCTCCGACCGTGTGGACATCCATTACGAGCTGCCGCTCAACGAAATTATCTACGACTTTTTCGATTCGCTTAAATCGCGCACGCGCGGGTATGCTTCGCTCGACTATGAGCTTACCGACTACCGCAAGTCAAACCTTGTCAAGCTCGATGTACTGTTAAACGGCGATGTCATCGACGCGCTGTCGTTCATCATCCACACAGACAAAGCTTATGGTAGGGCGCGAAAAATCGCCGAACGTCTTAAAGACAACATTCCGCGCCAGATGTTCGAAATCCCGATTCAGGTCGCCATCGGCGGCAAGGTTATAGCGCGCGAAACGGTCAAGGCAATGCGCAAGGATGTACTCGCCAAGTGCTACGGCGGCGACATCACCAGAAAGAAGAAGCTCCTTGAAAAGCAGAAGGAGGGCAAGAAGCGCATGAGGCAGTTCGGCTCGGTCGAGGTGCCCCAAGAAGCGTTTATGGTCGTTTTAAAGCTCGACGACAACAGCTGATTGTACAAAATATGACGGCATTTTTAGATAATCCTACAAAAATGTAACTTTACTTGTTTTAATGCCTGTTGTTTGATATAATTAACATGTTGTTCTGTTAAAACTGAATTTTTAGGAGGTCATCCTGTTGGCATCAGGCGAAAACGCCGCCGTGCGCATTGAGAAGGAGCAGAAAAGCATCCTGCCCAAGGCACGACGGTATGTTGGCTCAAAGGAAACGTTTTCTTACATAATTTACGACATTTCCAAGAGCTTCAACATTTCAAAGTATAACGACATTTTTATTACCGACATCATCCAGATAGGGCTGAAGTTCCAGCCGATTGTCACGTTCATTGTCGGCCTCTGGGATATCGTCAACGATGTTATTTTGGCATCGATCATTGACAAGACGCGTACGCGCTGGGGCAAATTCAAGCCTTATCTCGTCATTTACGCCATTCCCGGCGTGGCTCTAAGCCTCCTGTTCTGGTGTATGCCGCTGATGTTCGGAGGCACAGACCCATATAACATTGCAAAGCTCTTGTTTTATCTGGTTTTACAGATGATTTCAAACTTCGCGACGTCGATGAACAACATAGCGCGCACGGGTATGCTTTCGACCATCACACCGAATATCAACGACAGGACAAGGCTTATTACCCAGGCGAATCTTCTTTCCGGTTTTGTCGAAAAGATGCCCGAAATCCTGATGGGTCTTTTCATCGACCTTGTCAACCGTAATGTTGTCAGCATTAAAATGCCCTCGCTTTACGTTTCGGCGGGTGTTTTCACAACGATTGCAGCCGGTGCGATGGCGCTTTACTTCGCGTTTGTCGCCAAGGAGCGGGTCATGCAGTCGGTTGAAAAGCCGACGCTCAGAGCAAGCATCAAGTCCATTGCCACTAACAAGCCCTTGATGCTCATCACGCTGTCCGAGTTCCTCGGCGCGTTCAGCATAAGCTCCGGCACAAACTTTTATTACATTAATGTCCTCGGCCTCGCCTCAATGTCTACTATCGTCGGCATTCCCGGAGCCGTCGTGTCTCCGTTGAGCTATTCTTATGTTCCGTGGGCAAGAAGGCGTTTCTCCACAAAGTCCCTCTGGATAGTCGGCTCGCATATCGATAACCTGCTCATGGGCGGCGTATTCTTTGTCGGCTCGGTCAACAAAAATTACAAGAAGCTGTCGGCCATGATACCGGCCTTTATGATACGTGAAACTCTGTGGATGTTTGTCTGGGGCTTGCGCTCCGTCATTCCCGAGGAAATGCGCAACGAAGCCATCGACTACGGCGAGTGGAAAAACGGCTACCGCAACGAGGGCATGACAGGCGTCACAAAAGGGCTCGCAACCAAATTTGTTTCCACCTTCGGCGGCACCATAAAGTCGTCCATTCTCGCGTCCATTGGCTACAACCAGATAACCTCCGGCTACGGCAAGCAGACCGAGTCGGTGGAATACAAGCTCTTCGCGATGTGCACCATCCTGCCGGTTGTCACTGGCATCCTGAGCATTATTCCGAAGCTGT
>CAZDWM010000282.1:945-2763 GCA_964509145.1 uncultured Eubacteriales bacterium | reverse complement strand
GTAGACCTTCATTTCTGCGTCGCACCGGGGTTGAGTATGAAATATTCCGACGAGGGACAGTTTTCAGAACTGATGGCGAAATTCAAGCAGCTATATGATGTTGGTATTAAAAATTTCGGGCTTCTTCTTGACGATATACCGGAAGACCTACAGTTCAAGGAAGACTTTGAAAAATTCGGCGGCGAGACTGTCGCCGCGCACATTTATCTTTCCAACAGAGTTTACGACGCGATGAAAGTAATCGACCGCGACATTCATTTAACGGTTTGCCCGCGCCAGTATCATGGCAAGGGAGACGAATATTTTATTTCGAAGCTCGGACAAGGCATAGAGCCGGACATCAGCCTGTTCTGGACGGGGCGTAACATCTGCTCGCAGGAGCTGACCGTTGTTGAGGCCATCCGTTTTATCGAAAGCACGCGCCATCGTCCGCTTTACTGGGACAACTTCCCCGTCAACGATGCGGAGATGCTCAATGAGATGCACTTAGGCTACATAGACGGCAGGGAGGCGGATCTTTACCGCTATTCCGAGGGTATTATCTCAAACTGTATGGAATACTGCGAGTGCAGCAAAATTCCGCTGCTGACCATCGCCGATTACCTTTGGAACCCGCTTGCCTACGATCCTGAATTTTCGTGGGAATACGCCCTTAAAACCGTTGTCGGCGAAGAAGCCGATAGCTTTGCATATTTTGCCGACCATCTGTTCACGTCCTGCCTCAAGAGCGAAAACTCGCGGCGCATGAGCGAGGCGTTCGGCGGCACGCGCGCGCAGCTTTACAAGGGAGATACGGCGACGGCATACCAAATCTTTGCCGCTTACTCCGAAAAGATGACCGAATGTGCTCAAATGCTGCAAGCGAACGCGGGTAAACCGCTCTTTATTGAACTGTCGCGTTGGAGTAAAAAGTTTATTCTGTGCGCTGATATCCTTGAGCTTTGCCGCCGATTAATGGTAGGCGAGACAGGGGTTGCAAAGGAACTGACGGAAAAGTACAAACGCTATCTCAATATGCCAGAGACGCTCACCGATTTTTGCTTCCGCGAAGCGGTCGAACTGCTGTTGAAAATGTCAGTATAAGGTCAAATATATTAGAAATAAATCGGAGGTAACATTATGAAAAACGCGGTTATTTTATGCGCCGGAGCCGGAACAAAGCTATGGCCATATGCCCAGATCAGATGCAAGGCGATGATGCCCGTCTCAAACAAACCCATCGTCGCTTACGCCGTCGACGATTTAACAAGCCTCGGTTTCGACAACATCGTCATTGTCGGTAGCCGTTTTGTCGAGGAAATATGTTCGTACTTCCGCGACTATAAAAACGTAACTGTAATATCGGACGATAAGCCCAAGGGCACCGCGTTTTCGCTTTTACGGGCAAGCGCGTTTATGACAGACGATTTCCTCGCGCTTTACGGCGACACCATCATTTTACCCGACGACCTTAAGACATTGATTGAAGCGTTTGAGGAGAACGCAGAAAATACGGCGATTATCGACAAAATTCCCGACAGGAGCAGCGACCGCATCGGCTGCAAAATCGAAAACGGCTATGTCGACAGCGTCTGGGGTCATTCACGCGACGAGAGCAGCCACTTTTTCGGTGGTTTTGCGTTAAAAAAGGATTTTCTCGACGTGCTTCAGTATAATTCAAGGCGTTTTTCCTATGTTGAGGTCGGTATGATGCCGCCCGTGGAGGGCTACCTTGAAATCAGCCTCGGCGACGAGATGAAGCGGGGGATGAAGCTGCGCGCCGTCAAAAGCGCCGGAAAAATCTACGACATTGATAAGCCGTGGCACATCCTTGAGGCC
>CAZDWM010000282.1:0-935 GCA_964509145.1 uncultured Eubacteriales bacterium | reverse complement strand
CCAACGCCGAGATAAACCAGATGCGTTGCGGCGCGTTAACTCAAAACGAGCTAGCTGAGGGCGCGTCCATCGACGAGTCGGCCGTTATCGGGGGTTTCGTCAAGCTCGGTAAAAATTCCTTCATAGGTAAAAATGTTATCATCATGGGCAACGTCATTGTGGGCGACGGCTGTGAAATTTTCAACGGCGCCATCATCAGCGGCGACGTGGTCATCGGCAACCGCAGCAAGGTGCGAAACGCCTGTTTTATTGAAAGGTTCTCCACCGTCGGCAGCGAGTGTATCATCAGCCACGCGGCGGAGCTCGACGGCATGATTCTTGACCGCGTTTATCTCTATCATTATATGGAGTGGAACGGCATCATCGGCGAAAACACCGACCTCGGCGCGGCCACCGTCTGCGGCAGTCTGCGTTTCGACGATTCCATTACGATTCAGAACGTCAAGGGCAGAAGAGAATTCCACAAAGGTTGGGGCGACGCTGTTTTTCTGGGCGACTACTGCCGCACGGGTGTAAACGCCATTTTGATGCCCGGCGTTAAGATTGGTCCCTACAGCGTCATCGGCGCGGGCGTGCTCCTGAACAAGGATGTACCGGACAACACGCTCATCTACAATGAGCAGAACCTCGTTGAGAAAAAGTGGGGTAGCGAAAAGTACGGCTGGTAAGAAAAATTGTTGCTTTAAACGGCTTATATCTTTAAAAAATATGGAAAAAGTTCAACAAACTTTATATTAACAATATAGAATAACTTGATTCTTTCGTCATGAAGTTCAAATAACCGTAACATTGATTGGTTAATATATACAAAATCTATTACAATGCTTGGCTATTTATATAAAGGCTTTGTACAATTCGAACACGCATCAATTCGTCATAATGCACAACAAACATGTCTGATGTTTGTGCAACATCACTTGACTTTTTGTAAAATA
>CAZDWM010000281.1:0-2785 GCA_964509145.1 uncultured Eubacteriales bacterium | reverse complement strand
GATGGTTGAGCTGGCATCAAAGGTGATGGTCGGCCAAAAGCTGTCGTCGCTGGGCTTCGGAACGGGGCTTTATAAAACCCCGCCGTATTACGCCGTCAAGGTACCTGTATTTTCGTTCGAAAAGCTGTCCGATGTCAACTCAATTCTCGGTCCCGAGATGAAGTCGACCGGTGAGGTGCTGGGCATCGGCAAAACGACCCCCGAAGCGCTGATGAAGGGGCTTACCTCCGCCGGTTTTAACATAAGAATGCCGGCTGTCGGCGACAATGTAGGTGTGCTCCTGAGCGTCGACGAGCGTGATGAGCCTGAGGTTGTGTCGTTGGCTAAAAAATTCGATGACCTCGGCATGAAGCTTTATGCTACGCGCGACACCGCCGCGGCAATTGAGCAACTCGGTATTGACGTCATGAAAGTCAAGGGCGTTTCCGAGAGCAACGAAATATTCCGCCTAATGGAGGACGGCAAAATTAGCTATATCGTCTACACCGGCGCGCTCAACGATGGCACTGTGGGCGACTTTATCTCGCTTCACCGGCGCGCGATTCAGCTGTCCATCGCGTCGCTGACGTCGCTCGATACCGCCAATGCCTTGGCCGACATTATCGCGAGCCGTTTTAACCAGCAAAACACCGAGCTTGTCGATATCAACAACATGCGCACCGAGCGCAGCAAATACCGCTTCTCTAAGATGGAAACGGCGGGCAATGACCATATTATCGTCGAAAACTACGACGGACGCATTACCTGCCCCGAGTCGCTTTGCGTCAGCCTGTGCGATCGACACCACGGTATAGGCGGCGACGGCATCGTCGTAATCGAGAATTCAAGTTGCGCCGACGCTAAAATCCGCGTGTTTAACCTCGACGGCAGCGAGGCGAAGATGGGCGGCAACGCCGTGCGCTCCGTCGCCAAATATCTTTACGACAACGGCACCGTCGATACAGAGCAGGTGACTGTAGAGACAGCCAGCGGCGTTAAGGATGTCAGCCTCTACATCACAGACGGCAAGGTTTCATCGGCGTGTGTTAACATAGGCATGCCGGACTTTTCGGCAAAGGTTTCACTCGAAAACCCGAGCGACGAGGACGTTATAGATATGCCTGTCAGTATCGGCGGCGAGGACTATCGTATCAATTGCGTTTCGATGGGCAACTCACATTGTGTCATCCTTACAGACAGGGTGAATGCTGTCAACGTTCAGGCGGTCGGTCCGGTTATTGAAAACGCTCCGCTTTTCTGCCATAGAATGAACACCGAATTTATACGTGTCGTCAACGAAACCACCGTCAAGATGCGTATTTGGGAACGCGGCTGCGGCGAGACGCTTTCCTCCGGCAGCGGCGCGTGCGCGGCGGTGGCAGCGGCGGTTGCGAACGGATTCCTTCAGAAAAACACCGACATCACCGTCAAGCTTAAGGGCGGCGACCTGATTGTCAACTACACCGACGAAGGAATACTTCTGACCGGCAGCACCAAGCTCTCGTTTACGGGTGAATTCGAGTATTAATCCGAAGCTTTGTAAAATGTATATTGTCGCCTTTTTTAACAAAATTCAGCATTTAACACAAAAATCAGATAAAACAGCCGTTATTATGATGCATAATAATAATGGATGTTTTATCTGATAACATTTTATATACTATATATTGTAATACGTTATAGATAACGAAACAAATCATCTATATATTGCGCCTACATTTTTCCTTTGTAAAATATGCCAAAAATATTGAAAAATTTATTAAAAAAGTGTTGACATCTTACAAAATGTGTGTTATCATTAGCACATAAGATGACAGTTACGAAAACAAACGTAACTCACCTACATCTTAAGACAGACTTTTGAAGAGGTTCTTCTTCAGAGTTTGGAGGTAAGGTTCGTTGGTTGATGTGATTTATGGTGCGTTGCTTGGTTTGATAGCCGGTTTTGCTTTCCAAAGGATTACGGTCTTTCAGGTTAAAAGAAGAACCAGTGAGTCAAGCAAGCTTGAAGCTATAAACACACCCGCGGCGATCGCTCTCTGGATGCTGCTGTCAGCTGTATTGTTCGGCATTATTTTCTGCATTGAAACCGAAACAATTGTCCGTTTACAGTATGTGCTGATTTTGTCGATTGCGATTAACATTTCAGTTGTCGATATCGACATCAGAAGAATCCCGAATGAGTCTGTGCTGGCGCTCCTGTTGGTCCGAATGATAGGCATTGTTGCAGACCTCGTTAACGGTCTAAACATTATGGAGGCTGTGGTGCCATCATTTATAGGCTTGGCAGTCGGATTTTTAGTCTACTCCATTCCTACAATTGTAGGCATACCGATTGGTGCCGGAGACACAAAATACAGTACGGCAATCGGGTTTTGCTTAGGCATTTACGGATACCTTGAGGCATCCATAATCATGGCAATAGGATTAATGGTTTACTGGATGTACTTAAAGGTTACCCACAAGGGCACAGCGAAAACAGTCACGATGCAGGGTCCGTACCTTTCCCTCGGCGTGATGGTGGCTTTGATTTTTCCTTATGAAAGAATTATCGAGCTTTTAGCAAAATAGGGTACATAAACAGTAAACTTAACCGTGGTGTTGCGGTTAAATAATAAGGAGGAAAATAAAATGTTAAAGAGTTGGCTTAAGGATGAGAGTGGTCAGGGCATGGTTGAATACGGTCTCATCATCGGTTTAATCTCGATTGTCGCTATCGTTGTTCTTCTGACCCTCGGTCCGAAAATCAAGAACATGTTCAAGGGCGCGGAAGACGCTATTACGGGCGTTGCCTCGTAACGCAAAG
>CAZDWM010000280.1:0-2833 GCA_964509145.1 uncultured Eubacteriales bacterium | reverse complement strand
CAAAGCCCGTCGCCGAGATTGTGGAGCTGCTCGACCTCGACAGGGACGCGTTTAGCTATGTCGTGTGTACCTGCGGCGACGATTCGGGCTGTACGGTTGATATTTTAAAAAAGCGTCTGCGTCTTAAGGGCGGCTATACCGTTAAAATGCCGAGTAACTACATACCGATGTACGACGTCGACCCGCCGGAACTGGCGCTTGAAAAGGTTCGCGCGGCTTCGGAAAAACTCGACGCCATTTGCGCTGACATCAACGCTGGCACAGGCCGCTTTGACTATGAAAAAGGGAAATTTGCCTTTTTAAAGTCCTATGTCGTAGCGCCTTTATTTAACAAGTACGCTTTAAGCTCGGAGCCGTTTCGTTCGGAAACGACCTGCAACGGCTGCCGGCTATGCGAACGCGTTTGTCCGACGGGAAACATTACCGTCGTAGACGGGATGCCGTTCTGGGACGACAAATGCGTCCAGTGCCTTGCTTGCATTCACCGCTGTCCGAAAACAGCGATTCAGTACGGAAAATCTACTAAAAAAAGAGGCAGATATTGCTTCAATTATACCGAAGAAGAAATCAACGGGACGGAAAGGATATGATATAATGAACCTCGCGTTTGCGGGCTTCCGCCACGGACATATCTATTCGCTTTACAAGTGGGCACAAGAACATCCGGATGTCAATATAGCCGCCGCGTGGGAGGAAAACGACGCGGCGAGGCAGGATGCCGAGCAGCACGGCGTTGTATTCAACTGCAACAGCTACGACGAGATGCTGACTTATTCCGGTATTGACGCCATTGCTATAGGCGATTACTACGGCATTCGCGGGGAGCGCGTTATCAAAGCGCTCAAAGCAGGGAAGCATGTCGTCGCTGATAAGCCTCTTTGTACATCGCTTGCCGAGCTTGATGAAATCGAGCGTCTTTCAAGGATAAATAACCTCAAAATAAGCTGTATGCTCGACCTGCGCTATACACGCTCGCCCAAGGCTGCGAAGGAAATCATCGCGTCCGGCAGGCTCGGTGAAATTCACGCGATTTCTTTCGGCGGCCAGCACCCGCTCAATTACGGTACAAGGGCTTCGTGGTATTTTGAAAAGGGCAAGCACGGCGGCACAATTAACGACATCGCCATCCACGGGCTTGACCTCGTTCGGTACATAACGGGACGCGAACTCGAAAGCGTCGCCGCCGCGCGTACATGGAACGCCTTCGCAACCGAGGTCAAGCACTTTAAGGACTGTGCGCAGTTTATGGCCGTGTTGACAGGCGGGACTGGGCTTTTGGCCGATGTGTCCTATTCACTACCGTGCGGCTGTAAATA
This sequence comes from uncultured Eubacteriales bacterium, assembly GCA_964509145.1. Taxonomy (GTDB): domain Bacteria; phylum Bacillota; class Clostridia; order Oscillospirales; family Acutalibacteraceae; genus UBA1425. The sequence goes on along the minus strand of CAZDWM010000280.1, from coordinate 1,517 downwards.
TCCGCTCGTCCAGCCGTGGCGCTTTACATTCTGGGGCGAAAGGGGCGTACTGGAGTTCGCCGTCCACGACGACACTATTCTGCTTGAGATGGCCGGTGCCGACGCTCCGGAAATCATCATCGGTGAGCACCCGACGGAAAACAGCATCATTGATTTTCTTGCTGACATCAACGGCACGCCGAACGCTCTCGACACAGAGAACGTTTTACAGTCGACGCGTGCGGCGCTGACGGTGCAGGCGTTCGCCGACAGAAATGTTTAGTACTCGAAAGGATATATATAAATTGAAAAAGTTTGAAAAGGTGCTTTTAGCGAGCGATTTTGACGGAACGTTAAAGGATGACAACGGCATTATAACAAACGACGTGTTGGAAGCAATAAAATACTTTGAAGATAACGGCGGGTACTTCACGCTCGCTACCGGAAGAACTTATCAGGGACTGCGGCTATATGACAACTCAATTTATAACGCCCCGGCGCTGTTCGCAAACGGCGCATTGGCTTATGATTTAAATGCCGCTCAACCGGCGTTTTTCTACGGTATCGGCGAAGAGGGGCGCGAGGTTGTCCGGCGGCTACACGCGGCGTTCCCCGACATTTCTATTGAGATGTACCCGTTTAACTTGACCTACGCCATCAATCTCACCGACAGGACAGAGCGACACTTTACCGACCAGGGCATCACGTTTAATATCGCCGAAAGCGCGGACGGTGTGCCGGTGCCGTGGCAAAAGGTGATGCTTGGCTGCTCGGAACATAACACACAGGCAGTTCAGCGCTTTCTTGCCGATAATTTTAACGAAACAGCTTTTCTTCCGACGACCGGGACGTTCATTGAGGTGCTTAAAAAGGGCGTAAACAAGGGCAGCGGGCTTTTAAAGCTCGCCGATTACCTCGGCGTACCGCACAGCCGCGCATACGCCGCGGGAGACGGCTATAACGATATTGATATGCTTAGAGCAGCAGCGGGCGCATTTGTGCCCCAAAACGGTGAAAAAGACGCGATAGCAGCCGCCACGCACATTGTGCGTTCAAACAATGACGGTGCCATCGCGCATGCGATTGAGATTCTTGATAATATCTATTAAAATAATGTCAACTCCGCTTCGTTGTCGGGTATACCGTAATGGCCGATGGTGTTTTTAACGACATCAAACAGGTCGGCGGGCTTTCCGTTGACGGGCGGTAATTTTTTGTTAATGATTTTTATTAAGAGCTTGAAGCGTCCCAGCACCTTCATAAACAACTCATATTCCGGCGTGCCCTCAACATAAGGCTGGTCGCCCTCAAACATATTGCGGACAATTTCGACGACAAAGCCTTGAAAGCTTCTTTCGCTGATGGACGGGTCGGCCTTAACCAGCAGCTTTTTTGAAAAGCCGCCGAGCGTCGACGTACTGACAATTTTCCCGAGGCGGCTGACAATGAATTGAAGAGCCTTGTTGCCGCCTGCGCCGAAGTCATTCAAAAGCCTGTCTGGGTTTCCTGCCATGTCCTCAATTGTCGAGTTAATCATC
>CAZDWM010000279.1:0-2884 GCA_964509145.1 uncultured Eubacteriales bacterium | reverse complement strand
TTAATTTATATTAAAATTATACCATCTATTGATTTGTAGTCAATATACATTTGGGAGGACATAATGAATATTTTAGTTCTGTCGGGCAGTCCGCGTGTAAACGGCAACACAGAAATCATGGTGAGCACCTTTAAAAGAGGAGCGGAGGAGCGAAGAAACAAGGTCGCTGTTATCAGGGCATACGATAAGAAGGTTATGCCCTGCATCGGCTGCGAACGCTGCTGCGAAAACGGCGGCGTCTGCGTGCGCCGCGACGATATGCAGGAAATATACCAGCTCATAGACGACACGGATATGCTCGTTATAGCGTCGCCCGTCTACTGGTGGGGCTTCACCGCGCCGATAAAGCTAATCATCGACCGGCTATATGCCATTCATCGCAGAAACAAAAAAATCAGCTGTTCCGCGTTGCTGATGAACTCCTATGACGATGACGCTTTTGAGGCCTCCGTCAAACAGTATGTCAAAATTTGCGAGCATCTCAAATGGACGATAACGGGCATTATAACCATAGGCGGCATGAAGGAAAAGGGTGCCGTCAAAAAATCGTCGAAGCTCAACGAGGTTTTCGCGCTTGGAAAATCAATCAGACCGTAAAGGAAAGAATAATAATGAAAATATGCGTATTCGGTGCATCGAGCTGTGAAATTGACCGCGTTTATATCGACGGTGTTGAACACTTGGGCGAAATAATGGCGCAGAGGGGACACAGCCTCATATTCGGCGGAGGCGCAAGCGGTTTAATGGGCGCGGCAGCCAGAGGCATGACGAAATTCGGCGGCGAAATCATCGGCGTCGCGCCGTCGTTTTTCAACGTTGACGGCATCCTTTACGACAAATGCACCGATTTTATTTTTACCGAAACCATGCGCGAACGAAAACAGATAATGGAGGACAACGCCGACGCCTTTATCACAGCGCCGGGCGGCATCGGCACGTTCGAGGAGCTTTTTGAGGTACTGACATTAAAACAGCTCGGCCGCCATGTCAAGCCGATTGCAGTTTTCAACATCAACGGCTATTTTGACGATATGCTCAGGCTCATGGAAACCGCCATTGAGCAGCGCTTCATGATGGCCGAATGTAAAGCCCTTTACAAAGCCTTTACGTACATTGACGATATGTTGGATTATCTTGAAAGAGACGACGACTTTTATCTGCCGTCAAAACTAAAATTTGCAAGCACCGATAAAAAAACTGACGGTTGAAACCGATACCCGCAAGATTGAAATAATAATTATAATGACGTCCGGATTCGTTGAAAAAGCGAAACCCGGACGTTACGTTTTACAAGTAATTAAGCTTCCGTCGCGTTGGATGTAAACGAAAATTTATCCTTCAACGGCAGGTAGACGGATGCCTTAAATAAATCGCCGTCTATGGAGATGGTAAGCTTGCCGTTTTGCAGATGGCACAAATCCTTGGCAATCGACAATCCCAGTCCGTTACCTTCGTTTGACCGTGACTTGTCGCCCCGGACAAACCGTTCGGTCAGTTCCTCCGGAGATATGTTGAGCGGCTCGCCGGAAATGTTTTTAACCTCAAAAATGCCGTAGTAGTCATTACTTGTAACAGTGACATAAACTCGGCTGCCCTGCGCCGAATATTTTCGCGCGTTGTTGAGCAGATTGTCGATGATTCGGAAGGTTTTTTGACTGTCGGCAAAGATAATCGGCGGCTTTTCCGGCTCGCTAAGGCGGATTTCAAGATTGCGTTCATCAAAAAGGTCATTCATTTCGCCGATGGCCTGCACAGCAAGCTCAGTCAGGTTGACGCCGACGGGGTTGAGCGTCACATTGCCTGTCGATACCTTTGAGGCTTCAATCAAATCCTCAATAAGACGCTTGAGCTTAATCGATTTTTCGTCGAGGACATTGATATATCCGAGCGCCGCTTCATCTGTGATGTCGCATTTTTTGAGCAAATCGACGTAGGAAATTACCGCCGTAAGCGGAGTTTTAAGGTCGTGCGAGACATTGGTGATGAGCTCCGTTTTCGTGCGCTCGTCCTTGACGGCCTTATCGACTGCGGCGCGAAGCTCATCCTGCGTCATTCTGATGCTTCCGGCGAGAGACTTGAGTGATTCGGGCATTTGAGCTGCGTCGGGGACAAACGCATTTTCGGAACTCGCGGCGGTGATGATTTCGTCAAGATTTCTGAAATACTTCAGACCTTTATAGAGCACAAGAAGGTTAAGCACCGCAAGCATCAGGAAGCCGAACCATGACGCGCCGTTGCCCGCTACAAGGAACGCGCAAAAGATAATATTCAGAAGCAGATAAACCGCAAAGACAAACATCAGTGTACGTCTAAATTTTTTAGGCTTGTATGAAAACACATTTTTTAGTTTCTTGAAAAATTTAAAGATAAAACGGAAAAGCCTTTTTAAGAGTCTGAATAACAATGCAATAAGCTTTATCGTTACAAATTTTTTAAAATATGGTTTACCCGCCTTGACTGTGCGCACGACGGACGCGAGCCATTCAACAAACAGCGTCCATAAGCCAGCGCACATCGCGGCTATACCCGTGAATATCAAGGTGTGGTATTCGCCGTATAATGTATATTGCGGTTGAGCAAGAATGGAGTATGTAGTAAATGCATTGCGATATGAAAAGACTGATTCAATTAGAAGGACAGTTAACGCACCTATTCCAACGACGCAAGCACCAGACATAAAAAGATGGATATCTCCCGGAACCTTGTCGATGAAGGCAATAGAATAGCCCTCAACCTCGTTTTTATGTCCGCACAGGCAAAGCAGAAAAACAAGGAATGTGATTGCGCACGCAAACGCTATTAAGGCAAAAACAATATCCTGTATCACATTACGGTTGGTATTATTGTTCAAAAACTGATTGAGCGAATAATACATGTCGCCCTG
>CAZDWM010000278.1:0-2892 GCA_964509145.1 uncultured Eubacteriales bacterium | reverse complement strand
CGGATACCGCCTCCGTTTCGAGCAGTTGCTTCAATGCCTGCTCTGCGCCGAGAATTGCGTTGAGCTGAGCCAATGCCTGTTCCTTCTGCGCCGCGAGCTCGGCGAGCTTCGCTCTGATTCTTTCCTCCACCTTTATAGCACCCCTTTAACAATAAGCATAATCAACCTGACGAGCCATCCGAACACAGGATTGCACATCGGCAATAGCCACCATGATATTTCGTAAATCATTCCTAAAGACCTCCTTAAATCAGTTCAACGTCACCCAGCTTGTCGTCGGCTTCCGCTCTGGTTTTGAACCATGTGACACCGAAGTCCGCCACGGGATAATCGGCAAGCAGACCGTAGAAGCTGTTTCTTATCAGCAGGCGGTAGTAATACTTCTGTGTGTCCGCGTTATACTGCGTGAACACGCTTTCGATTGTGCCCTCCAGCACCTGCGCGTTTTTGTAGATGAAATATACCGTGTCGTCCTGCTTGATGTCGGGCGGCATCAGCTCGCCGCTTTCAATCAAGTCCTCGATAATCCCAAGACGCTCGATAGCTTCATCTGTCGTAATTTCTGCTTTCGGTTCATACGAGCCCTCCGAAAATACAGTGAATCTGTCCATGTAATCACACTCCCTTTACAAAAAGCAACGGACACGGTTTCCCGTGCCCGTGCTTGTTTTTTATCCCCTTTACCATCCGAGGGCAGCTCTGACCGAATGCCCGTTGATATATACGTCGTTTGTGAAATAGCCGTTATAAAACCGTTTGGAACTGCTGCCGAGGCTTGCTCCGTTGTCCCACATTGGAATCACATCCGCCGTCGGCTGTATGCTTGTTCCCCACAGAGACAGCGGCTTTGCCTGTACGCCGAACGCTACGGTGCCGTTGTAGTATTGCATGACGGTCGCCGTCGACGAGCCGCCGATGTTCATGTTGATTGCAGTACAGTCCTCAATGTATGTAATGTGCGCCGTGTACCAGCGGTCAGAGGAACTACCGAGTGAATATGCGTTACTTGTGGAAGGCAGGACGCCGCCGCAGGTTATATCGCTGCTCTGTGCGTAGATTGCACCGCAATTGATATTGTTGCAGTCGAGCGTACCGGATATGTATAAACCCTTCCATCTGTATGACGAGCTTCCGAGGTCGACGCTGTTTCCGGCGTAAGGAGTGAACTCGCTTCCATATACGCGCAGCGGTTTGCTCTGGACGCCGACGCAGACGGCGCTGTTGTAATATTGCAGGACGGTGCTTGCAGAGCTCCCGCCGCAGTACAGGGCGATTCCGTTGCCGTCTTTGAAATTGAGATTCCCCGAAATGTCGGTAAATATCGTAGTTCCTTCACCGGCAAATTTGGCGAGCGCGGTGAATCCTCCGGTGCTGCTGTTTCTTTTTGCAATGGTGACGCCCTTGACGTTTGACAGATCCGAGCAGTACAGCGTTTCGTAAAGCGTCGAGCCGCTGCCCGTCGGCACAAGCCCGCCGATAAGCGAGGTTGAATTGCCGAGGTACTGCCGGATACTTCCGTTTGAAATCGTGGTTTTGTAGTTGTCTGACCCTATTTCAATCGAGCCGCCGACAATCTCGGCGTTTGCAGTGTGGATAACGCCGCTTTCAAGGTTGAAGTATGCGCCTGGTCTACGGCGCGCTGGATGTCCTCATAACTGCCGTCGAAGCCCAAGCTGGGTCGCCCCTGCGGCGATGCCGTCAGTGTGAGCCTTGGGAGGAACGCCGTCTTGCCTATGAGCGAGGGCTGTCCGTCCGCACCGAGCTTCCAGCCCTCGACCTGCAGACCGAGACATTGTTCAACCGTCAGGTGTCTGCCCAGCAGACAGTGAATACACACACCCTCGCGGTACGCGCCGTTTCTGTCGGAGTCGGGGTAAATCCGTCTGCTTCTGAAAATCAGCGGTCCCGATTGAAACACGACAACCTGATAATCGGACGCGTCAATCAGCGCACGGGGAACCGAAATGAGCAGCTCCGTCGCATTGTGCTCGCCGACACAGCCGACCGCCTGCGCCGGAGGCTTTGCGCGTTCGGAGGTGAGGTCAATATATATCTGTCGCATGGCTTTCTCCTTTTTGACATGAAAAAGCGCCTGCTTCTTTTCAGAAACAAGCGCCAGGTATATTTTGTTTGCGGTTAATACCACGCCCAGCCGAACAGGAAGATGACGATGAGCCATTGCCACCAGACATATTTAACCGTAATGTTATATGTAATTTCTCTGCCGGATAACAATTCTAATTTGACTGTGGTCTCCCCAATTTTTAAACCTTTTTCTGTACCAGATTGGTTAACTCTTACAATATTCACATCATCAATATGCAAGCTATCAATCGTGTCGTTGCTTGGAATAGAAAGCTGTTGTGAAGCTTTGTATTGTAACGAAATATCCTTGCTCCATCTTATGTAAAATGAAGACGGCTTACTGTAAAATTCACCGTCTTTTACAGCGATTGCGGTAATGACTTTTATGTTGGTATCGGATATGTCAATCGGGTTGGTATATAATATTGATGTAATTGGATTTGGTTCAGAGCCGTCTATAGTATAATATAGTGATGTGTCACCATTATTTGAGGTTGCGGTTATTTCCGCATGTTTATCAGCCGTTAAATCTATTTGGGGTGTGTTTGTTCTGTCGCAATCTAATGAACGTACCATTTTTAGATAGTTAACAACACCTTTTCCCCAACTGCTTTTCCATGAATTTGGAATATCCACATTATCTTTCAGTGCTTTCTCAACAGCGTCTTCACTTATGTCGGGCTTTAATGATTTTAGTATAGCGACAGCTGCTGAGACAAAAGAAGCTGCTTGTGACGTGCCGGACTTTTCTTCATACCCATTGTTGGGTACAGTACTGTTAATATTTTTCCCTGGTGCTGCAATATC
>CAZDWM010000277.1:0-2897 GCA_964509145.1 uncultured Eubacteriales bacterium | reverse complement strand
TAAAATTGTGGTGCCGCTTCAGCGGCAAACGGGCTTTCAGCCCGTTAACAATTTTATGGTTTGAATTTATTCAAACTTTCATCCGTCTGATTTTATAGTTTCCAGATGCCGTAAAAGCCGCCGAGAAGACGTTCCTGTAATGATATTATCATATCACATGTTATCGTGTTAGTCAAGTAACATGATAACACAATAATAAACAAACCTCATAAAGTGAAGTCATATATTTTATGGATAACGACGAAAAGCTAATAATTCAAAGCGATAATTTTATCGCAAAGAGCAGGGGAAACAAAATCTAAGAGATACCAGCCGTAATACCGCCCATTGACGAAACGATATTTTGCGAGATGCCTGTTGATGTACCGCGCGTTAAAAACGGGCATTAAAAAACCGCCGGCGGTGCTGGTATAATTGAGCCTCAGAGTGCCGTCGAAAGCCGACGCGCCGTCGAGTGTTGGCAGCATCACATCGTGCCACTTGCTGCTGGGAGCGTGCATGTATCTGTCTTGAACCACGACAGAGTAGAGATGCTCGCCGCTCGTAACCGACAGCACGTCAAGGCGTTCGGGCGAATGCGTCTTTTTATCACCCATGTTGCCCCAAGCGGTCAGGTTTAAGCCTGTGTTGTAATCGCCGTAGTCCGGACAGGAATCGCCAAGCCCGACACGGCGCATGAGCACAATACGCCCGCGGCATTCGGATAAAAGCGGCAGACGGTTTTCTAAAAACCAGATGTCCTTGTGTGGCGCGATAAACATTTTGTAAAATGTATCCCAGAACGGGCGCGTCTCATCCTTCCGGTCGTCCTCGGACAGCAGCATGAAGACGGTTTCGGACGGATTCTCTGTGAGAAACGAACGCATCTGTGTAAAAATCGTGTCAAAGTACAGCCGCCCGCCGAGCGGACTTTCCCGGCAGTCGATAATTGAGTGAACCGTCTTGAAACCTTTAGTGCAAAGCTCAAGGCGGATGTCGAGCATCCGCACGCCGAAATTAAGCTGTTCGGTAACCGTTGTGTTCTGGCAGCGGCAGATGAGCCCGAGGGGGATATGTTTTGTGGAGCTGTTGTGAGTGCCTGGCAGGCTGACTGCTGCGCAGGACAAGCCGTCGGGCAGTAGGGACATCCATTTTTTAGGGTCTGTAATCAAAAAGCATCACCTGCGTTTAAATTCGACGGTGTTTTAAAAAGCGGAAGGGGACGATATCTCCGATACGCCCCCTGAAATGATTGGAAAAAGTATAGCACGGATTAAGCAAAAAAGCAAGCTCATAAAACAATGTATAAATAATACGCATGTTAAGATTGTATCAATAAACTAACAACAAGATATGACCGGGTTCACAATTATTACACAATATGTTACATATTATTTTATTGCGTGACAATGAAAAACATGATATAATCTAAGCAAGTTCATACATTGAATGGAGGGTTATCTATGTTTTGTAAAAATTGTGGCGCTCAGATTGCCGACAGCACACTCATCTGCCCTAACTGCGGAACACAGACGGGTGCGCCCGTGTCGCCTCCGCCTGCGCCTCCGCCGTTATTCTGCTCTCGGTGCGGTGCACAAAACCACCCGCTTGCCGCCAGCTGCGCAAACTGCGGCGCGCCCCTGTTTAGCAGTGTCCGCAACCCCGGCGCAAAGTCAAAGATGGCCGCGGGACTGCTCGCGTTCCTGCTCGGAGCGCTCGGTGTTCATAACTTTTACCTCGGTTACACCGGCAAGGGTGTTGGGCAACTGCTATTGTCTATACTGTCCTTCGGTCTACTTTCCTGGGTCAGCTGGATTTGGGCGGTTGTCGAGGGTGTGCAGATTTTCACCGGCACCATCGCGACCGACGCCAACGGCGTGCCGCTGACGGACTAATAAAAGCAATCGAGCAGGAGACTGCCCATAAGTTGAGTAGCCGACCTCTCACACCACCGTGCGTGCCGTTCGGTACACGGCGGTTCAACCGCAAAAATGCAGAGACTTGCACTTTTGGGATATATCATAAGCGTTATGTAGAGCTTAACATAATGTGGCTTATGTAGAGTAAGAAACAGTGTTGAGACGCAGAAAAGCACCGACAAAAATCAGTGCTTTTCTGCGTATTTCACTTTTTACCCTTCAACTTTCACCTCTTCGAGATATTCATCATAAGTGGTTTCCTTATCGTAGAAGCTGCCGGTGGTGATGTTGATTAGCCTGGTTGCCGTGGTCTGGACAAGCTGGTGATCGTGCGACGTGAATAGAAGCACCTCGGGATATTTCGTCATACCGTCATTAAGTGACGCTATGGATTCAAGGTCAAGATGGTTTGTCGGCTCGTCTAAAATTAACACGTTTGCGCCCGACAGCATCATCTTGCAAAGCATACAACGCACGCGCTCACCGCCGGACAGCACCTTGGCCTTTTTTGTGGCTTCCTCGCCGGAGAAAAGCATCCGGCCGAGCCAACCGCGCACGTCGCTTTCAAAAATCAGGTTGGAATAACGCCGAAGCCAGTCGATGAGCGAATCCTCACAGCCGTCGAAAAACCCGGAGTTGTCACTCGGGAAATATGCCTGTGACGTCGTGACACCCCACTTGAAGGTTCCCTCGTCCGGCTCCAGCTCGCCTGTTAATATTTGAAAGAGCGTCGTTTTCGCGAGCGAATCGGTGCCGATAAAAGCAACCTTGTCGTGCGGTTTAATTGTAAAGCTAACGTTATCGAGCACCTTTCGTTCTCCAATGGTCTTACTGATGCCTGAAACCGTCAGCACCTCGTTCCCGATTTCACGGTCTGGCTTGAACGCGACATAGGGAAAGCGCCTTGACGAGACTGGCATATCGTCAAAAACAAGGCTGTCGAGCATCTTCTTTCGGCTTGTCGCCTGCTTGGATTTTGACGCGTTCGCGCTGAACCGT
>CAZDWM010000276.1:0-2898 GCA_964509145.1 uncultured Eubacteriales bacterium | reverse complement strand
AAAACGGGATAAAGACGTCGATGTGTCCGCGATAGACGGACAGCGCGAAAAGCCCGTTAAACCCCGCGAAGAGCATTGAGGCAACGGTTTGGAGCGCAAACCTGCCGCGCGCCAGCCATGTAAAAAGACCGCCGAGAACGGGCAATGCGATTAAAAGCAGCAAAAAACCGCTGCCGGTATTAAGAACATCATTTACAGACGCCAGCATATCACATCACCTCCTGAACAAGGGTCGCTAAACCGCCCGGCAGGAAAATCAGGATGCCGAGCACGAGTGAAACGACGCCGAGCGTCAGTACCGAGCCAACCATGACCCTGTCGCCCTCTTTTTTATCGGGATGCGTCGGTTTGCCGAGAAACACAAGCACAAACAGCCGTATAAGATACATCACCGTCATCACAGCTCCTGCGATGAACACCGCGCCGAGGACGGGATGTCCGGCGTCGATGATACCCTCGATGACGAGGAACTTCGCAAAGAAGCCGGAAAACGGAGGAATGCCCATCACCGAAAACGCGCACAGCAAAAATGCCGCGGCGGTGACGGGAAAGGTCTTGGCAAGGCCGCCCATCTTAGTGATATCCTTTGTATGCAGGCTGTGCTCGACAATGCCCGCGCACAGGAACAGACCGCCCTTGGCGACGCTGTGCGCCATGATGTATAAAAGCCCGCCGACAAGACCGGTTTTTGTTCCGCAGGAAAGCCCGAGCAATATAAACGCAAGCTGGCTGATGGTGGAATAGGCGATGACACGCTTAATGTTCGTCGCGCGCATGGCCGCGCCCGCGGAAATCAGCGCACTGACGGCGGCTATCGCAGGCACGATAACGGTAAACGCCTTGTCCACATTGAAGGTGAGAACAAACAGCCGCGCGTAGGCGTAGACTCCGATTTTGACAAGCACCGCCGCGTGTAGCAGCGAGGTGACGGGCGACGGCGCGACACCGGCGTCCGGCAGCCACGAATGGAGCGGGAAGGTCGCCGATTTGGAGAAAATACCCGCGAGAATAAGCCATACCGCCCAGGAGGGTATCGCAAAGCCCTTCATCGCCGTTAAATCAAACGTTCCCGTCTCGCCGTAGACACCGATAAAGCCCGTAAGCATCACAAGCGCGCCGAGCACCGTTATAATAAACGCCTTGTTGGCTTTGACGACAGTGATTTCCTCGCGGTAGAAGCCAATGAGCCGCCAGCAGCACAGAGCGGATATTTCCCAAAACATATAGATAAAGATGAGGTTCGTCGAATAGACAAGCCCCATCATCGCGCCTATAAACAGCGTCACCATCAAATAATACTCGTTCTGGTTGTCATTATGCTTGATGTAACCCCATGAATAAATGACGATTATCATCGCAACAAACGACGCGGTTACCGCCATAAAGACGGCCAGCGCGTCGGCTAAAAAGCCGAAGGAAAACCCCAGCGGCAGGGAAAAGCCGACATACAGCGGCTCACCTCTTAAAACGCTTGGAAGGGTGGCAAAGGAACAAACAAACGCCCCGGCTATAAAAACCAGAGCAAGGAGGTTTCTTATTCTTTTATTTGCTTTGCCAACCAGCGGTAGCAGAAGCGACCCGCACAGAGGAATCAGAATACAGACGGGAATCAGAAATACACTCATAAAACACCGCTTTTCTAATGTACAATGTATAATGTACAATGTACAATTAAGGGTTCGAAAATATTGGGGTACGGGCGAAGCCCGTCATTCATTGTACATTGTACATTGTTAATTGTACATTAAACATAAACCCTAGCAATCTCAAAATCCAGAGTTATAATATGCTTATCTCTTGGTTTTGTCAATACAAATTACCGCTCCTCGCGGAAATACGGCAGACCGAGGCTTGCGGGCGCCTGATTTTCGCGCCTCTTTCGCGCGCTGACAATAACCAGCACAACGACGGTGACCAGATAAGGCAATACCTTAAAAATATCCTGGAACATGTTTTGAAGCGCGATATTCGAGCACTTGAAGGAAGTCATCAATGAATCAATGACACTCTGCGGCAGATAGGTGCTCGCGGGCAGATAAAGGAACAGCCAGAAACACAGACCGAACAGATAGGCGCTCCAGACAGCGTTTTTCGGCTTCCAGCTAGCAAAAATGACGAGCGCCACGGCCAGCCAGCCGAGGGACTCTATGCTGCCGTCGCTCGACCATGTGCCCTTGGTGTAATCAAGAACATAATAAAGCCCGCCGATGCCGCATATACCCGCGCCGACACAGGTGGCGAGATACTTGTAAAGCGTGGTGTTGATGCCCGCTGCGTCCGCAGTGGCGGGGTTTTCGCCGACGGCGCGCAGGTTCAGCCCCACGCGGCTTCTGCTCAGGAACAGCTGCATCACCACCGCGATGGCAATGGCGACATACGCGAGAAAGCCGTAGGAAAAAAGCAGTTTGCTAACCGTACCAAGCCCGGAGGAAAGCCACGGAAGGGTTGTACGTATGGTGTCGCTCGTGACGGGGACGGAAATCTGGCCGACGCCGCCCGCAAGGGTGTTGAGCGAGCCGCCGAAGAAATTGGCGACGCCTGAGCCGAAAATAGTAAGTGTTAAGCCTGTTACATTCTGATTTGCCCTTAACGTCACTGTCAGGAAGCTGTAAATCAATCCGGCAAACATGGCGGCGACAAAGGCGCAGCCCAAGGCTATGAGCAGGCAGAGCGCGCGGCTCGGATCTTCCGATCCCTTTTCGTAAAAGAATACGCCGATAAGGCTCGCTATGCCGCCGATGTACATTATGCCGGGGACGCCGAGGTTAAGATGTCCCGATTTCTCGGTCAGCGTCTCGCCGACGGCACCGAACAGGATAACCGTGCCGAACGCTACGGCTGCGTTGAACCAGGAGACGAAGGAAGAAAGCGTCATCATGATTTATCACTCCCCCCGAT
>CAZDWM010000275.1:0-2919 GCA_964509145.1 uncultured Eubacteriales bacterium | reverse complement strand
AATAATAAAAAGCGTCCGAATTCGGACGTACATGCACAAAAACGGTATTGAAACCGTTTGCCGCAATGTCGGACAACATAGCGTCCGTTTTAGCCGTAAAAGCCGCTTCCGACTTGTCCTGCGCCTCTTTCATGGACAGCTCCATGAAACTAATCCACACGGCGCGCAGCTCACTGCCGCTGTCGGCAACGGCATAGGTCGTCGTCTCTGCGGAGTGCCGCTCTCCTGTCAGCTCACTTCTTCCTGTTCTGACAAACAAAGATACGCCAACCGCAAGGCAAACCACAATCAGGATAGTCAGCAGTACGGACATCAGTTTTTTCAATGCAACTCACCTCTCGAGCAGTTAACCTACCTCCGCCGAAGTTGACGCCTCCTCCGGCCCTTCGACTACGATAACAGACGTTTTTTTAATTTCAACACTGTCGTAAAGTTTCTTGAAGCTGACCCCGACTTTTATCTTGACGTCGCAATTCGGGCAGTAAAACATCGCCTTGAAATGACGGCCCGCAAATTTCCATTCGGAAATCCGCTCGGCGGGCTCACCGCAGTCTTCGCAGACATAGCAAAGCTTTGTCTTATCAATCAGCGGACTGTCAATTTTGGAAATGATATATGGCTTGAACGAAAGCTTTGAGTAAAAATCTGCGTCGCATTTACGGATGTGTTCTTTAAACAACTTGGCGTTGTAAATTTTCCGGAAGCATTCGGCGGTCAGCACACAGTCGTCAACCGCTCTGTGGAGCGAATACGTCCCGGTGTCAATTCCGAGCATTTCGGCCGCCGCGCCTAGACCGACCTGACGCGCGGGCGAGGTTTTCATTACGCGCTGAAAATAGCCCTGTAAATCCGAGTAGTTTGTAAGAAATGGCAGCGTTTCAAGCCCGTTTAAATACCTTGAATTTTCAATCATAACACGGATATCGCCGTCGCCCCATGTGATTACAGTGTTTTCGCGCCCGCCGATCCAACGGCGCAGCCCTGACAGCGCTTTGGTGAAGGGAATGCCGCTTTCCAAATCTTCTTTAGTGATATGTGTCAGCTGCTTGACACTTCCGCGCAGCTTCTTGCCGATTTGAGCTTTGATAAAGCTTGAATAACGCGATACCTCATGAAGCTCCTCGTCGAGCATGACCGCGCCGACTTCGATGATTTCGTTTATAAAGCCTTTAGTCTTTCTGGCATAGGTGTTGTTCCATTCTAAATCGAGAATAACATAATGCATACATTCAATCCTTAAATCATTTTACTATATTATGATATCATTTGCGTCTCTTAATTGCAAGGCATTTTTAAGGTAAAAGCGCTTGATTTTGACAGCGCGATTGTTTATACTGAATGTTGGAATCATTATTGACAGGAGGTTTTTAAATGAAACATTTTTTCAGGAAATCCATTTCGTTGTGTCTGGTTTTATCGGTTTTGTTTACCGTCGGTACCATGAGCGGCTGCGGCGGAGGCAGCGACACCGACAAAACGACCGAGCCTGCCGAAGCCGTCCTTGAGGCAGTCGCCGCCAAGGATTTAAAAATCGGCGTGCTTGTGCCCGAATCGTCCAACGCCACGTCCGTTTTCTTTTATCAACTCAGCGGACTCGAAAAGGCCGCTGAAGCAACCAAGCTTGATGTTGCTAACCAAATTGTTATCAAAAAAACCGTTTCAGACATAACCTTCGACGCTAAGAAGAGCTTTTCGGCTCAGACAACGGCAACCACGACGGAGACAGAAACATCTGAAAAGACGACCAAAGCCGATAAAAAGGCAACCACATCAAAAAGCATAGCCATAAAAAATGAAACCGTGCTTGAAGCTGTCGCTTCTCTCGTTTCCGGAGATTGTCATGTCATTGTCGCCGTTTCCGAAATTTACAACGAGATTACGGCATACCTCGCCGGTCAGCTGCCGGACACAGTCTTCCTCCAGTACGGCAAGGGCAGTACAAAGCTTGCGAACCTGAAATATTATTCGGACAGAATGTATGAGGCTTTTTATCTTGCCGGTACGGCAGCAGCAACGCTGTCAAAGAACAAGACGGCCGGATTTGTCCGCGCCGAAACCAGCAATACATCGGCCGCATATGTCAACGCCTTCGCGAACGGAATGACAGCCGCCGACGCAAAGTCGTCTGTTAAGCTCGCGACCACCGGAGTTAAGCTCGACCTTGTTCTTGAACGCACACTGGCGGAAGGTCTGATAACCGACGGTAAATGCGATGTTATAACGCAAAGCGTTGTCACCGCGCTGCCCCAGGTCGCCGCCGAAACAGGCAAAAAATACTGCTTCGGCTTCGGCTATGACATGTCGCCCGACGCGCCGAAATACAGCGTCTTCTCCGTAGTTTGGAACTGGGATGTATTCTTTAAATCGGTCATTACCGACATCACAGCCGGAAAGCTGACCTCCAAAGCCTACAACGGCGGTCTTTCTGATGGCCTTGTGGGTATTACAAAGATATACATCGAAAATGAGGCTTTGACAAAGGCTGTCAGCGACGCCAAAGCTAAAATTATATCCGGCGAAATCAAGCCGCTTGCCGGCGCCCCGTCAGACGGCAGCTTTGTTAAGGCGGTTAAGGTTGTCTAAAACAACGTTTAATATTGAGGAGGCATAAAATGGCAAAGATCATTGACGGTAAAAAAATTGCGGCGGCTGTGCTCGACGAGGTATCGGCAGAGGTCAAGGCCTTCAAAGAAAAAGGCGTTGAACCCTGCCTCGCCGTAATCATCGTGGGCAGCAATCCCGCTTCGCAGGTATATGTTAAAAATAAAAAGAAGGACTGCGAGCTTGTGGGCATCCGTTCGCTTGAGTTTGCTCTGCCGGAGGAAACGACGCAAGCCGAGCTTATCGGGCTTGTCAAGAAGCTCAACGACGACAAGAGCGTCCATGGCATTCTTTGCCAGTCGCCCGTTCCGAAGCAAC
>CAZDWM010000274.1:0-2921 GCA_964509145.1 uncultured Eubacteriales bacterium | reverse complement strand
CTCTTCCGGCAAAGGTACGACCTCAAACGGCAAGAACGGTTTCTCCGATGATGATAGTGCTACCACCAAGGTCGGTATGGGTGGTGTCACGGGCACAACCCGGCGGAGCACCGGCGGTTCGACCTCGTCGTCCGGCGGTAACGGCGGGGAAGAAGAACAGACCGATGTATACGGAAACGCATACGGCAGCGACAGTGCCTTGAGCGACAGCATCAAAAACTTCTTCGCCACGGCCGGCAGCCCGATTCCGCAGCTCGGCGGCACAGCGGGCAAAATTACAGCGACGACGGTTCTTTTCGGAATTTCCGCCGCGCTCGCTTTTGTTGCACAAGTCAAAAAGAAGAAGGACGAATAAGGTACAACCCATCATCAAAAGTTCTCAAATAAGAGGGGTTGCATCAAAAATTGATACAACCCCTTGAAGACGAGCATTATTTACCCTGTATGTCCCTGTAGTTGAGCACCCGCAGGCTGCTTTTCCGCCGCCGCTTCTTTTTTTCATACAGGACGTTGACCGAGATATACGCCGTGGCGAAAACCAAAAAAACGGCAAAAATAATCCGGAACACAGTCATTGAAAAAATCTTTTTTATCACGGACATCAAATAAAGGAACAGATTCCGTTTGACGTCCTGCGCGGCTACAAGGTCGGTACGCGCGATTTCCTCTCCCGCGTAATAAACGACAGCCTCGCCCAGCTTCTGCCCCTTTTTGACGGGCGCGTCGACGCTCTCCGATACTGTTGACGGGTCTACCTCGACGAGCACGCTGTTTTCGCCGACACCTGACGGCACAAACGCGCTAAGCTCCGCATAGGGCACCATCGCGACATAGTCGGCCTGGCTCGACAGCTTAACGGTCATCTCGGCCACCACCTGCGCCGCCGGCAGCACCGTTTCATACTTGATATTTTTAAACGTCCACTCGAAAATTTCCTTGGCGTCCATAAACGCGCCGTTTTCGTCGTAGCCGTCGCGGTCGACATCATAAAACGTGCCGCGCATAATAACGGCCAGATACGAATAGCCGTCGCTGCTTGCCTTGGCAATAACGCATTTTCCGGCGTTTTCGGTCGAGCCCGTTTTCATGCCGGAGACATATTTGCAATAATATTCGGCGTAGCCGGGATTCATCAGGAAGTTGGTAGTGCGTAAAACCTTTTCGTCGTTCATGTTCGTTGCCGGAAGTGTATATTTCATCGTCGAGGTGATTTTTTCAAGCAGGTCGCTCTGTTCACAGGTGAGCGCGTAGGACGCGATTTTGGCCATGTCCCGTGCCGTGGTGTAGTGACCGTCCTCGTCAAGCCCGTGCGGGTTAACAAAATGCGTGCCCTTGCAGCCGAGACCCTTTACAAACGAGTTCATCATGCCGACGAATTTATCAACCGAGCCGCCGCCGATGTAGTCGGCGAGAATTTCTGCCGCCTCGTTGGCGCTCGGAACAAGCATACAGTAAAGCAGGTTTAATACAGATATCTGTTCACCGGCTTTTAAACCGGCGGTGGAACTGTTTGTTCCGGCAAAAACATCCACAGCTTCGCCGGGCACGGTAACGACGGTGTTGACGTCGGCGCAGTTTTTAAGCGTCACGAGTGCCGTCACCAGCTTCGTCAGCGACGCGGGCGCCGTCTGCTCGTCGGCGTTTTGCTCAAAAATGACGGTGCCGTCCTCAAGGCTTTGAAGATAAACAATTTCCGAATAGGGCTCAAGCTCGTCGAGCAGCGAATTATAAGCCGCCTCCGCCCGGTTAAGGCTCAGCAGAGGCAGCAGCAGAGCGGCGGAAAGAAAAACGGTCAGTAAGCGTTTCAAAGACAACACGTCCTTAGACAAAGAATTCAACCGACAAAAGAAGGCTGTTTATATGCTTTATATCACCGGCGACATACACGGCGATTTTAAAAGGTTTTCAAACCCGAGGCTCAAAAAACTGAAAAAGGGCGACACGCTTATTATCTGCGGCGATTTTGGTTTTATTTGGGACAACAGCCGCGAGGAACAGCGCGTACTCAAAAAGCTCGGCAAAAAGAAATACAACGTCTGCTTTATTGACGGGACGCACGAAAATTTCGAACTGCTCGAACAATACGAGGTGTCCGACTGGCACGGCGGAAAGGTTCGGCAAATCTCAGGCAACCTTTATCACCTTTGCCGCGGTCAGCTTTACGAAATCGACGGGCTTAAAGTGTTTGCAATGGGAGGCGGCGAAAGCCCCGACTTCGATATCCGTATGGAGCACAACACCTGGTCTCGCGCCGAAATTCCCACCAAAAAGGAACTGCTCGAAGCAGCGCGGGTCATCGACAAATCCGGCGGCAGCATCGACATCATCGTCACCCATGAGCCGCCGCTTAAAATCAAGGGCTTTTTGCAGCTCAAGGAAAACAGGGAGGGGCTTCGCGTAACGGGGCTCAACACCTTTTTTGAGGAACTGGCCGAGTTCTGCCGCTTCAAGCGCTGGTTTTTTGGCTCGCTGCATGAGGACAAGTTTATTTCAAGCGCGCACATCGCCGTCTTCCAGAACATCGTCTGCGCGAACACGGGCGAGATTCTAAAATAATGCTTGCGTCCATGAACAGGCAACAGCGTGTCAGTAGATAACGCGGCGGTTTTTGCCGCTTTCAATTATATCATCATACCGCGCGCAAAATGACCTGTCAACATAAAACGAGACAAAAAGAGCGATTTAATAAAAAGTTAACGTTGCGAAACGAACATAAAAAACCATTGACAAAACGGCCTGCCTTTGATAAAATGTCAATGCTGCCCTCCGAGGGCAGACACAGACACGGAGAGATGTCCGAGTGGTCGAAGGTGCAGCACTCGAAATGCTGTGTGG
This sequence comes from uncultured Eubacteriales bacterium, assembly GCA_964509145.1. Lineage (GTDB taxonomy): Bacteria > Bacillota > Clostridia > Oscillospirales > Acutalibacteraceae > UBA1425. The sequence goes on along the minus strand of CAZDWM010000274.1, from coordinate 86 downwards.
GTTAAACCACCTAGGGTTCGAATCCCTATCTCTCCGCCATATAAGAACGTCAGTATTGATACAATGCTGGCGTTTTTATTTTGCAC
>CAZDWM010000273.1:2613-2929 GCA_964509145.1 uncultured Eubacteriales bacterium | reverse complement strand
AACATGCAAGACGCTATTAATTGATAAGAGGGATAGATTATGAATTCTGAAAAAATCAAGCTCGGCATCGCCCCCATAGGCTGGACTAACGACGACATGCCCGACCTCGGCGGAGAAATCACCTTTGAACAATGCGTTTCCGAAATGGCACTGGCCGGTTATGTCGGCTGCGAAATCGGCAACAAGTACCCTAAAGACGTCGCCGAGTTGCTCGACAAGCTTGAAATCAGGGGCATGCAAATCGCGAACCGCTGGTTCTCGTCGTTCATTCTCACCGCCCCGTTCGAGGAGGTTGAAAAGGACTTCCGCGCGAACT
>CAZDWM010000273.1:1841-2603 GCA_964509145.1 uncultured Eubacteriales bacterium | reverse complement strand
CCGTAGGCGCTAAGCGCATAGGCGTTTCAGAGCAGAGCCACAGCATTCAAGGGCAGATGGAAACACCCGTCTTTGAGAAGAAGTACGTCATGAACGACGACGAGTGGAAAAAGTTTACCGACGGTCTTTCAAGGCTCGGCAATATCGCTACGGAATACGGCATCACCATGACCTTCCATCACCACATGGGCACCGTCGTCCAGACTGAGGCTGAAATTGACAAAATGATGTCCATGACCGACGCCAACAGCGTCTTTCTGCTGTTCGATTCTGGACACCTTGCCTACTGCGGCGAGGACTATATGTCTGTCCTCAACAAATACGCAGCAAGAATCAAGCATGTCCATCTCAAGGACATCCGCCCCGAAGTCGTCAAAAAGGTTAGGGAAGAGCACTTGAGCTTCCTCGCGGGTGTTCGTCTGGGCGCGTTCACGGTACCGGGCGACGGCGCTATTGACTTCGCGCCGATATTTGATGTGCTTGACAAAACGGGTTATGAGGGCTGGATGCTAGTCGAGGCCGAGCAGGATCCGGCCATCGCAAACCCGTTCAAATATGCTAAGTCCGCACGGGAATACATCGCTAAGACAGCAAAGATATAAGGTAAAAAAGAGGTGATTTTGATGGAAATTTTAAAGTATTTCACAAACAACGCTTTCTGCGAATCAAAAGCTACGGACTTTTACGAGGTTTATAATCCGAGCACCGGCGAGCTTATCGCGAAAAGCCCGAAGATGACGCTTGACGAGGTTCAGGCGGTCA
>CAZDWM010000273.1:0-1831 GCA_964509145.1 uncultured Eubacteriales bacterium | reverse complement strand
CCGCAAAGGCTTACGAAAGCTGGCGGAACGTGCCCGTTGTAAAGCGTGTTCAAATTCTTTACAAGGTGCGCGAGCTGTTAATCGAGCATATGGATGAGCTGACGGAGCTTTGCGCCCGCGAGCACGGCAAGTGCTGGGACGAGGCAAAAGGTGACATTCTCAAAGCAAAAGAGGGCACCGAGGTTGCCTGCAACCTGCCCGTCTTGATGCAGGGCGACTCCTTAATGGACGCCTCGAGCGGCTACGACACAGTTACCTACCGCGAGCCGCTCGGCGTGTTCGCAGGTATGGCTCCGTTCAATTTCCCTGCCATGATTCCCATGGGCTGGATGACACCCATGTGCGTCGCCTGCGGCAACACCATCGTTATGAAGCTGGCCGGAGCGACGCCGCTGACTTCGTTGCGTATCTGCGAGCTTTATCGTGAAGCGGGTCTCCCCGACGGTGTCTTGAACGTCATCACCTGCGACAGAAACGTCAACAAGGAGTTGCTGACAAACCCAACAATCAAGGGCGTTTCGTTTGTCGGTTCAACGTCTGTCGGTAAATATGTATACAAAACCGCCGCCGAGGCCGGCAAGCGCGTTCAAGCGCTTTGCGAGGCTAAAAACCACGCGCTTGTGCTTGATGACGCGGCTATAGACCGCACAGCCGCCGGAATCGTCAACGCGGCCTACGGCTGCGCAGGAGAGCGCTGTATGGCGCTGCCCGCGATTGTAATACAAGAGTCGATTGCCGACGAGCTTGTCGCTAAAATCAAGGAAATCGCTTCTAAAATGAAAGTCGGCGCCGCCTACGACAAAACGTCACAGCTCGGTCCCGTTTATTCCGCACAGCATAAGCAGAGCGTTATTGAATGGATTAACAAGGGTCTTGAGGAGGGCGCGGAGCTTGTACTTGACGGACGCGATATAACCGTCGAGGGCTACGAAAACGGTTTTTATCTCGGTCCTACGATTCTTGACAAAGTCACGCCTGAAATGACTGTCGGCACATTTGAGGTTTTTGGTCCGGTGCTGTGTGTCAAGCGCGTTAAGACCTTTGAGGAAGGTCTCGCGCTGATGAACGACAACCCGTTCGCAAACGGTTCGGTCATTTATACTCAAAACGGCTACTACGCCCGTGAATTCACACGCAACACGCACGGCGGCATGACGGGTATCAATGTCGGCATCCCCGTACCCGTGGGCATGTTCCCCTTCTGCGGACATAAGAATTCTTTTTTCGGCGACCTCCATGTCCTCGGACACGACGGTTTCCGATTCTTCACCGAGACAAAGAGCGTCACAACGCACTGGTTCGACGAGCATGAAATGAAATCAACCAAGGTATCAACTTGGGACGGTACAATTTAATAAAAAGGAGATTGATTATGATTAATGTTGGTATTATCGGCGCAGGCCGCATCGGCAAGGTTCACGGCGAATCAATAATGCGTTATGTCAAGGGCGCTACGGTCAAGGCTATAGCCGACCCCTACATGACACCCGAGACGGAGCAATGGGCAAAGAACCTCGGCATCAACGAGGTTTACAGCGACTACCACAATATCCTCGACGATAAAAGCATTCAGGCAGTTTTAATTTGCTCCTCGACCGACACGCACTCGTCCATTTCGCTTGAGGCCATCGCGGCTGGCAAGCACATCTTCTGCGAAAAGCCCATTGACCACGACGTTAATAAAATCCTTGAGGTTAAAGAAGCGCTTGCGAAGAGCAAGGTGAAATATCAGGTCGGCTTCAACCGCCGCTTTGACCACAACTTCAAAAACGCGCGCGCGGCTGTCGAGGCAGGCAAAATCGGCGAACTTAATGTCCTTAAAATTTGCTCG
>CAZDWM010000272.1:0-2929 GCA_964509145.1 uncultured Eubacteriales bacterium | reverse complement strand
CGCTGTATTTTGAGCCGTCGGCTTCAAACTCGGCAAGCATAATTTCAGCCGCGTACTTTGCGCAGAGATAGTAGCCCGTGTAGTTGATTTTCGCGATGAATTCAAACGTTTTCAAGTCCATATCATGCAGCGTGCCCGCCTTTGCCACACCGGCGTTGGCCACCATGATATCGAGGCCGCCGAAGCGCGCTACTGTTTCGCAGACAAGACCTTCAACGGAAGCCTCGTCGGAGACGTCGACGGGGATATACACCGCCTGGTTGCCTAAGTCCGCCGCTACCTTTTCGGCTGCTTCGCGCTGGGACGGCAGGTCTGCTATTACCACCGCCGCGCCGTTTTTATACAGTTCCTGAGCGATACCCATGCCGAAGCCTTGCGCGCTGCCCGTCACAATGGCGATTTTACCCGCCAGCCTGCCTTCCGCAGCCGGACGGTTCTTCACGTTTTTCGCGGCGTGTTCCTTTGCCTGTTCAAGTGTCATGTCATATCGCATCCTTAAGGTTTGTTATTTATTTTGGTTGCTTCTGTAGTACTCAACCTCCCAGTTGACGATGAAGTCGGTTAACTCGTCCGTCATGTGGAGCGCGCCGCCGAAGCTCCTTGTATAGACCGCAATTTTAATGGCGTCTTCAAACAGCAGCCGAGCCGTCTCGGCTTGTTTTTCGTTCTCCGATACCGCGAAAAAGCCCAATCCTTTTCCTATGACGATTTTTGGAGCGTAGCCGTGCATTGCCCTGTAAGAAGCAAACGCGTCGTCGAGCGCCTCCGGCGATGTGACATATAACGGATGTGCCTTGCAGTATACAATATGATCGGGTGTAAACGGCTTTAATAGCGGCTCGGCGCTTTCCTCGTCCGCCGCGAAGGCCGCCGCCTGACGGCTACCGTCGAATACGACGAATGCGTTATTGCCGTAAAGCGCGGCGATTTTACGTTTATAGGCATCCGTCTGTGTGTTTTCAATGTTTAGAGGCGAAAGGTCGGGCATCTCCTTTAGCTGTGAACTTAGTGTGTTCATAATGTTCGCCAATCTGTCCGCAAGCATCTGTTCGTCGTCGGCGGCAATGAAAATACCGTGGTTTTGAAGGAGCATAACCGACGCGTCGACGCCGGTTTTTGCTTTATACGCCGCCATTTCGCCCTCGCAGAGCTTTGAAAGGACGTAGCCAGGCTTGCATAAACCAATCCAAACAACGCTGTCACCGAACAACCTCTTAGCCTCAACCTCACCGTCCTTTGCACAGGTCAGACCGTTGACCAGCGCTGGATGGAGGTGGAGCACATATCGCTGCGGAAAAAGGTTGTGTAAAAGCGTCTCGACGCTCGGCCTTTTGGCGGTCTCCGACGGCAGCCGTGCCGCCATTAAATCAACCAAAGCGGCAGCCTCGCGTGCTTTATCGTCCTCAGAATATTCTTTGCGAAGCATTTTCGACAGCTTGATTCTTTCCATTTTAACAAAGCCGTCACCCTTAATCGTCGCCAATGATGTACCGGAGCCCTTGATGTAGAGGATATAGCCATCCTTGGCGGAAGTGTTACCGCCGCCGGCAAGCACAAGAGCACTGTCCGAGCCGTATTGGTTGGAAAACCGCGTCAATGTCTCAAGTATCATGTCTGAACTCCAATCAAATAAGTATATGAACTATTCTAACACATTTAGACAAAAATTTAAAGCATATTCGGCCGTTTTTTTCGTAATATTGGATAACTCAAAGCATCAAATATTGTTGACTTTGACCGAACGTTGTAGTAGAATAATGTATAATATTGATGAATCGTGTCCGGGGAGTTAATTGATGAATAATCTTCATTTTAAAGATATATCTGTCTCTGTTTTTTTTATTTTTGCAACCGTTTTGTCGGTCTGTCTGATTATGCCCGTCGCAAAAAGCGATTACATCGCCCAGGCTGAGGCAAATAATCAGACGACCGAAATTTTTGTAACCGAACCCGAAATTATTTATAACGACAAAAAATACAGTCCGGACGACAAGCTCGGCGACACATCGTGCCTAGACAATTCCGCCTTTCTCGGTAACTCACACGCGGAAGCGTTAAAGCTGTACGGGTTAATCCCCGGCGCCGACTATTACACCAAGGTGGGTATGTCCGTTTTAAATGTGCTTAAGCCCGACGACAACGGCAAGATTCTCATCGAAAGCCTTAATAACAAGGTCTACGACAGAGTTTTCATGATGTTCGGCGAAAACGAGCTCGGATGGCCTTACCCGAAGAATTTTATCAGGGAATATGAAAAAATTATCGACGAGGCGAGGCGAATTCTGCCCGACGCCGATATCTATATCGAATCGATTTTCCCCGTTTCCCTTGAGGTGTCGGAGAAAAGTCACAACGGTATCAATAACAGAAACATTGAAAAATACAACAAGCTTTTAGCCGAACTCGCGGCTTCAAAGGATAATGTTTATTTCATCAATCCCGCCGAAGCCGTCACCGGCAAGGACGGCAATCTGCCCGCGGAAGCTTCCACGGACGGAATGCATTTTAACTACGGCTACTGCAAAATCTGGGTCAACTACCTTCTGGACAACATTATCGACCGACCGGAGGCTTCCGAGACTGAAACAGAATCCGTCGTCAAATCAGAATCACGAAGCGAGACGACCGCAACTAAAAAATCGGTTACGACAGATAAATCAACAACCGAGCAGACCACCGAAACGACAAAAACGAATAATACAACGAAAACCGCACAAACAATAAAACAGGTTGTGACGGAAAAGAAAACAACAAAGCAACCTTCTTAAATTGAAATATTAGGATTGACTGAAAGGGTTGGTATTTTTGAAAAGAGTTGCGCTTTTCGCCGTTTCCTTCCTGTTGATATTATCTTTGTTTTCCGGCTGTTCCGGCCACATCGTCGACACTGTCGCCACAACCGGCCATTCCGAGACTTCCTCGAAAGATG
>CAZDWM010000271.1:0-2933 GCA_964509145.1 uncultured Eubacteriales bacterium | reverse complement strand
AGAATGGTTGATAAAAACGGCGGACTGTCCCACCTGAATCACCTCGGAGACTGGATTCAGGGCAACGGCGAGGATAAGGTTTCAACGCCCGAAGTTATAGACCTGTTTTCAAAAATACTGCTTAAATATGACAGTTGCATGGGCATGGAGGTCTTCAACGGCTCAAACAACACCACACGCTATGACAGAATCCTTTGGGACAACCTTCTTATGTCCGTCATACCTTACGGCAGGTCGGTAATCGGCTTCAGCAACAGCGACGCGCACGACACGGGTATGATTGATTCAAGCTTTGAAGTGTTCATGATGGATGAAAACAACATTTCGAACATAAAAAAGACGATGCAAAACGGCGCGTTTTTCGGCATTACAAGAAATGTTAAGTCAACGGCTAAACTGGGTCCTGCCGCCGATTTCAGTGTTGGCAACCAGGAGCTTGCGTACCCGATGTTTACCGATATCAGAGTTTCCGGCCATGAGATAACGGTCAAGGCCGAAAATTATAATCATATCCAGTGGGTTGCGAATGGTACGGTTATTTTTGAAAAGAACATCACAGAAGCCGAACAGGGCGACGCTGTTGTGCTTGATCTTGATTCAATCGACGGCAACGATGACTTCCTTTATGTCCGTGCCGAGCTGATTGGCGCTGGCGGTATGTGTGCTTCGCAGGCGTTCATCCTTGACGACGGAAGCGAGCCGCTCAAGTATGAGGAAAAGGTGACGTTTCAAAGCCTGCTTGACCAATTCATATTCATCCTTAAAAGTACCCGGTTTTATGTCTACGCTCAAGAAATATTGAAGCTGTTAAAAAAGTGATTGACACTATTCAGACAAGCTGATATAATCAACTTGACAATTTAATCGTTTTCGGTTTTCAAAGCTTTGGCTTTGAGATTAAAAGGGAACACGGTGTAAAACCGTGACAGCCCCCGCTACTGTGTTACGGACGAGGTTCTTCATGTATGCCACTGATTTAATCGGGAAGGCAAAGAACCGAGGGTGATGTTAAGTCAGGAGACCTGCCGGAAACGAAGCTGAATCAAATCTTTCGGCGGGAAAGCGTTTGAACAATCGACATACTTCAGGTTTTGAGTATGTTCTGTGTTGTTATACGAATGCGAGCCGCGAGGCTCGCATTTTTATATTGAAAGGATGGTAAAAATGAAAAAAATTATTGCGGTTCTACTTGCGGCGGTTATGCTGATTTCCTGCACCGTTCAGGCGTCGGCTTATACCCCGGAGGAAATGCAAAGAAGCCTGAGAAGCTGGATGATTCTCAATGTGGCGGTGCCCGAGACTGACGAGCAAAGCTCAAACGTGGACTGGACGGTTATGGCGCTTTCGAGAGGCGGGGTATTTAACAAAAACGAAGATTACAAAACGTATGTGGCCAGGGCGGTTGCCGCCAACGCCAATTCGCTTTATCTGTCGGACAGCGCGCGTTTTGTCCTCGCGGCCGGCGCAGTCGGCCTTGATGTGCGCGATATCGGCGGTATCGACCTGATTAAAAAAATTGAGGTTGCCGACCTGACACAGGAGGCTTACACCGCGTCAATTGCTTTTGCCCTTATGGCGCTTGACTCAAACGGCTTTGGTACAGACGCCGACCGTCAGGAGTTGGTTGACATCCTGCTTGATGCTCAGCGTAACGATGGCGGTTTTAACACCTATCTTGATGCCGACGACAGCCAAAGCTGGACGGTTGACGGCGAGATTGACGCGACCGGAATGACCTTACAGGCTCTCGCACCCTATAAGGACGATACGGATTGCGCAGATGCGATTGACGACGCCCTTAATTTCATCAAGGGCAGCAAGCTTAACACAGCGGGTTATGCCGCATACGGAAGCGAAAGCGCCGAGTCAACCTCGCAGGTGCTCATCGCATTGTGCTGTTTAGGTATCAACCCTCTTTCAGCAGAGTACATGAGCGGCGAAAATGATATTCTTGAAGCCCTTTCGGCGTTTGTTAACCAAGACGGAGGCGGACGCTGCTGGAACGGCTCGTCAAACGTGATGACCTCATATCAGATATACATGGCGGTAACAGCATATGAGCGTTACAGCGACGGCGAGGCCGGTATCTATGACATGAGCTGCCTTGAAATCCTGCGCACACAAATGATGTACTCGGATTTTGGACAGGCACTGCCAAAAATTACGTCCTTCTCGTGGTCGGTGATTAAGTTTTTCTGCGGACTTTTCAGAATTAATTATTTTTATTTCAATTAACCGGTAATCGTCGTTAAAGAAGGTTTTATCTTTAGTATCAGTCCTGCTTGTTTTCCTGTGCATCATCGGCTGTACAGGCAGGCAAGATATCGGCGCGGGAATAACCGAAGCAGTTGAAAGCGCGGTGCCTGATTTATCCGATTCGTCAGATACCGACACAGTAACAAAGACGGAAACATTCACTTCGGAATTTAAAACAACATCGGACGATTCCACGTCTGATAATCTTGTTTCGTACGTTACGACAACAAAGACCTCGACAACGGTTAAAGCTAAAACAACGGCATTACCGTCCGTCACCGTTACAACCAAAAAACAGACGACTACGGCTAGAATCATCACTACTACAAAGCCCACTGTCACAACCAAAACTGTTACGACGACCAAGTCTGTTACAACAACCAAAGCGACAACCACAACAAAGACTACAACAACGAGAGCGTCCGGCGGGTCGGTGGGGATTGTCGATACAACCGCTACGACGCAGTCCGGAGGTACCGTCTCACTGTACATCAGCTGTAAAAAGGCGGTTGATTACGGCATTCGTGAACAACCCGGCTACGATGTGATTATACCTGAGGACGGTGTTTTGCTCAGCACGACCGCCGAGCTTGAAAATGGCGACACTGTTATGTCCTTACTCACGCGTGTTCTCAAGGATAAAAGTATCTCGCTAAACAAGCAAAGTGACTATATTC
>CAZDWM010000270.1:1528-2936 GCA_964509145.1 uncultured Eubacteriales bacterium | reverse complement strand
ACTATCAGAATGAAGGGCATGGCCTCCATGCTCGATAATTTAAACAGAATACTCGACAGAGTAGCTCTGTATCTGGCATAAGGAGGAAGCAGAATATGAGTTTTCCCGAATATACGCACGAAAAAAGCCGTGAATGGTTTGCAAGAGCCGCAAAGGTAATTCCCGCCGGTGTTTACGGTCATTTAGGTCCCTCAGAGGGTCTGTTTATCCCTGTTGAAAAATGGCCTCTTTTCTCCGAAAAAGCTCAGGGTACATATTTCTGGGATGTAGACGGAAACAAATACATCGACTATATGTGCGCGTATGGTCCCAACGTCCTCGGCTATAACGACCCCGACGTCGACGCTGCGGCGGCTGCGCAGCTTAAGCTTGAAAACTGCACATCCTCCCCCAGCAAAATTATGGTTGAGTGCGCCGAAATGCTTGTCGACACCGTAGCGTCCGCCGACTGGTGCTTTTTTGCGAAGAATGGCAACGACACAACACAGGTCGCCGCCGTCACCGCGAGAGCCTACACACACCGCAAAAAGATTATCTTTTTCAAGGGTTACTATCACGGCGTTTCACCCTGGCAGGCTAAAAAGGACTACGGCGGAGTGCTCGAAGAGGAAGTCATGCACAACATCATTCTTCCTTGGGACGATATCCCCGCACTTGAAAAAACGGTTGCCGAATATAAGGGAGAAATAGCCGCCATTATCGCTCAGCCCTACGACCACGGCAATTTCCACGACAATGTTGTCATGACGAAGGAATTCTGGGCAAAGGTCAGAAAGATTTGCGACGACAACGGCATACAGCTCATCATTGATGATGTGCGTGCCGGTTTCCGTCTCGACATTGCAGGCTCCGACCATTACTTCGGTTTCAAGGCCGACATGATCTGCTTCTGCAAGGCGCTTGCAAACGGTTACAATATGTCCGCCCTTATGGGTCAGGAGCACCTTAAAAATACCATCAGCGGTCTCTCCATTACGGGAAGCTACTGGATGAGCGCCGTTCCGTTTGCCGCGTGTATTGCCACCATCAACAAGATGAAGGCACTAAATACACCGCAACTGTTCGATACGCTCGGCACAAAGCTTATCAACGGTCTTATAATTGCCGGCAAAGAAAACGGCTTTGACCTTGTGGCTTCCGGCAAGCCCTCGCTGTTCTACCTCAGAATCGCCAACGACAATTCTCTGTTCCTTCATCAGGAGTGGATAGCCGAGTGCGTAACAAGAGGAATTTTCTTTGCGTCGCACCACAACCACTTCATAAACGCTTCGCTTACCGACGAGGACATAAACTATACCCTTGAAATCGCCGACGAAGCTTTCAAGGTAGTTAAAAAGAATCACCCGGAGCTCGGGTGAAACAAATAGAGGAGGAATACCATGTCATTAACAAAACAGGAGTGGCTGGC
>CAZDWM010000270.1:0-1518 GCA_964509145.1 uncultured Eubacteriales bacterium | reverse complement strand
AAAAAAGCGCATGAGCTGCGTAATTTGTGCCTTGACACAACCTACTGGGCTGGCAGCGGCCATATCGGCGGCGGTATGAGCTCAATGGATATCCTGACCATCCTTTATCACAAGTACCTTAACATTAAAAAAGACGACCCCAACTGGGCTGACAGAGACCGTTTCATTCTCAGCAAGGGTCACGCAGGCATCGCCTACGCGCCGGTTTTATGCGACTTTGGCTACAACGATATGGAGCAGCTTAAAACCTTTAACCTCACAAACTCAAAGATGGGCATCCATCTCGACTCCAACAAGGTTATCGGCGTCGACGCCTCAACCGGCTCTTTAGGGCATGGTCTTCCGATAGCGGCCGGCACGGCGCTCGCCGCAAGGGTGCTGGGCAAGAAGTACATCACCTACTGCCTCACCGGCGACGGCGAGCTCGACGAGGGCTCCAACTGGGAGGCGGCTATGACAATTAATAATTTTAACCTCAATAACGTTGTCACGTTTGTTGACCGCAACCATTGTATGATAGACGGCGATACAGAGAATGTCATGCGCCTTGAGCCGCTGGCCGACAAGTTCACGGCGTTCGGCTTCATCGTCAAGCAGGTTGACGGACAAAACATCAAAGAGCTTTGCGACGCTGTCGATTTTGCGCTCGCGAGCGACAAGCCCGTTCTGATTCTCGCCGACACCAAAAAGGGCGCGGGCATCAAGATGATGGAGGGCAATTACAAGTGGCATTACGGCGCAATCGACGAAAACCTTTACAATCAGTGTAAAGCTGACCTTGAGGAATACTATCAGAAGCGCGTCGAAAGAGTCGAAAGGGAGGCGAAATAATATGGCAGGCGGATTTGTTTATACGGCAGTTGAGTCTACAGCCATGTCCACGGCGGAGTATTACGGCAATACACTTGCCGAGCTCGGCAGGGAGCATCCCGAAATCGTCGCACTGACCGCCGACCTCGCAACCTCTACCAAAATCGGTATTTTCCAAAAGGAGTTCCCCAACAGGTTCTTTAACGTCGGCATCGCGGAGCAGAACATGTTCGGCGTAGCCGCCGGTATGGCGAAGGCGGGCTGTGTCCCCTTCCTTTCAACCTTTTCGGTGTTCGCTTCTCTGCGCTGCGCGGATCAGCTCCACACCGACATATGTTATCAGAACATCAACGCTAAAGTCATCGCAACCCATGCCGGTACATCGTTCGGTCAGGCGGGCTCAACACACCACGCGATTGTCGACCTCGCCGTCGCTCGTTCGATGCCTAATCTTGTCGTCATCTGCCCCGCGGACGGCATCGAGACGGCAAACGCTGTTCGTGCCGCATATAAGCATCAGGGACCTGTTTATATCAGAATCAACAGGGGCTTTGACCGCGTACTTTACGGCGATCCCAACTACGACTACGGCTTCGAAATCGGCAAGGCTGTCGAGCTTCACGAGGGCACAGACATCACCGTTATCGCGACTGGTTCCTGCGCGTTCCAAGCGCTTCAAGCCGCAAATTTCCTTGAGGGCGCGGACGG
>CAZDWM010000269.1:0-2969 GCA_964509145.1 uncultured Eubacteriales bacterium | reverse complement strand
TTATATGCTGACGAATCGGTTAACCGACGCGCAGGATGTTCACGACATCGCCGGAATAGCGGCGGGCATCGTCAGCGACGTCATGCGCTGCGGTGCGGCTTGCCTTTGCTTTGACGAAAACAGGCAGCCCGAAGCAACCTATGTTCAGCAGACGCCGGACGGCGACTTGATTACGCGTGTGACGGAAGACGCGGATGCTGTCAAGTCAGAGACGGAAAGCGTACAGACCGGATATTACAAGGATGCGGAATATTGGAACTGGATCATTTACGGCAGAGACAGTATTTTGGGCGTCATCCGAATCCCCTCGGATAAAGCGGAGCTGATGACGGAGGCGCAGACCCGTCTGCTCGGTACCATGACGGAAAGCGTAGCGCTGGCCATGGACAGAATCATCGCCGCTCGACAAAAAATGAGGTATCAGGAAAAATCGGTGCAGGAACATTATCGTGGCAACCTGCTCCGGGCAATTTCACACGATTTGCGCACACCACTGTCGGGCATTATGGGTACCTCGGAAATCATCATGGACATGTCGCAACACGACGACCCTCGGTACGAGATGGCAAAGCAAATCAATGCCGACGCGGATTGGCTGCATTCGCTAGTTGAGAACATTTTAAGCCTGACAAAGCTTCAGGAGGGTAAGCTTTTATTGAATAAGCAGCCGGAGGCGGTGGAGGAGGTCGTCGGCGGGGCGGTTCGCCACGTCACACAGCGGTCGCCGGAACGCGAAATTGCTGTCGACATCCCCGACGAGCTGTTGTTCGTCCCGATGGACGCGCGGCTCATCGAGCAGGTGCTGATAAACCTGCTCGACAACGCAGTTAAGCACACGTCGCCCGAAAACGAAATCAGCGTCCGCGTCACGGACGACAAAGCGGCAGGGTGCGTGCGTTTTAGTGTAGCGGACAGGGGCGAGGGGATTCGGGAGGCGGATTTGCCGAACATCTTTCAGCTGTTTTACACCACGCCTTCAAGGCAGACCGATTCAAACCGCGGTATGGGCTTGGGTCTATCGATATGCGACGCCGTCGTGAAAGCACACGGCGGAACCATCGTGGCACATAACCGAACGGATGGACAGGGCGCGGAATTCATCTTTACGCTACCGATGGAGGTAAACGAACATGAATAATTTAGGCGAATGTATTCTGGTTGTTGAGGACGACGCGCAAATAATGAATTTTATCTGCTACGCGCTCAAGTCGGAGGGCTTCAAGCACATCACCGCCAAAACGGCTCAGAGCGCGCTCAACAGCCTCGTTTCGGAGCAAATCGACCTGTTGCTGCTCGACCTCGGACTTCCCGATTTTGACGGGACGGAGGTTATCAAAAGGGTCAGGGAATGGTCCGAAATGCCCATTATCGTCGTCTCCGCAAGAGATCAGGACAGGGAAAAGGCAAACGCGCTTGATATCGGCGCCGACGACTACCTCACAAAACCGTTTTCCGCAACCGAGCTGATGGCGCGCATACGTGTCGCGTTGCGGCATCTTTACAGGCAAAGCGGAAGCAAGACGCAGACAAGCGCTCAAATCGGCGAATTGAAGGTGGAGTACGACAAGCATCTTGTCTATCTAAGCGGACATGAAATCCACACCACACCCATGGAATACAGCCTTTTAAAGCTTCTGTTCAAAAACGCCGGAAAGGTTCTCACGACGAATTTTATTATCAGGGAAATTTGGGGCGTCGGCTACGGCACGGATACACAGGCGCTAAGGGCTTTGATGGCCGGACTACGGCGAAAAATCGAGGAGAACCCCGCCAAGCCGCGCTATATCCTCACCGAGGTCGGTGTGGGTTACAGGCTGATAAACGAATAGGCACATATCAAACATCAAACAGCTATAGATTTATAATAATGTTAGCCCGGTTTTGGCGCTGCTCGCCGAAACCGGGCTATTATATATGTTGATAAACGCGCTGCTTTCTCACAGAATTTTCACACGCGCGCGGACGCTCTCACGCCATTGTCACGTCGAACCTGCTATGATGATGTTGAAATCAGACTTACGTCAGAAGAAGGTAATCGGAATGAAAAGCAATGATGTTTCGAGGGACAACGCGAATATGACGGCGCTGTGTGTGGCTGTCAGGGCGCTGATTGTTGGCGGGGAGTTCGGCAGGAGCGAGGCTATGATACGGCAGGCGATGGCGGAATATCCGCACGCGCCGGAGCCGCATAATCTGATGGGTATCCAGCTTGAAAACGAGGAAGACCACATCGCCGCTATGAAGCATTTCCGCGCCGCATGGGCGCTTGACCCGACCTACACACCCGCGAGATTCAACATTTACCAGTACGCGGACGTGCTCGGAGGCAGCCGGAGGGACGCCTATGTTCAGGACGACTGCCCGCAGGAGCAGGGGAAACCGCTCTATGAGACGGAGTATAACAGCTCGGGCATCGGCCGTCTGGTCATAAAAAAAGATAACACGGTCAGGTGTTTTCAGCAACAGGAACGGGAGACAAAACACGGATGAACATCATCATTGTCGGCTGCGGAAGGTTCGGCAGCACCCTCGCAAGCGAGCTTTCCGACGAAGGTCACAACATATCCGTCATTGATAGGGACAACGAAAAGCTGGGTGCGCTCGGAAGCGGCTTCAACGGACTGGTTGTCAAAGGGATTGAGTACGACAACGAGGTTTTAAAGGAGGCGGGGATTTCCGACGCGGACGCGGTGCTGGCGGTCACGCCCGACGAAAACATCAACATCACCGTTTCGCTTATCGCCAAGGAGATATACAAGGTGCCGACCATTGTAGCGCGGATTGTTAACCCGAACAGGCAGCACATCTATGAAACGCTGCATATCGAGACCGTCAATCCCATCCAGCTCGGTGCGGATGTCTTGAAAACAAAAATGGCGGTGTCCGTCGTCTGAACATATTGCGCATAAGGAGCCTTATACTAATTCTAAATAAAATACTCGACAAGAAGAAAAAAGTGTGATATAATA
>CAZDWM010000268.1:0-3049 GCA_964509145.1 uncultured Eubacteriales bacterium | reverse complement strand
AGCATGGTCTCCGGGCGGGTGGTGGCGAGCCTGATGTCGCCGCTGCCGTCCGCAAGAGGATATGAGAGATGCCAGAAGAAGCCGTCCATCTCATCGTACTCAACCTCCGCGTCGGATATGGAGGTCATGCAGTGCGGACACCAGTTGATTATGCGCTCGCCGCGATAGATGAGTCCCTTCTCGTAAAGCCTGACGAAGACCTCACGCACAGCGCGGCTGCAACCCTCGTCGAGGGTGAATCTCTCCCTTGCCCAGTCGCACGACGAGCCCATTTTTTTGAGCTGTTCGACTATCCTGCCGCCGTAGGTGCGCTTCCACTCCCACGCGCGCTCAAGGAAGGCATCCCTGCCGATGTCGTACTTGGTGATGCCCTCCTTCGCCATAGCCTCGACTATCTTCGCCTCGGTTGCAATCGAGGCGTGGTCGGTGCCGGGAAGCCAGAGGGTGTCGTAGCCCTGCATACGGCGGTAGCGGATGAGAATATCCTGAAACGTGTTGTCAAGCGCGTGCCCCATGTGGAGCTGACCCGTTATGTTGGGCGGGGGTATGACGATGGTATACGGCTCCTTATCGGCATCGACCACCGCGCGGAAGCAATCGTTTTCCGTCCAGTAGTCGTAAATATCCTTTTCAATTTCATTTGGGGCGTAGACCTTTTCAAGCTCTTTCACAAATAGTACCTCATTTCACATCCGTAGATAAAAAGTTCATCTTCTTATTTTACCTCAACACCCGTGAAAAATCAAGGTATTATTACCTTTTCTTTGTTTTCTTTTACTTTTTAATTATATAAAACACGCTCCGTCACAAGGACAGAGCGTGTGAAGAACAATCTGATAATCTTTGTTTCATCGAACATCAATCGCATTTGACGGATTTCCACGCAAACGGAAGTAAATCCTTAATGCTGACCTTAACAAGCTTGCCTGTATCGTCGTTAAGAATCACCTTTACGTCAGGTGCGTACTTTAACAACATTTGACGGCAGTTACCGCACGGAGACACAACCTTGTTCGGCGCGAGGCTGTGAACAGCGACAATTGTTTTGAAATTTCTTTCACCCGCCGAAATCGCCGCGCCTAAGGCAATGTCTTCCGCACACGAACCGTGAATGCCATCACAGTCTACGCCAGTAAAGACATTACCGTTCTCACATTTTAGAGCGCAGCCGACCGTATGGTTATAGACGCCGTCGTCGAAATTTCTCTCCAGCGTTTTTAAAGCCGACGTTATTAAATTCCTGTCTTCCTCCGATAATTCATAAAATACCATCAAAAACCTCCAATATTACAATATTTTCAGCACTTTCCCGTGATTTTTCCGAAGGCTTCTTTAACGGTAAAGTATGCAGGTTTTTCCTTGCCCTCCATGTCGATGAGTCCCCATTTTGTTTCGGTCGGACACTCTGCTTGAGAGCAGATATAGCACTCGCCGCTGTCGGCAAAGCTATAAATTATCATACCGGCCATAAAGTCAAACGCCTTAATACGCGGGATAATGTGGCTGAAAAACCGCGCCTGCCCCTCCGGCGTGTGGGGATAGCCCTTGATGACCGTCCTTTTAGGCAACTCGCAGTACAGGTGGTTGACAAGGTCGGACTTGAAAATCAAATCGCCCCAGTGCGACTTGTCTTGTGAGAGATACGCGATGTGACGGCCGAATTTTTCGGGCAGACGCGACACGAAGTCTTCAATATTCTGCCGCGCCTCTTGCTCGCTGCCGACGCTGTAACGCTCAAGCAGCTGCTTTTTCTCCTCCGGCGTTTTCGGCGCGCCCGCGCCGATATAGCCGAACTCCTGCAAGATAACCGGTTTGCCGATGAAGGCTGAAAGATAACGAAGCATCGCGTCAAAAAGCCACATCGAGTTGCCGACGTTGGCGAAGCAGCCGATGTAGATATCGATGCCGACATAGTCGCAGTATTGATGGTAAGGCTTCATGAGCTTGTGTAGATCGGCCTGCGGACCGCCGGAGTTATAACCGACAAGGATATTGCCTTTATTGTACTGCATCGCCTTGGCTTGAATACCAATGAAGTGCGCGGCTTCGGGCATGGTCAGCGGAATGGTGAAGCGCGGAATGCCCATTTCGTTCGTTATCTGTATGCCGCCGACGATACCCTTTAAATCGTTTACCATAAACCGCGCAACATTCATTACGCGTTCTTCATTTTCGGGCAGGCGCGGGTCAATACCCGCCTCAATAAAGCTTGACGGGTAAGGGGTGACGGCCATAATTTTAATACCATTTTCAGCAAAGGATGACATACGATTTTTATAGTTGATATAGCTTTCGCTGATACTGCCGTCAGACATAAACGGGTAGGGGATATCCGTGCGCACCCAGCCGATATTCGCGCCTTTAATCTGTTCATAGTTGTCGCTCGGGTGGCAGACGCCGCAAATAAAGCCTCCCGCCTTTTTGATGCATTCCTTTGCTTCCTCTGAGGCGCTGTCGGTGAAATACGACTTAATCAGGTTCGAAAAAAAATATTTAAGTGTTGGGGCAATCTGATCCTTGATAAACTGTTCCATAACGACTCCTTTAATTGCATTATTGCTCGAAAATTAACGTTGTACTCTCGCACCCGCGCCGTTAATCAGCGACTCGACTTCTTTTTTGGAGGCCATCGAGGTGTCTCCGGGCGTCGTCATCGCCAAAGCGCCGTGAGCCACGCCGTAATTTACCGCTCGCTGGGGGTCGTCGCCGGTCATGAGACCGTAGACCAGCCCTGAGGCGAAGCTGTCGCCGCCGCCGACGCGGTCAAAGATGTTTAATTCGGGGAAATCGAGTCCGGAATAAATGTTGCCGTCGGCGTAGCATAGAGCGCTCCAACCGTTGACCGAGGCGCATTTGACGGTGCGCAGCGTTGTCGCGGCAACCTTGATGTTCGGATAAACGGCGACTGCCTCGGTGAGCATGTCGCGGTAACCGTCCACGCATAGCTCCTTTAAATCGGTGCTGTTACCCTTGATTTCAAGCCCGAGGCAGGCGGTGAAATCCTCCTCGTTGCCGATCATCACGTCGACATATTTCGCGAGCCGGCGGT
>CAZDWM010000267.1:0-3051 GCA_964509145.1 uncultured Eubacteriales bacterium | reverse complement strand
ATTAAGGACGAAACAAAGCGCTTCATATTTCAGCCTATGTCCCATCCTGAGGAGGTACGCGCGTTTCTTGTTAAAAACGGATTCATCATCCTTCAGGAAAACGCCTGCTTCGATGAATGCCGTCCCTACATCGCGCTGTGCGCCCAATACGCTCCGACTGAATTTAAGGAATATAAAAGCTCATACATATACACAGGCGAGCTTTACCTCTGTAAAAATGACGCGGCGGCCTATCACTTCACCAAGATATACCTCTATCTTAAAAAGCGCGCCGATGCCCTCGCATACGCCAACCTCCTTCCCGACGAGGTTGAATACATTAGAAGCATCCTGCCCGATATAAAACAATATACGAAGCTATAACTATGAACTTAAGGCTAAGGATTAATAAGGGGGTTGTTTTTGCCATGACAACGGTTCAGGATATCTACGATTTCATCGATTCCGTCGCACCTTTTGCCGGGCAGCTTGATTACGACAACAGCGGTTTGCTTGTCGGCGACCCCTGCAAGCAAGTACGCGCCGTCGCTGTATCACTCGATATTACGACGGAGACTATTACGCTCGCGAAGGCCTTCGGTGCGGATTTAATGGTCAGCCACCACCCCGTTATTTACAAACCCGCAAAGAGCTTTGTTAAAGGTGACGCGGCCTATGAGCTCGCCGTTTCGGGCGTAGCTGCCATCTGTGCCCACACCTCACTCGACTGCGCGGTTGACGGGGTCAATGATGTGCTTGCAGATATTTTTTCACTCACGCGCGTTGAGGTCGTCCCGACCAGCGAAACGCCCGCTCCGATGGTGCGCGTCGGCTTTCTTCCAAAACCGATGTCGCCCTACGAGCTTGCGTGCGAAGCTGCAGAGCTTCTTGACTGCAAGCTGCGTTGGTGCGACGGCGGAAAACAGATTGAAACAGTCGCCGTCTGCGGCGGCAGCGGCGGGAGCCTTGTTAACAACATCGCCGACATGGGAGTCGACGCTTTAATCACCGGCGACGCGAACTATCACAACTTCCTTGATGCCGCCGACAGCGGTTTAACGCTCATCGCGGCGGGTCATTTCGAAACCGAGCAGCCCGTCATCCCGATGCTTGCCGAACGGCTTTCGGAACAGTTCCCGGATGTTGAGGTCACGGTGCTCAACCAAAAACGGACGATTAAACACCTTTGAAAAGGGGTACATATATGATTAAAAAAACTGTTTCGCTGTTTCTCGCGCTGACACTTGCTTTCCTGTGCGCACTGCCCGCGTTGGGTGCCGATGATCCCACGCCCGTCATCGTTGTCAGCGGTGTCGGAAGCTGTCCGTTTTATATCGACCGCGGGACGGCAAACGAACATGTCTGCTTTCCTCCGCAGGTTGATACCGGCGAAATAATACTGAATGTTTTTTTTGGTATCGCAGGTTCGTTTTTCAAGCAGGACATCACGCCCTTCGCCGACGCCGTCTCAAACGCCGCGCTTGACATCTTTGATGAATTCACCTGCGACGAAAACGGCAATTCCAAATACAATGTCACGGCGCAAACCTATTCCGGCTCAATGGAAAATTTCGACGACTACCTCAAAAGCGAAGCGCCCGAGTTCAACATCGTTCATACGCTCGTCGACGAAATCGGCGCAGACCGTACCTATTTTTACAATTATGACTGGCGGCTTGACCCCTGCGAAAACGCCGACAGGCTCAACGATTTTATCGACATAGTGCTTGACGAAACAGGTCAAGAACGCGTCAGTCTCGTGCCGTGCAGTATGGGCGGCGTGCAGACGCTCGCCTATTTTGCCGAATACGGCGGCGAAAAGATTGAAAAGGCTGTGTTCATGTCCGCTGCCGACAGCGGTCTGCTCTTTGTGGGCAACCTCTTTAACGGCGAGCTGCAAATAAATAAATACGACGCTTTTAAATATATCAAAACTCTTAAGACAGGCAGTTCACTTGCCGACGCTCTGATTGGGTGCGTTTGCGACACGCTCGCCACGGGCTGCTTGTTCAACGGGCTGTTCGGCGGGGTTAATAAGCTCGGCGCGATGCTCAACGAGACGGCCATCGACAAGGTGCTTAAAAAGACGTTCGCCGCTATGCCCGGCATGTGGGCGTTCGTCCACCCTGACAGGTACGAGGGCGCAAAAGCACTGCTTCTCGGCGACGCGACCGACACATTCATTCAAAAGGTAGACCATTATCAATACGACATCCGCCGCCACCGCGAAGAAATCCTGCAAGACGTGATGGAAAACGACGGTGTCTCTGTTGTTTACTGCTCACACTACGACAAGGGCAGTCTTCCCCTCACATCGACCGGTAACAGTCAGGGCGACGGCTTGATTGAAACAACCTGCACAAGCGGCGGTGCCTATTGCGCCGTAGAGGGCACGACGCTTCCAAACGGTTATACGCAGAAAAACGCCTGCTCCGGTCACAACCATATTTCAGCCGACCGAATAATCGACGCCTCAACCTGCGCTCTGCCCGACAATACATGGTTTTTTAAGGGTATAGGTCATGTTGGTTGCCCTTACGGCTCCGATCAGAACAGGTTCTTAATTTGGGCGCTTGAATACAACGGTCAGCCGACAATTTTCGACAACGCGCTTTACCCGCAGTTTATGCAGGCAGACCATACCATGATGACACTAACGCCTGTTAAATAATTCCAGAAGGTGGATAATTTGAGCAAGAAAGAAAACATCCGAAATTTCAGCATAATTGCACACATTGACCATGGAAAGTCCACGCTGGCCGACAGGCTGCTTGAACAGACCAACTCTGTCGCTCTGCGCGACATGACCGCACAACTGCTTGACAACATGGATCTTGAGCGTGAGCGCGGCATCACCATAAAGGCGCATGCCGTCAAGCTCGATTACAAGACGCCCGACGGCGAGATCTATTACCTCAACCTCATCGACACACCCGGACATGTCGACTTTAACTACGAGGTGTCACGTTCCCTTGCGGCTTGTGAGGGCGCGCTGCTCATCATCGACGCGTCACAGGGCATTGAGGCACAGACACTCGCCAACACCTATTTGGCGCTCGACCACAACCTTGA
>CAZDWM010000266.1:0-3057 GCA_964509145.1 uncultured Eubacteriales bacterium | reverse complement strand
TTTACTCAAAGGAAGTCAACAGACCGGGTCTTGTGTTCGTAGGCTACAACGAATACTTCGATTCCAAACGCGTTCAGTTTATGGGGCTCAAGGAAATGGCTTATCTCAATTCCCTTTCAAGCACTGATTGCTACGCGGCGCTTGAACTGCTGTTTTCTAAACATCCCCCGCTTATTATCATCACACGCAGTCTCGACTATCCCAACGGGTTTATGACGCTGGCCGATAAGTATGAAGTACCGATTGTGCGTACACCGCTTTCAACATCTACGTGTATGGCGGAAACAATCTCATATCTGTGCGTCGAGCTGGCCGAGAGGATAACGCGCCACGGCGTTATGGTTGAGGTCTACGGCGAGGGTGTGCTCATCCTCGGCGACAGTGGTGTCGGCAAGAGCGAAACGGCGTTGGAGTTGATAAAAAGGGGACACAGGCTCATTGCCGACGACGCGGTCGAAATCAGAAAGGTGTCGTCAAGCACGCTGCTCGGTTCCGCTCCCGACAACATCAGGCACTTTATCGAGCTTCGCGGTGTGGGCATCATCAACGCCCGCAGGATTTTTGGCATGGGTGCCGTCAAAATGACCGAAAGAATCGACATGGTTGTTCAGCTTGAGCTTTGGGACAAGGACAAGGTTTACGACCGGCTCGGGCTCGACGACGAATACGTCGAGATACTCGGTAATAATATTCCGGTTACCGTTGTTCCCGTCAAACCCGGGCGAAACCTGTCAATTATCGTCGAAGCGGCGGCTATGAACAACAGGGAAAAAAAGATGGGCTACAACGCCGCGCGCGAACTGCTCCATAACCTCGGCATGACGGACGAAATCATCCCGCAGCAGCGCGAGCTGGAGCTTTGGCATGATTGATGTGACGTTAACATTTAAATATCATATAAAGTGGACGGAGGAAATAAGATGTACAAAATAGGTGTTGACCTCGGGGGAACGAACATTGCGGTGGGTGTCATTGACGTTGAAAGAATGCAAATTATTGGTCGCGGAAAGTTAAAGACAAATCTCCCGCGCACGCCGGACGAGATATTTGACGATATGGCCAAGGCTTGCCTTATGGCGGCCGAAAACGCGGGACTGACAATGGACGACATTGAGCTTGTCGGCATCGGCGCACCGGGTACCATCAACAAAAATAACGGCTCAATTGAGTTTTCGAATAACTTCCATTTCACAAATGTACCCGCGCGGCAAATGCTCTCAGACAGGCTTGGCGGAAAAACCGTATACATCGACAACGACGCCAACTGCGCCGCTTTGGGCGAGGCTGTCGCGGGTGTCGGCAACGGCGTGTCGAGCTTTGTCGCCATCACACTGGGAACCGGTGTCGGCAGCGGTATAGTCATCGACGGTAGGCTCGTGACGGGCATCAACTTCGCGGCCGGCGAGATGGGGCACATGGTTATCTGTGTCGACGGCGAAAAGTGCACCTGCGGACGACGCGGCTGCTGGGAGCAGTACGCCTCCGCCACGGCGCTGATAGCGCAGACGAAGGACGCTATGCAGCACAACCAGAACAGCATCATGTGGTATCTTGTCAAGGACAATATCGACGAGGTTAACGGCCGGACGGCGTTTGACGCCATGCGACAGGGCGACGACGCGGCGCAAAAGGTCGTTGAAAAATACATATACTATGTCGCGACGGGCATTATCAACATCATAAACGCGCTCCAGCCGGAAATCATCTGCATCGGCGGCGGCATCGGCCACGAGGGCGACTTCCTGCTTGAGCCGTTACGCCGTCATGTCGTGCGCGAACGTTACAGTATTTACGCGGCAAAACAGACGCGCATCGAAGCCGCTGTGCTTGGCAACGACGCGGGCATCTTCGGCGCCGCGCTTCTCGACTGGTAAAGCAAACAACGAAAGGAACTGGTGGGCTTTGACGGCTGTCGGCATGATTGAAAGCTTTGCGGAAAGAATCGGCTGTGAGGTCAAACGAGACGTTCCGCTCAGCGGTTGGACGACGTTTAAAATCGGAGGACCGGCGGAGCTGATGGTCATACCGCACAGTGCAGTCGAGCTTTCGCAGACCGTTAAAATATGCGCTGAAACCGGCATCAGACCGTTAATATTGGGCAACGGGAGCAATCTGCTTGTGTCCGACAGCGGTGTTAAAGGCGTCATTGTTTATACGGGCGCTATGGATGACATTTCGCTTCAGGATGATGAAACCATCCGCTGCGCGGCGGGTGTGAGCGTGTCACGCCTGTGCGGCTTTGCGCTTGAAAACGGGCTTAGCGGTCTTGAATTTGCCTACGGCATTCCGGGCAGCGTCGGCGGCGCTATATACATGAACGCCGGAGCCTACGGCGGCGAGTTTTCGCAGGTCGCCGCGGGATGTGAATATGTTGACTCAAACGGCGTTTTAGATTATATGGAAGCAGCCGATATGAAGCTCTCATACCGACACAGCGTTTTTAATGATAACGGCGGCGTTGTGTCGTGCGCCCATATCAGGCTGCATCAGGGTGATGCTTGCGTCATTCGCGAGCGGATGAGCGGCTTTTTAGACAAGCGGCGCGATAAGCAGCCCCTGCAATACCCCAGCGCGGGCTCGGTGTTCAAACGCCCGGAGGGTTACTTTGCCGGTGCGCTCATTGAGCAGTGCGGACTGAAAGGTAAAACCGTAGGCGGCGCACAGGTAAGCGAGAAACACGCCGGGTTTATTATTAACATCGGCGGTGCCACAGCGTCTGACGTACTGGCGCTTATCGAGCTGATTCAAAAAACGGTGCTTGAGCGGACGAGTGTTCTGCTTGAGACAGAGATTAAAATATTGAATGGTGAATAATTAATAATACTTTCGGGACGGAGGGGGTGCTAGCGTGAAAGATTGATTTTCATGGTCTATTTGTACCGCCGCTTGTTTCACGCCTGATTATAATTCGCCGCGCGACGCGGCGGTATGGAGGTTAACATGGAAATTGTTTTTGTAACGGGTCTTTCGGGAGCGGGTAAGTCGAGGGCGGTCAACTCGCTTGAGGACATTGGCTTTTTCTGTGTGGATAATCTTCCACCCGGCTTATTGGAAAAG
>CAZDWM010000265.1:2054-3071 GCA_964509145.1 uncultured Eubacteriales bacterium | reverse complement strand
CATGGCGGCAATGTAACTGCCAATGAATTTGCGGATTTGATAGCGCTGCATCTGCCGTGCTAGTGCCGCGCGCTTGTTGCCTTCCTTCGCCGCTGCGATAAGGTCGCGGTCGTCGCTCGAAACGCCGGAGATGCCGAACACACCGGACTTCTTGTTGAGAACGGTGTCGGTTTCCTTTGGTGTCCAGCCCTCCTTCTTTTGGAGGTAGATGATGGCGGAGGGGTCGACGCCGCCGGAGCGTGTACCCATCATGAAGCCGTCGAGCGGAGTAAGCCCCATGCTTGTGTCGACGACCTTGCCTTGCTTGACGGCGGTGATTGACGAGCCGTTGCCGATGTGGCAGGTGACTATTTTAAGCTCAGAAATATCACGACCCATCACCTCGGCGCAACGCGCGCTGACAAAGCGGTGTGATGTGCCGTGAAATCCGTAGCGACGTATCTGATATTTTTCGTAATATTCATACGGAAGGGCGAACATATACGCCTCCTCCGGCATTGTCGAATGGAATGCGTTGTCGAAAACGACAACCTCGGGAACCTTTTCACCAAAAACTTCCTGACAGGCCTTGATGCCCTGTATGTGTGCGGCGTTGTGGAGAGGCGCGAGGTCTATAAGACCTTCGATACCCTTTACAACCTCGTCGGTTACAAGTACGCTCTTGTTGAACAGTGCGCCGCCCTGAACAATTCTGTGGCCTATAGCGCCAATTTCGTCGAGACTGCCGATGACTTTACATTCGCCCTCGGTCAAAGCTTTTTCAACCTCAATAAACGCCTGTGTATGGTTTGCGAGGTTTGTTTCGTAATTAAACTGTCTGCCGTCGCTGGTT
This sequence comes from uncultured Eubacteriales bacterium, assembly GCA_964509145.1. GTDB lineage: Bacteria > Bacillota > Clostridia > Oscillospirales > Acutalibacteraceae > UBA1425. Next base: position 2,239 of record CAZDWM010000265.1, on the reverse strand, counting down.
TTGCCGCTCACTTCTCCGCCGATGCCTATTCGCTCGCAAATACCTTTAGCGAGCCAACGCTCCGTCTCCATATCAATAAGCTGATACTTTAGAGACGAGCTGCCGGCGTTAATTACAAGAATCTTCAATATTTTTGCCCCCAAAATTATTTTTTACTTGAAACAAGCCACTAACTGCTATATTAT
>CAZDWM010000265.1:0-2044 GCA_964509145.1 uncultured Eubacteriales bacterium | reverse complement strand
GTGTAAGATTTTTCAAGCTATTTTTATGAAAGAAGGCGCTATATTCATGAATGTCTTTCTGCGTTCGCTTTTTTCGTTTCTGACCTCGATATTATTTCTGTTTTCAGGCGAACTTAGTACGATTTCAGAACCGACATTTCCCGAACCTACCGCGCCAATTGAAAAACTTGTTATGGAACAGGGGGAATTTGAGTTGAAAGAGTATGACCTTGTCGTTTCACCGGACGGCAACGACAGCTTCAGCGGCAGACTGGCTGATGAAAACGCCGAACACACCGACGGTCCGTTAAAAACCCTCGCCGCGGCGCAGCAGAAGCTCCGTGTACTGAAAGAGGAAGGTACAAACTGCGGCGATGTGACGGTCTGGCTTCGCGGTGGCCGCTATGAGCTGACCGCCACGCTTTCGTTTACGTCCGATGATTTGCCGAACGTCACCTTTACGGCATATCCCGGCGAAAAGCCCGTCATCAGCGGCGGCACGCCCGTAAACCGTTGGACAGCGGAAACGGTTAACGGTGTTACAGTCTGGACGGCAAGTTTCCGTAATAATTTCAATTCCCTTTACAGCGAGAATGAAATATTACCGCGCACACGTTATCCCGAAACAGGCTATTTCTATGTTAAAGCGCAGAACACAACAGGTGCGGTATACACGGAGGAAACAACACCGTGGAGTTTGACTCTAGGTGAAAAGGCGTTTGACGCCGAGCCTTCCGACATGACAGAATTTAATAGCTTCAAGAATATAAACGACATCACCGTTCGCGTGCTACACTACTGGAAGGACGATTTAATGGGCGTTGACAGCTATGATGAAAGCACCGGCACGGTGTATTGCAACAAATACGCCTCAATGAGTATTAAAGAAGGGGACAGGTACTTCTTTGAAAATGTCCTTGAGACGCTGAATGCACCCGGAGAGTGGTATCTTGACAAGCCTGTCGGCAAGCTGTATTATGTGCCGAAGCCGGGCGAGACTATCGGCAACACGACGCTTTACGCTGGAGGTGTTGAGCGGCTTGTCGACATTAACGGCGTCGACGGCATCGGCTTCAAGGGCATCACCTTACGCGACAGCGACTGGCATGTACTGCTGCCCGACGAGCTGACTACAGACAACGGCTGGTCTTGTCCGGGGCTTGAGCACCCGCAGGCCGCGTTCAGCACACCGGCGGCTATTCTTGTTCAAAACGCGAAAAACATCACTTTTGACGCCTGCGACATCATCAACATCGGTTTCAGCGGCATAAAGCTGTTCAGAAATGTCCAAAATTCGAGTATTACGCGCTGCCTGTTACAAAATATAGGCGCAAACGCCGTCTTTATCCATGGCGACAACGTGCAGAACGCGCAAACCAATACCAACATAAATGTCTGCGACAATCACATTTATAAATACGGACGCCAAAGCGCCAACGCCATTGGGATATTGCTCGTCAACGCGAACCATTGCAGGCTGTCCAATAACGAAATTCACGACGGGTATTACACAGCCATTTCAGCCGGATGGGTCTGGGGTTATTCGTTTAATGTTACCGACTATCTTGAAATTTGCGACAATTTGATTTATGATATCGGTCAGGGCTGGCTGTCCGACATGGGCGGTATTTATATGCTCGGTATGCAGCCGCACACCGTCATTAACGGCAATGTCATTCACAACGTCGCGGCGGACGAGGGTGAGGGCGGCTACGGCGGCTGGGGCATCTACCTCGACGAGGGTTCAAGCGGGATGCTTGTCGAGAAAAACCTCTGCTACTTCTGCGGTTCAAACGGCTTTCACCAGCATTACGGCAAGGAGAATATCATTCGCAACAATATTTTTGCTCTCAACACGGAGGGACAAATTCGCGTAAGCCGCAAGGAGGAACACACCTCCGCCATTTTCACCTCCAATATCGTTGTCGGCGACAATTCGCCCATGTATTGCAGCGTCGTCAACGATAAGTTTAAAGACAGCAATAACCTTTACTGGGATTATACACGTTATGCGTTTGTGCTCAGCACAACGTCCGACAGAATCAGCCTGACAAACAGAGTTTAC
>CAZDWM010000264.1:0-3074 GCA_964509145.1 uncultured Eubacteriales bacterium | reverse complement strand
TCGTAGCCGAACGGATTGGTGGTGTATATTTTTTTGTCGGGCGTTATTTCGAGCACCATCGTGTCGAGCCTTACCTCGACGGATGTGTCGTTGAGCATTACTATGTAGCGATGAGCGTATTCGGGACCCGAAAGCTCTTCCTTGAAGCGGTGAAGACCGAAGCCGTTGTGGATGCACTGGTTGAGAATGCCGCCCAGCTCGCGGTCGCGCTCGACTATGACAATTTTTTTAAGCCCGTTCTGATAAGCGCTGTATGCCGCGGCGAGACCGGCGGGGCCTCCGCCTATAACTGCCAGTTCGTACATAATCAGTCCTCCCTCCTTCTGACGATATAGCTGCCCATCCTGTCTTTTTCGATGCTTTCTCTGGGCACCTTGAGCTCACGCGCGAGAATTTCAAGCACCCTCGGGCCGCAGAAACCGCCCTGACAGCGACCAAGACCCGCGCCGCAGCGGCGCTTTATACCGTCGACGGTGCGTGGCTGAATCGGCGAACGGATTGCATCGACAATTTCGCCCTCAGTGACCGTTTCGCAGCGGCAAATGACCCTGCCGTAAAGCGGATTTTCCTTCACGAGCGCCGCGCGTTCGGCGTGGCTCATGGTGTTGAAGCGAACATGCTTTCTTGTGGAAATAAAGTCTTCTTTCAACGCGAACGACGCGCCGTTTTCGGCCATGAGCGCGACAGTATATTCAGCGATTCCCGGCGCGGACGCGAGACCTGGCGACTTAATACCCGCGACGTCGAAAAAGCCGTCGTGCGCCTCAATGATAAAGTCGTCTTTATTGCTGTTCGGGCGGACGCCGGAAAAATTTCTGATGTTTGAACGGAAGTCGACAGAGGGGATGCTTTTGACCGACGCGCCGCGTACAAACGCGAGGTCGGCGGCTTCGGCAGCATTATTGTTTGCGTCGCTGTCAATTGCGTTGGGGCCTACAATGAGATTACCGTGAACCGTCGGCGACACAAGAACGCCCTTTCCGGCCTTGGACGGGCACTGGAAAACTACATGGCTGACGCGCTTGCCCTCGGTTTTGTCGAGCAGATAATAGGCTCCCTTATTCGGGATGATATCAAACGTGTGCGGAAGGAGCATGTCGTGGATTTCACCCGCGTTCACGCCCGCCGCGTTGACGACATATTTTGTCTCGATTTTTTTTCCGCCCGCTGTAAGTTCAAAACCATAATCGGTTTTTTTAACGTTTGTGACCTCGCTGTTGAGCATAAGCTCTACGCCGTTTTCGACGGCGGTCTCGGCGAGCGCGACGGCATATTCCCACGGATTCACGACAGCGGCCGTCGGCGCGTAAAGCGCGGCCTTGACCTCGTCGGAGATGTTCGGTTCGATAGCCTTCGTCTCCTCGAACGAAAGCACGCGCAGCCCTTCTACACCGTTGGCGACACCCCTGTTGTAAAGCTTGTTGACGGTTGCGACCTCCTCGTCGCAAAACGCGAGCACCAACGAACCGATTTGCGCGTATGGTACGGCGAGATTTTCGCACAGTTCCTTGCAAAGCGCCGCCCCCCTGACGTTGAGCTTTGCCATAAGCGTCCCCTCCGCCGGGTCGTAGCCCGCGTGGATGATGGCGCTGTTTGCGCGCGTCGCGCCCATCGCCACGTCGTTTTCCTTCTCGACAATCAAGCATTTCAGCTTTCGTTTTGAAAGCTCGTAGGCTAAAGCCGAGCCGGAAATGCCGCAGCCGATAATTGACACATCGTACATTTTCCCACACTCCAAAATTGTACAGCCGCCTTAACGGCAATATTGAAAATATTATAACACGCCTGTCCGAAAACATCAACCGAACCACGGCAAAAACATGCATAAAGATAGATATAAAAAGGCGTGCCGTCGTGTGTAAATTGCTTACGCACAGCGGCACGTTATCCCGAGGGGTTAGGAAGGGCAAAATAGTAAAAAGCTTTTATGATTACCATCAATATTCAATTGTCAATTAACAGCGCCGCCCCACTCAACAACGGTAAATCCCGTGCGCTTAAAGGATTTGTCAAGCGTTTGCGGTTTGATTTGAATCGGCACTTCAAGCGGTGTGTAAACCATGAACACACGCAGTACACTGTCCGGCTGAGGAGAAATTAACAGATCCGCGTTGTCGGTATAGGCCGTTGTCTGGAAGCAAATACGGTTATAAGGGTTCTTTTCAAGATAAGGTACCCAAAAGCTGTTGAAATCGTTGATTTCGCTTTGGTTCATGCCCATCAAGGTGAGCTTTTCGCAAAGGAATTTTTCGGCGTCGCTACCCTTCACACAGAACCCCTTTGACAAATCGTAATCCGACTTGCCAACCCCCTCCCAGAAAAGGTAGTCATATTTCGCGCCGTCGCTATTTACAATGTGTCCGTCGGGATAAGCTGTAACATTCCAGCCGCTGCCGTACTCGGGTATCGTGCTTGTAAACCTGCCGTTATAGTTCACCTTGACACTGACCTTTGTGGTTTTCTCCGGGTAAAGGTAAATAACAGGCTTATAACAGACATTGGTTTGTAACTCAAAATCGCTTTTTTTAACTGATTTTGCAAACAGCACAATCGGGTTGGCGTTTTCGTCGTATTCATCTGTATCATATGTCACCTCAACGTTGTCACCGCTGTTGAATTTTCCGCCGAGGTCATAAATGATTTTATATTTCAGCGGTGACGGCCACGGGTGGCACGCTGTAAACCAGCCGTCGCCAACCTCGTTGACTTCGAGTGTCATGCTTCCTGTACTGTCGTCGCCTTCATCTTCAATTAAATCGGTTTCCGCGGCAATATCGCCGCTTGCCGTTTCGCGTTTGTCGTTTTTTTGAGGCTTTGTCGTTTCGTTAACTATTGTAGAAAACCATTCGGACGCGGGCATACACGCTTCCTGCGTCGGAGACTGTTCGCTGTTTTCAGAATATCGTTCGGTACTGTTATCGCTTTCGTCCAATATTGTTTCTGTCGTTGCTCCTGTGCCAGCTGAACCGTATGCGCAAGCCACCGCCGAAAAAACAATTATCAGCACTAAAAATACCGCCGATAAAGAACGGATAAGATTTTTCAACTATCATCACTCCTAACTGTTAACCGCA
>CAZDWM010000263.1:856-3078 GCA_964509145.1 uncultured Eubacteriales bacterium | reverse complement strand
CATCAATTCAAAAATAACAGGTTACACGCGCATCAATTTCCTTGCCGCACGGTTAAACGTTACCACGGCTTGCGCGGCCGGAACCGTTCGTCGGCTGAAGGAAATGGGACTTGTCGAGTTTGAAAAATACGGTATCATTACCCTCACAATGGAGGGACGCGAGCTTGGCAGATACCTGAGCAGTGACTGAATCGTCAGGAGCGTAAAGGAGCGGTCGTTTTGAAAAAGGCAGTCGTCATACCGGATTCCTTCAAGGGCTCGCTGTCTTCTTCAAAAATATGCGATATTATTAAAAAACAGATTGAAAACGCGTTTCCCGCCTGCGAAACAGTTTGCGTTCCCGTGGCCGACGGCGGTGAGGGGAGCGTAGACTGCTTCTTATATGCTCTTGGCGGCGAACGGGTATATTTAACCGTTAAAAACCCCTTTTTTGAGGATATCAAGGCTTACTACGGGCTGATTGACTCCGGCAAAACGGCTGTTATCGAGCTGGCGTCCGCCGCCGGACTCCCATTGGTCGAGGGGCGGAAAAATCCGCTGGTCACCTCTACATACGGCGTCGGTCAGATGATTGCCGACGCAACGCAAAGGGGTTGCCGGAAAATTATCGTTGGTTTGGGCGGCTCATGTACAAATGATGCCTTTGTCGGCGCGGCGGTCGCGGCGGACGTCAAGTTTTTTAACGGAGAGGGAAAAATCTTTGTTCCTGCGGGCGGTACGCTAAAGGATATCACGCGTATCGACTTATCGGGCTTGTCCGAAGCGGTAAAAAACGTTGAAATTATCGCAATGTGTGATATTGATAACCCGCTGTATGGGACAAGCGGCGCGGCCTATATTTTCGCCCCGCAAAAGGGCGCGGACAATGAAGCTGTTATATTGCTCGACGACGGGTTGATACACATCGCGAAAATTATTAAGCGAGACATAGGTGTTGATGTTTCGGCATTGCCGGGCGGTGGTGCGGCAGGCGGAGCGGGCGCGGGGATAAACGCTTTTTTCGGCGCAAAGCTCCGTTCGGGTATCGGTGTCGTGCTTGATACGGTCGGCTTTGACAAAATAGCCGCAGACGCGGACTTTATATTTACCGGCGAGGGAAAGCTCGACAGGCAAAGCCTCGGAGGAAAGGCGGTGGTAGGCATCGCGCGGCGCGCCAAGCCCTTGCAGGTTCCTGTCATTGCCGTCGTCGGCGGCGTCGAGCGCGGACTCAATGAAGTTTACGACGAAGGTGTAACAAGTGTATTTGCCATCAACAGGCTCCCCGAGGATTACTCCGTCAGCCGGCACAGCGCGGCGGAGAATTTGACGGAGACTGTGGACGATATTTTAAAACTGATAAAAATAACGGAGCAGGAGTGATGAAGTGTGGATTTAAACATTTTTTTGAGGGATCTCATCGCAAACATCAATTATAAGCTGTATGACCTGACGCTCGCAATTTACAATTGGTTCGTGAGCATCGGGCTGATACACTGAGGAAAGGGGATGAAACTTTGAAAAAACTGTTAAAGACCTTGTTATCGGTCAGTCTGTGCCTGACCATCGTACTTTGCGCGTGCGTGTTCGGAATGTCCATCGGCGCGGCGGCGGAGGCTGGCGGTCAATACGATTTCACGATTGAAAATCCGTATAAAGATGTTGTCTGGGGAGAGTGGGATCAGTATAAGGCTTCGCTTCACAGCCACACAAACTTAAGTGATGCGGTTCCAACCGTGGCTGAGAGCGTCGAAAAGCACTATGAGCTGGGTTACGACATTCTCGGCATTTCAGACCATGCAGATATCGGTTCAGCCTGGACGGATACCGACCCGAGTATTGTCCCGCTTTACAGATTCTTCAAGTTCGGTAATACCGGGCAAAAAAACATGGAGGCACTTTCGCAAGCACGGTATGAGGAAATTACAAGCGGAGTCGGTCGTGACGGCAGAGGTATGCTGGAGGTAACTCAGGTTGCCGAACTTAACGGAGCAACACCGATTAACGACTGTCATGTAAACAGTATGTTTTCCGATTGGGGACAGTCGCTCATGGGTGTTTACGGCGACTACGAGACGGTTGTGAAAAATGTTGAAAAGTCCGGAGGAATTACATTCCTCGACCACACGGGAGAGTATGTCGGCTGCGAGGACGACCCCGACAGGGCGCTTGAACCATATTACGCCAACAAGTTCGCCAATATATTTTTAAATTATCCTTCCTGTGTTGCTTTTGACGTCAACAGC
>CAZDWM010000263.1:0-846 GCA_964509145.1 uncultured Eubacteriales bacterium | reverse complement strand
GCGGTGAAAACAACCGTACTCGGTTTGATTCAATCATGTGGGATCAAATACTCAAGGTAACAATTCCGTACGGCAGAAATGTTTCCTGCATCACCTTCAGTGACGGTCACCACATCGAACAATACGACCGCGCGTTTACAATGATGTGTATGCCGTCAAACACTTTGGCAAACCTACGCACCAGCATGGAGACGGGAGCATACTTCTCAATCGGACGTTTCGCCAGAGCCGACCTGGGCGAAAGCTTTGTCGGCGAGGGTCCGGTTCCCGCTGTTTCTTCTCTTGACATAAACCAGGATACGGATACAATATCGTTCGTCGGTGAAAACTATACCAATGTAAAGTGGATATCAGACGGTGTCGTCATAGCCGAGGGAGCTGATATAGCAAGCCTCGACCTAAATGATTACGAGGATCAACTTGGATGTTATGTGCGGTTTACCATGACGGGACCGGGCGGTATCCTCTATTCGCAGGCGTTCCCGATATCGGCGCCCGGTTTTGCAATTGAGAAGGTCACCGTCGTACCGACCATCGACGTGCCGCTGTTTTTAAGAGGTTTTGTCAATGTGTTGGCCGCGCTGTTCGGTTGGACGCCACCCATTCTGCTTATTCGCTGGCTGCTATGGGGCAGAGTTTGGTGGATATATTAACGGCCAATTTATTTGAGCGTCTTTTAATAATAGTTAACTAATAGCAAAAACCCTTGATATTGAGCTGAAATCCAGCAATATCAAGGGTTTTCGCTTGTTTTTTGTGGAGGCACCACCCAGATTTGAACTGGGGCATAAAGGTTTTGCAGACCTCTGCCTTACCACTTGGCTATGGTGCCGTTTCAGGGGATAA
>CAZDWM010000262.1:0-3087 GCA_964509145.1 uncultured Eubacteriales bacterium | reverse complement strand
AGACAAGCCGAACATCTTTGCCCGCATGGGCAAGGCTATTGTTAAGTTTTGTAAAGATTTTCGCGGCGAACTCAAAAAAATTGTATGGCCCGATTTCAAGACAGTTATTAAGAGCAGCGGTGTCGTCATCGCATCAATAGCGATTTTCCTCGTTTTCATCTATCTCATCGACCTTGGTCTTTCCAAGTCCATAGACCTTCTCAGTGATGTCGCGAGAAACGCAAATAAGGAGACCAGCGAGGCGGTAGGTGATACGGCAACCACGACGGCGGCGCTCAACGACATCGTTGAGGACACCACGGCAGAGGGCGGCACAGTGGAAGACGAATCCGCTTCCGCAACAGAGGCTTCGACCGCTGCCGAGACGACTACAGCGGCAACCACAACGGCTGTTACGACAACTAAAGCTGCCGGCTAAAAATGACTTGGAGGTAAAGACATGTCTGTTGACTCCAGGTGGTATGTAATCCACACCTATTCCGGCTACGAAAACAAAGTGGCCGCAAATATTGAAAAGATTGTCGAAAACCGCCGGATGAGCGACCAGATTTTTGAGGTCAGGATTCCCACGGAAACGGTTACGGAGATTGTCGGCGACAAAAAGCGTGAGGTCGAGCGCAAGCTCTTCCCCGGCTATGTCCTCGTCAAGGTTGCCGTCACATTCGACGACAACGACATCCCCTCCATGAGCGATGACGCTTGGTTCGTCATTCGGAACACCAGAGGTGTCACGGGCTTTGTAGGCCCCGACAGCAAGGCTATTCCGCTCTCCGAGGAGGAGGTTCTCAAGCTCGGCGTTGAAAAGCGCAGCGTCGAGGTCACCTACAAGGTCGGCGACACGGTTAACATCATTGACGAAATCTTCGACGGGTTCACGGGAACGGTTGAGGAAATCGACCTTGACAAAAACCTTGTTCGCGTCACGGTGTCCGCCCTGTTCGGTAAGGAAACGATGGTTGAGCTTGAGCTTGACCAGGTTGAGGCAATCGCGGACTGAGCTCGACCGTCAGAATTATGATAATCAGTTAACATTGGAGGTATAAATCATGGCACAAAAGGTTGTAGGCTTCGTTAAGCTTCAAATTCCCGCCGGTAAGGCCACGCCCGCGCCGCCCGTCGGTCCCGCGCTCGGCCAGCACGGCGTCAATATCATGGGCTTCACCAAGGAGTTCAATGAAAGAACAAAGAACGACATCGGTTTAATTATCCCTGTCGTCATCACCGTATACGCCGACCGTTCCTTCTCGTTTATCACCAAGACGCCGCCCGCGGCCGTCCTTATCAAGAAGGTCTGCGGCATTGAGAGCGGCTCTGGTGTCCCCAACAAGACGAAGGTCGCAAAAATCACCACCGAGCAGATCAGAAAAATCGCTGAGCAGAAGATGCCGGATCTCAACGCTTCCTGCGTTGAAACAGCAATGAGCATGATTGCCGGCACAGCTCGCAGCATGGGCGTAACGGTTGTCGACTGATAATGCCTGTGTGTGGGAGGAAACATCCGATTAACCACAACTATGGAGGAGTTTAACGATGAAACACGGTAAAAAATATAATGAGAGCGCAAAGCTCGTTGACAGAACAAAGCTCTATGATCCCGATGAGGCGCTTGACACCGCGATTAAAACAGCAGCCGCCAAGTTTGATGAAACGGTTGAGGTTCATGTGCGTTTAGGCGTCGACTCGCGTCACGCTGACCAGCAGGTCAGAGGCGCAGTTGTCCTTCCCAACGGCACGGGTAAAACCGTCCGTGTCGCCGTCTTCGCCAAGGGCGACGACGCTAAGGCCGCCGAGGCCGCCGGAGCCGAGGTCGTCGGCGCCGAGGATCTCGTCGCAAGAATCCAAGGCGAAGGCTTCATGGATTTCGACGTCGCCATAGCGTCACCCAACATGATGGGTCTTGTAGGACGTCTGGGCAAGGTGCTCGGCCCCCGCGGACTTATGCCCAGCCCCAAGGCCGGAACAGTCACTCCCGATGTCGCAAGAGCCGTCACCGAAGCCAAGGCCGGTAAAATTGAATACCGCCTCGACAAAACCAACATCATCCACTGCCCCATCGGCAAGGTTTCGTTCGGCACAGAAAAGCTTAACGAAAACTTCAGCACGCTGCTTGACGCCATTGTAAAGGCAAAGCCCGCGGCGGCCAAGGGACAGTATATCCGTTCGTGCGTCATCGCCACGACGATGGGTCCCGGCATACGAATCAATCCAATCAAGGTCGGCTGATTTACCCTTTGAACGGATTTTGCTCCGTATGCGGATATTGATTCCGCATACGGAGTTTATAAAATTAATAAAAATGCCCCCGTAGTTAAATGGACATAACGGGCCCCTCCTAAGGGTCAGTTATCGGTTCGATTCCGGTCGGGGGTGCCATTTTAATTAGATTTCGAGGTGTAGCGAAGTTTGGCTATCGCACCTGCTTTGGGAGCAGGGGATCGGGGGTTCGAATCCCTTCACCTCGACCACGAAATGAACCAGACATTCATACAACGTCTGGTTCGTTTTTTTTAGTTATAAGTTGTCAATATCCTTGATTGTCAATATCCTTGATAATACGGCAAAAAGCGAGATAGATGGGTTCAAATACTAACTCCACTTATCTCGCTTTTTCTTTTTTCAGTACTTTTATAACCGTTAGCAATCAAATTCGGACACGGCACGCCGTGTCCCTACATCCCGTTTTTTTCTGACAGACATTTAACCGTTTCGCGGTCGGGTGTGACGACAAGTGTGTTGTAGATGTGATAGATAACTTTGCCGGGACGAGCACCGGGTGGTTTTTTTAAGTTTTTCGCAAATGTATAGTCAACCGGCACCTGCGACGACTCGCGTGCCTTGCTGTGATAGGCAGCCAGCGTCGCCGCTTCCTCTATGGTTTTCGGCGGGATATCGCGCCCTAAAGCTTCGATGATGACATGTGAACCCGGAATTTTCTGTGTATGCAGCCAGAGGTCGCCGCCTCGTGCTGTTTTTAGCGAAAGTGTGTCGTTTTGCGTGTTGTTCCTGCCGACAAAAACCCTGAACCCGTCGGATGAGACATATTCCATCGGCGGCAGAGGCTTGCTTTTCTTCGCGTCGTTTTTACGT
>CAZDWM010000261.1:0-3092 GCA_964509145.1 uncultured Eubacteriales bacterium | reverse complement strand
AGACGCCGGCTGGTACGGGCCGTCCGAGCTGCCGTGTCCCAACGAGTTCGAGGGCGACTGGGGCTGTCACACCGGCGACTGGAGCGTTAACAAAACCTATCATCCCGACGGTTTACAGGACGTCGTTAAGTCTATCCGAGACAACGGCTTTAAGCTGATATTGTGGTTTGAGCCCGAAAGGGTTGTCGACGGTACACCCGTCACTAAGGAGCACCCGGAGTATTTTATCCGATGCGGTCAAAGCGACAATCTGTTGCTTGACCTCGGACGGGACGACGCGTGGTTATACTGCTTTAATCTTCTGAAAGAAAAAATCAGCGAGCTGAATGTCGGTTGTTACCGTCAGGACTTCAATTTTGACCCGCTTAACTATTGGAGAGGCGCGGACGAACCGAACAGAAAGGGCATCCACGAGATAAAGCATATCACGGGTATGTACCGGCTGTGGGACGCGCTGCTGGAGGCTTTTCCGACGCTGATTATCGACAACTGCGCATCAGGCGGCAGACGTATCGACATAGAAACGCTGTGGCGCTCAACGCCGTTGTGGCGAAGCGACTACCAATGCCCGGCAAACCACGACCCCGATATAGCGCAGAATCACACACTGGCGCTGAGCCGGTGGATACCGTTCCACGGAACGTCATTCGGTCGTATCATGAACGACACATACCGCGCGAGAAGCTGTTACACAACGGCGCTGGGCAACAATTTCCTGTTTTCGGCGATGGAGGATGAAACAAAGGTAACGGAAGAAACCTTTGACTGGATTCGCCGTATTAATGAAGAATATAAGGCGGTACGCGAGCTGATGGAGCATGATTTTTACCCGCTGACATCCACAACCACTGACAAGCAAAGCTGGTGTGCGATGCAGTTTGAATATCCCGAGGAGGGCAGGGGAGTCATTTTGGCGTTTCGGCGCTCAAAGTCGCCGTATGAAAATGCGGTTTTTGCCCTCGGTGGAGTTAAGGCGGACAAGATGTACACCTTCACCGACAGGGACAGCGGAGACAAGACGGAGATAAGCGGCACCGAGCTTTTAAGCGACGGGTTCGGAATCTCGATAGACAACAAGCGTGATTCAAAGCTGTTGTTCTATTCGTTTTAAGGCAACACCGTACAACAAAGGCTTCAACCGCTAATTGTGCGGCGTTGCCTTTACGACAGTAAAACCGCCCTGTAAATTCAGGGCGGTTGATGTTTATAGAGTGTTCAATTCATTATACGCCGAGGGACGCGAAGAAATCCTTAATGATGGAAATGATACCGGCCGCTTCAAACTCTTTCAGATATGAAAGAAGCTTCTCAACAAAATCCATGATGGTCTCCATTGTTTTTCACCTCCTACTATATTATGTACAAAATTGTAACATAGATTTTAGAAAATATTATTACAAAATGGTAACAAAATAAATATTATTTATAAATAATTTGATATTTACGTCCATCATATCCAGATGATGTCACAGACTTGACATTACGCCGGAAATGTAATAAAATCAAATAGTATAAAAAATTGTGAACATTCGAGGTGCTCAATGGACAGGATATTTCTAAGCCCTCCTTATATGGGCGGCAATGAAATGAAATATATAAAGGAAGCGTTCGACACAAACTGGATAGCTCCCATCGGTCCGAACGTCACGGGATTTGAAAAGGAGGCCGGGGAATACCTCGGCGTGCCGTATCCGCTGGCGCTTTCGTCCGGTACGGCGGCAATTCACCTGTCGCTCAAATACCTCGGCGTCGGGAGCGGCGACATCGTTTTCTGCTCATCGTTCACTTTCAGCGGAAGCTGCAACGCCGCGGCTTACGAAAAGGCGGAGCTGGTGTTTATCGATTCCGAACCCGAGACATGGAACATGTCTCCCGATGCGCTCCAAAGAGCGTTTGACGACGCCCAAAAGTGCGGCAAGCTCCCCAAGGCGGTGATAATTGTGGACCTTTATGGACAAAGCGCCGACTGGGAAAAGCTTCTGCCGATTTGCCGCAAATACAACGTGCCTGTCATTGAGGACTCCGCCGAGGCGTTTGGCAGCAAATACAAGGGACAATATTGCGGCATGTTCGGCGACCTCGGTATCATGTCCTTCAACGGTAACAAGATAATCACGACCTCCGGCGGCGGTATGGCGCTGTGCAAGACAAAAGAGGAATACGACAAGATGCTGTTCTGGGCAACGCAGTCACGCGAGCCGGTGCCGCATTATGAGCACAAGGAAATAGGCTACAACTACCGGCTGTCAAACATCTGTGCAGGTATTGGTCGGGGACAGCTTGAAATCATCGGCGAAAAGCTCAAAAAGCGGGCGGAAAATTTTAAACGCTATCAGGATAGCTTTGCCGGAACGCCCGTCCATGTCATGTCGGAGCTTGGCAGCTGTGTGATGAACCACTGGATAACGGTTGTAACCTTGGACGAAAGCGTCGGGGTTAAGCCGGAGTATATCTGTGCCGAAATGAACAAACTGAATGTCGAGGCACGTCCGGCGTGGAAGCCGATGCATATGCAGCCGGTTTTCGAAGGCTGCAAGGCCTACGCGCACAACGCTGACGGCAGCTTTGTGTGCGAAAAACTGTACCGTTACGGGATGTGTCTGCCCGGCGGCGATACGCTGACAGCCGAGCAGCAATCGTTTATAATTGAAAACATACTTAAGATAATCGGAGATTGATGCTTATGGGAGAAATGAAGAAGCGCGGGTTATACGCAATATTCTTCAAGCGCTTAATTGACGTTGCTGTTTCTCTGCTGGTACTGGTTCTTTTAAGTCCCTTTTTTCTCGTCCTCTCGCTGTTCGTGCGCGTTAAGCTAGGCAGTCCCGTTTTGTTTTGTCAGGAACGCCCGGGCAGGGATGAGAAGATTTTTAAGCTCTATAAATTTCGTACCATGACCGACGAACGCGACGAAAATGGCGTGTTGTTGCCCGATGATGTGCGATTGACAAAGTTCGGCGGTCTTTTACGCGCCACAAGCCTCGACGAGCTGCCGGAGTTTTTGAACATACTCAAGGGCGACATGAGCCTGATAGGTCCGCGTCCGCTGCTCGTGAGCTATCTGCCGCTTTATTCCGGTGAGCAGCACAGAC
>CAZDWM010000260.1:0-3094 GCA_964509145.1 uncultured Eubacteriales bacterium | reverse complement strand
AATCGGCTTCGCCGACCGGTCAAAACTTCCGGCTTACTGCGAAAGGATGGTCATATGATTGAAAGATAAACTTTCAATCTGAAAGTTTTGTCCTTTTGCGCCATACAGGACGGCGCAAATCGGCTTCGCCGACCGGTCAAAACTTCCGCGTTCATAAAAAGGATGGTTGTATTTATGAAAGGACTTGATTTATAATTGTCGTATTGTGTCAACTGCGGCGTAGAGCTTGACAGGAGCGCGACAAAATGCGCCCTCTGCTCGGCACCCGTCGTCAACCCCTTCGAGCCGGTGCCCGACACCTCCGCCATGCCCTATTCCGACAGGCTCGTCATTCCGCCGAAGGTGCGCAGGCGCTATGTCGCCTTCATCATCTCAATGGTGCTGCTCATTCCGAACACCGTCTGTCTGCTTGTCAACTTCCTGTTCCCGTCTCATGGCGCGTGGTCGCTTTATCTCGCCGCGAGCAGCGCGCTCGCATGGGCGTTGTTTGTGTTTCCTTTCCTGATAAAAAGGCCGCACCGGCTGGTTCTGACGACCATCGACACCGCTGCGACACTTTTATATGTTTATTTTTTTTACGCGCTGCTCAACGACGAGAGAAGCTGGTTTTACAATCTTGCCGTTCCGCTCATCGTGCTGCTGTTTGTCAACGTGTTTTTCATATTTTACTGGATGTCACGTAATAAGCGCAAATGGCCCTATGTCGTTTCTGTTGTATTGACCGAGTTGAGCCTGTACAGCCTTTGCGCGGACATGGTTATTAATCATTTTTTAAACGGCAAGGTGACAGTAGGTGTTTCGCTGATTATCGTGCTTTCCTGCCTGTCGCTCATCGCCTTTTTCATCACCGTCGCGCGAAACCACCGGCTGCGCGCGTGGCTGTCGAGAAAGTTCTTTGTCTGACTACCGTCCGATAAGGCTCACGAGCGTCATCGGCCGCTTTGTCGTGATGTTGTCCGGCAGATAAGAAAGGATTCTCATCATATCCTCGGGTTTGTTCACAGTCCAGACCGACACCAGCAGCCCGTTTTCGTGCAGCTTTTCACAAAGACGCGCCGAGCAGTCACTCATACTCATGTTGATACCGACGGCTCCCGTCTCTTTGATTTCGGTGATTTTCGCATCAATCGCCCCGTCGTTGCCGAGGTTGCCGTCCGACCAGTGGTTGAGATAATAAGGAATGCCCGGACAGACCTCACGGACGGCTTTAATAAAATCGCCGTGCACGCCCGTGAAAAACGCGCGTTGCGAAAGACCATGCCTAACGAGCAACGCGGGTATCTGTAAAAGTCCCGCCGACGATTTGATGTCTATGTTCAGCTTGAGGGTTTGGCTTCGAGCGACATACGACAGAGCCGTGTCAAACGTGATGCCGGAGCTGTTATCCTTAGGCTTGTTGTGCGAGATGACCGGCGTGCCGTCGGGGCGAAAATGCAGGTCAACCTCGCATACGTCCGCGCCGCACAGCCCGGCCTCGCAAATTGATTGCCGCGAGTTGCTCCGCGTCATCATCGCGCCCGTGTGGGCGGTAACGGTAAAGCCCTCGGGCAGCTTGAAGTGTTTACCCTTTCCGGCGTATTTCATCGATAAAAAGCGTCCGAGCCGGATGTCGGCACGGTATACTCTTTCAAAGGTCATTACATATCCTCCCTTTCAATTTTTTGTACCAATTACATTATATCACCGCAACTCCGTTAAAGCAAGGATATCCGGCTTTAACTTTCGGAAGGAATGAATCAACAAATGATTATCAAAAGCGAAACCGGCATCGAATATGACGCGCTGCGCGACGCGCTCGAGCAGTCGCTGGCGGGCAAGGCGCTTAAAAAAGTGCTGCTCCTGCCGCCCGACTATACACGTATGTACTCCGGCGCGGGCAAAATCACGGCGGCGTATTACGATATTTTCAGCGCGATGGACGTTGAGGTCGACATCATGCCCGCTTTAGGCACGCACGAGCCGATGACACGCGCCGAATGCCTCGCCTTTTTCGGCGAAAGGGTTCCGTTCGAAAAGCTGATTGTCCACAACTGGCGCACAGATGTCGTCAAGCTCGGCGAGGTTCCGGCGGAATTCGTCAACGAGGTCTCGGAGGGGCTTGTCAACACCAAAATCGATGTCGAGGTTAACCGGCTGATTGTCGACAAAAGCTATGACCTGATTATCTCCATAGGTCAGGTCGTGCCTCACGAGGTGGTCGGCATGGCCAACTACTCCAAAAACATATTTGTAGGCTGCGGCGGCAGCAACATGATTAACAGCTCACATATGCTCGGCGCTTTTTACGGCATGGAACGTGTCATGGGGCGCGACTTCTCGCCTGTCCGCCGCGTGTTCGACTACGCGCAGGAGATGTTTCTAAAGGATGTTCCGTTGCTATATGTCCTCACCGTCACAACAAATCGGGGCGACGAAACACACATTCACGGGCTTTTCATCGGCAGTCAGCGTAAGCTCTTTGAGGAAGCTGTCGCCTTAAGCCGCGAACTGAACCTAACCTATGTCGACAAACCGCTTAAAAAGGTAGTCGTCTACCTCGACGAACGCGAATTTAAAAGCACATGGCTGGGCAACAAGGCCATCTACCGCACACGAATGGCGATTGCCGACGGCGGCGAGCTGATTGTGTTAGCTCCCGGTGTACGCAAATTTGGCGAGGACGAAGAAAACGACAAGCTCATTCGCAAATACGGCTATGTCGGGCGCGAAAATGTCCTGCAACTCGTGGCTCAAAACGCCGATTTGCTTGGCAATCTCTCCGTCGGGGCGCACCTGATTCACGGCTCGTCCGACGGGCGCTTTAACATCACCTACTGCACCGAAAAGCTCTCGGGCGACGAGGTTCGCGAGGCTGCGTTCGAATATATGCCCTACGCCGATGCGGTGAAAAAATACGACCCGTCAAAGCTTAAGGACGGCTATAACACCTTGCCCGACGGCGAGGAAATATTTTACGTCAGCAATCCCGCTTTAGGGCTTTGGGCGGTTAGAAATTAAAAAGGAGCTGTAAAACAATGAAAAAATCAGACATCGGACTTATCGGGCTTGCCGTTATGGGCGAAAACCTCGTTATGAACATGGAAAGCAAGGGCTT
>CAZDWM010000259.1:0-3106 GCA_964509145.1 uncultured Eubacteriales bacterium | reverse complement strand
TTTGACAAAAGCAGACCTCTTGACCTCATTCCGATGGGCAGGGTCGCCATCGATTTTAACCCCGTCGATTACTTCAAGACGTTAATTGAAAGCGACACCTTTAAAAAATATGTCGGCGGCTCCCCCGCCAACATCGCCGTCGGTCTTGCACGCCTCGGCAAAAATGTCGGTTTTATCGGCAAGGTGTCCGACGACCGATTCGGTGACTATGTGACGGAGTTTTTTCAAAAAGAGGGTATCGATGTTTCACACATTTCACGCGCAAAAAACGGTGAAAAGCTTGGGCTTACATTCACCGAAATATTGTCTCCTACCGAGAGCAGCATTCTGATGTACCGCGACGGCATCGCCGACCTCATGCTTCACCCCGACGACGTCGACGAAGCGTATATCGCTTCGGCTAAGGCGATTCTCATCAGCGGCACGGCGCTGTCTCAAAGCCCGTCAAGGGAAGCTTGTCTTAAAGCGATGTACCTTGCAAAAAAAGTAAACACAAAAATCATTTTTGATATTGATTACCGTCCATACAATTGGAAGAACGCCGATGAAATGGCGGTTTATTACTCCATTGTCGCCGAAAACAGCGACATGGTCATGGGTTCACGCGAGGAGTTTGACCTTACGGAGGCACTCACCGAAAAGGGACGCGACGACAAAAAAACCGCCGAATACTGGCTTTCAAAGGGTAATAAGATCATCATCATCAAGCACGGCAAGCAAGGTTCGACCGCCTACACCAAGGACGGCAGCTATTCGATTAAACCCTTCCCCGTTACGGCGCTCAAATCCTTCGGCGGCGGCGACGGCTACGGCTCGTCGTTCATCTACGGTCTTCTTGAGGACTGGAACATCATGGACTGCCTCGAGATGGGCAGCGCCTCTGCGTCGATGCTTGTCGCGGCGCACGGATGCTCGCTGTTCATGCCGACTGTAGCGGAGGTCAAGGCTTTTATCAAGGAGAGCAAGGAAAAGTTTGGGGATATGGTGGCACTTGGTTAATGTATAATGTACAGTGTACAATGTACAATTATTATAAAGGACTGATACAATGTTTTTTTATCCGGAGTTTGTCAATGGTAAAAAGGTTTTGTCCGAAATTAACGGGTTAAACCGTTCTATGATGATGAACATTGCTGTTTATAAAATGAACTCGGGCGAAGCTTTGAGCTTTTGTCTGCCTTCGGAAGAAATGGCCGTGTTGCTCGTCGAGGGTGAAATTACTTTTAACTATGAGGGCAAGTCCGAAAAGGTTTCCCGTGCGGGTATGTTTATTGAAGGTCCTTCCGCGCTTCATGTGCCGAAGAATGTCATCGTTTCCGTCACTGCCGGAAAAGACAGTGAAATTGTCGTCCAAAGCACCGAAAACGACGGACTGTTTCCCTCGAAGCTCTACTGTCCCGCCGACTGCGACAGCTTTGTCTCCTGTGACGGACGTTGGGAGAACACCGCCGTGCGCGACGTCGTCACCGTGTTCGACTACAACACCGCCCCCTACTCAAACATGGTCTTGGGCGAGGTCTACGCCCGTCAGGGGCGATGGTGGAGCTACATCCCCCACAGCCACCCGCAGCCGGAGGTTTATTATTATAAATTTGAGCGTCCCGAGGGCTTCGGAGCGTGCTTCATCGGCGACGTGGCATACACCGTCAAGGACGGCAGCTGCGGCTGCTTCCCCGGCGGTCTCAACCATCCGCAGGTCACAGCACCCGGCTACCCGATGTACAATGTATGGATGATCCGTCACCTGCCCGGCAACCCGTGGACAGACCGCATCGACGACCCGAGGTATTCATGGTTGCTCAATAAATAATGTTCTGAGTTATCCGCTTAAACATACCAAATTAACATTAACAAGGGCGTGATTACTTTGAAAAATAAAATTAAAACCGTTTGCCTCACCGTCGGCGAGGCAGTTGTGCGTTACCTCGACAACCAGTACACCGCCATTGAAAAGAACGGCGCGTTTATTGAAACGAAATTCGTAGAGATGTTCTACGCCGTTTTCGGTCACGGTTGTGTGCTGGGCGTGGGCGAGGCACTTTCACAGGCTGAGCATTCCATCAAGGTGATGCAGGGTAAAAATGAACAGGGCATGGCGCAGGCTGCCATTTCTTACGCAAAAATGCACGACCGGATGAAAATCATTCCCTGCATATCTTCGATAGGTCCGGGCGCAGCCAACATGGTCACTGCGGCGGCAACGGCAACTGTCAACAACATTCCCCTGTTGCTTTTCATGGGCGACAGCTTCGCCACACGCCAGCCCGACCCCGTCCTTCAGCAGGTCGAGCAGCCCTACAACCCAACCATCACAACAAACGACGCCTTTAAGCCTGTCACGCGCTTTTTCGACCGTGTGACGCGCCCCGAAATGATTATGACAGCCCTCACAAACGCAATGCGTGTTTTAACCGACCCCGCCCACACGGGCGCGGCGGCAATAGCGCTTTGTCAGGATGTGCAGGGCGAAAGCTTTGATTATCCCATTGAGTTTTTCAGAAAACGTGTCCACTACATACGCCGTCAGAAGCCGGATGATTTTGAGGTAAAGCAACTCGCGGCGGCGGTCAAAAAGAGCAAAAAACCGCTTGTCATTGTCGGCGGCGGCGTGCGTTACAGCCTCGCCGGAGACGCTGTTGTGACCTTTTGCGAAAAGCGTAACATACCCTTTGCCGAGACACAGGGCGGCAAGAGCGCCATTAAATCAAGCCATCCCCTCAACCTCGGCGGCATCGGCGCGACAGGCAACGCCATTGCCAACACGATTGCCGCAGACGCCGACCTTGTCATAGGTATAGGAACGCGCTTTTCAGACTTTACAACGTCTTCAAAATGGCTTTTTGCGGGTGCTAAGGTTGCCGCCATCAACGCAAGCGCCTTCCACGCCGAAAAGCTCGACAGTGTCTCGATGGTCGCCGACGCGCTTGAAGGTGTGAAAGCGCTCGACAAAGCTCTCGGCGGCTACAAGAGCAAATATTCAACGGAAATTACCGACGCTAAAACACTTTGGGACAATGAAATGGAGCGGCTTATTTCCCTTGAGTACACAGGCGACGATTTCGTGCCCGAAAATAAATTCCGTATGTCCGACACCCTCAAGGCTTTT
>CAZDWM010000258.1:1220-3136 GCA_964509145.1 uncultured Eubacteriales bacterium | reverse complement strand
CTCGACTACGTCGGGATAAATCGTGCCCTGCGCCAAAAACGCGGCGTTGCCGTATTTTTTTGCCTCCTCCTCAAACACCTTCGCGAACTCGCTGCCGATGAGCTTACGCTTGGTTTCGGGGTCGGATATACCCTTTAAACGGGCTAAAAAGCGCGTGCTCGCGTCGACGTGGACGAAGTTGAGGTTTTTGCCCGCAAAGGCGGCTTTAATCTCCTCCGTCTCGTTTTTGCGCATGAAGCCGTGGTCTATGTAGACGCAGGTCAGCCTGTCGCCTATCGCTTCCGAAAGCAGCGCCGCGCAGACGGACGAGTCGACGCCGCCGGAAAGACCGAGCAGAACGCGTCCGTCGTCGCCGACCTTTTCGCGCACTTCTTTCAATTGCTGATTGAGGTAGTCGCGCATGGAGTAGTCGCCCGACGCGTTGCAGATTTTATACAGGAAATTGTTAAGCATTTTAAGCCCGTTGACGGTGTTTTCAACCTCGGGGTGGAACTGGACGGCGTACAGCCGTCTTGCTTTATTTTGCATCGCCGCTGTTTCGCAGTTTAGCGTGTGCGCCATTTTTTCGAAGCCCTCCGGCATCGCGTAAACCTTGTCGGTGTGGCTCATCAGGGCAATCTGAGCGCTTTCAAGTCCGTCGAACATCGCGCATTGCCCTTCGAGGGTGACGTCGATTTTGCCGTATTCGCTGCTGTCGCAGGGCGCGACTTTGCCGCCGAGCATATAGCACATGAGCTGCATCCCGTAGCAGATGCCCAGCACCGGCACGCCGAGGTTGAACACCTCAGGGTCGCATTTTGGCGACGCGTTGTCATAAACGCTGTTGGGACCGCCTGTAAAGATAATGGCGATAGGCGCGAGCGCCTTAATTTTTTCTATTGCGTAATCGTATGGTTCAATGACGGAATAGACGCTGCATTCACGCACCCTGCGCGCAATCAGCTCCTTATATTGTCCGCCAAAATCAAGTATCAGTACCGTTTCGTTTTTCATTCGTTCGCCCTGTCCTTTATGTATCGTTAGAATACGCAAAAGGCATTGCATTAATTAACGTCGTTTCGCTGACATTTCATAATGAACGCCCTTATTCAATATCTTATTTTACAACTCACGGCAGGAAATGTCAACACGTTTTGAGCCACAAAATGCTATAATTCATATTGTTTCGCACAAATTAAGAGTACGCGTCAAAAAATGTTGCATTACGTCCGGCAATAGTGTAATATTAATTGATTGAATTGCATGAGGTGTGGCTTTGAGTGTAAACGACAAACCGCATAACGCTTTGATTTTTATCTGCGGCGATATGAAAACGCCGCGGAAAATGTCCGTCGTTGCGCTTCTAAACGACCTCGCGGAAAGCGGCGAGGGTGTCACGGTTATCACCGACGCTCGCTGCAACATCACCGACTTTCGCTATGACTACTGCATTCAACGTCTGAGCTTTGATATGGGCATCGAGGGTTGCTTCGACCGTGCCGAAAAGCTCAATTATTTTTTGTCCGGCGCTCAAAATGCCGTCATCGTGCACACCGACACCGCGCGCGAAGAGTTTTTGAGCGACGCGGAAATTATTGAAAAATGCGGCTGCAAGCTCGTCTGCCTTGAGACGGACGGCTTCTTGAAATGTTCCTTTGACAGCCCTCACAGCGCCGCCCGTTACAACGCTGCTCTTTTAAACGCATGCGCCGTTGTCTCCGGCAGCGCCGCCGACTACCTCGTCAACCTCAACGGCGGCATGACGAATGCCGTTTATATTCCCCTGCGCTTTCCCTTTAATGCGGGTGAATTTCGTCCGGCTGTCTGTGCGGGTTATAAAATCCTGCTCGTTTTAAACGACCCTTCATATTTACCAGAAAAGCTTGTCGGTATTCTGTCCGACATCGAGAATAAAAATAACAATGTTACCGTCAAGC
>CAZDWM010000258.1:0-1210 GCA_964509145.1 uncultured Eubacteriales bacterium | reverse complement strand
TTATCCGTCTTACGCTTTTCTGATGCTCTCCGCGCGTCTGATACCCGTCGTGTTCGCGTCTGATTACACCGACAGCGCGTTTGACATGACAGCGCCGGACAATCTTTATGAAAACATCGTGCGTCTCCTTGACCCCGCTGAAAGAAAACAAGAAGCAGAAAGGCTTTCGGCACGTTATTCCGACGCACAAAACAAGCTGATTTCAGATAACTGGCGGCGGCTTATTGCGGCTGTGGCATCGGACGAAACACTGCCTAAGTTTGTAGCACCGACTGTCGAAGATTGTTATGCCGCCGCTATATTAAGCTTAAACGATGAAATATACAATGTCGTCAAGCCCACGCCGCCCGTTCCCGAAAAATTGCCCGCAGTTATTGAATGCCTTGTTAAAAAGATCAGTTTCCGTGAGCTAAAAAGATATCAGCGCTATGCCTGCGTCCAGCTCCCGCCCGAGGATGTGCGCCGCTCACAGCTGTTAGCGTTAAAAATGCTCAAAGCACTTGAAGCCATTTGCAAAAAGCACGGTTTACGTTACTATATCGCCGCCGGGTCGCTGCTCGGCGCAGCACGTCACGGCGGGCAGATCCCGTGGGACGACGATGTAGATGTCACCATGCCGCGCGGCGACTACAAACGGTTTATAAAGCTTGCCCAGACGGAACTACCGGGCGATATGCTTTTGTCCGTCAACAATTATCCCTACGGCTTTCATCGTATTCAAATCAAGGGTACGACCATTGAGCGCGCCCTGCGCCAAAAAGGGCCGCACGGAATATTTCTCGACATCCTGCCGCTCGACGGCGCCGCACCGACGGAGGAGCTTAAAAAAAAGCACGCCCGCATAAACGAGCGCATGATTTTTATAATGTACGAAAGCGTCAAGCCGCAACCCGTGCTCAACAAACAGAACCTGTCCGTCTGGGTCAAACGGTTGCTGCTTAAAAATTTAGTCTTCAAGAAAATATTGCAAAGCATCTGGTATAAAAACGCCGTAAAATACGATGTTGACAATGCGTCACAATGGGTATGTCTGCCCGGCTATTACGGCTACGACAAGGAATGTTTCAACAAAAGTTGGTGGGGCGAGCCGGTTATGATGATGTACGACGGACGACCGTGCCCCGTAATGCGTGAGTGGGAAAAATACCTCACGCTCCACTACGGCGATTATATGCAGCCGCCTCCCCTGCTGTTTCGCAGAACTCATTTT
>CAZDWM010000257.1:0-3139 GCA_964509145.1 uncultured Eubacteriales bacterium | reverse complement strand
CAGTCACAGCAAGTGCAAGTGGAAAAACAGCGTATAAAGGATAACGGCGTGAACTCTGAGGGACTCACGCCATTTTTTTGGCATTGGGGATTTGTCCGTAAGGAGTGTGTTCTGATGAGGGCATCAGCGGAACATCAGCAAAAAAGCGACTCCGGTTTATGGAGATGATTGAGGACTGCCGTGCCGGAAAGATAGACGCCATCATAACAAAAAGCGTGTCCAGATTCGGTCGCAATACCGTGGACACGCTTTTTTATACCCGTGAACTGAAAACGCTCGGCATTGATGTGTATTTCGAAAAGGAGAACTTGCATTCCATCAGCCCGGACGGTGAACTACTGCTCACTCTCATGGCGGCGTTTGCAGAGTCGGAGGCGGAATCGATGTCCGAGAATATTTCGTGGGGAAAGCGTCAGCAGTTTGCGAATGGTAATCTGTACAGTCTTCCTATAGCTAATGTTTACGGATTCGACAGAAACGCAGACGGCGATATTGTTATCCGCGAAGACGAGGCGGCGGTTGTGCGCAGAATATTTAATGAATTCCTTGCCGGACATAGTACTCAGCATATTTCAGATACTCTTAATGCCGATGGGATTCCCACACGCCGCAAAGGCGCTGTCTGGTATAATACAACAATAATTGGCATGATGAAAAACGAGAAATATGGCGGGGATGTTCTGTTCCAAAAACGGTACAGTTCTGGGGCGCTCTCCAGTTTAGTGACGAATCGCGGGGAGCTTCCGCAATACCTATTAGAAGATGCAATCCCCGCAATATTTGATAAAAAGCTGTGGAAGATAGTACAGCTTGAATACCACCGCAGGGCAAATATTGGCAGGTCACGTTTATCCCCGGAGTATCCTTTTGTAGGAAGATTTTTCTGCGGCCTTTGCGGCAGACCCGTATATCAATATGCCTCGCGCCACTCCGACCGTGCGTTTAAGGTGTGGTGGCGCTGTGCCACGAAGATATCCCGCTACAAACAGCCGGAAGATGAAACGCACGAGGATGTGCGCGTTCCGCTTGGCAGACCGGAGCGTGTGTTCATACAGGCATGGAACCTGATTGTCAGCAAGAAGCAAATGTATGTAGCACGGCTGAAAAAGGTGTCGGATACGGACGAGAGTGAACTGACCCGTTACCACGCATCCGAGATGCTCCGTCTCATGGACGGGGTGGGTAAAATCACAGAATTCGATTATCTTCTCTCCATTAAAGTTCTCGACCGAATGGAATTGATGCCGAAGGGCAAGCTGGCAGTGGTGTTCCTCTCCGGGATTCGCATTACAATATAAAAATAGACTCAAACACCACTCCTCGTTGAATAAGCGGGGAGTTTTATTGTACATAGTACTTCGAAGAAGTTAATAATACTATTACAACTTTATTACTATATTTCTATTGACTTTATTGCTACATTTTGATATGATGTGCGTAGTGAAAGGACGGTGTCATATGACAAGCTATAGCGTACAGCAAATCGCGGAAATGCTCGGTACGAATCCAGAAACGGTTCGGCGCTGGATTCGGGACAAAAAACTGAACGCCGTCCAGGTTTCGAGGAAGGACGGTAATGTGGTTACAGAGGCGGAGCTTCAGCGTTTTCTCAAGGCTTCGCCCAAGTATATGCCTCGTTTTACCGCAAGCCTTATGGCGGTCAGTCCTGCGGTCAGTATTCCGCTCATCATCGGCGGCTATATCGGCAGCAAGGTGGCTGGCTATTTCGATGAGAAGAAGGAATACGACGTTCGCATCCTCCCAGAGGACATTGAGAAATATCTCACAGAGAACATCGCACTCCATACCGAAAGCATTAAGCGCAAGCGCGCTTCAGTCAAACACATCGAAGAGGAAATCCAAACAGAAGAACAGCAGCTCGAACAGCTCAAGTATCTCTTGGAACATAAAGAGCTGCTCCCCAATGCCAATACTCAATCAGCCAATGAAACTAAAAAAAAGAAAAAGGAGTAAATCAATGTCTGTTATTCAACCTAATTTAATCATTCCTATAGCATACCAAATCCGTCTCGATACCGGGGAACTGTGGAGGGATGGCGGTGTATTACGCAAAACCGTTAACGGGACCATAGCCCATATTCTCAAGGACGGTCCTGTATTCGACAATAATTCAAAGGCACTCGCCAATTCCGCTGAGTCTGCAGTTAAGAGTTTTGATATCGGAAACTTCATGAAAAACAATAAAGGCGTGACTATAGCCGGCATTGCCGGACTCGTGCTTACGATAGGTACTGGGGTTTACCTGTATATCGTTAAGAAAAGAAATGATAAGGCAATCGCAGACGCCTCGAAGAAAGTGACCGTATTCCAAAGTGCACTGTCCCAGTATCTTAAATTTGCCATGAGCGGCGAGATGACCATTTCTGATATAGACTCCCTTATTTCGGCACTCGATGCGCTGGAAAGTGATTCGCCGCAGGATAGGATTGTACTTGATTTCTCTGCCGGGGAGTTGTTCGACCTCGTAAATTGCATTATTGGGTACACAAAAAGCCTCGCTGCGGCAAATTCTTACGAGTTGGATGACTCGATATCAGATGAAAGTTGCACAGTTGTTAATTTGCGCCATCATTTGAATGCTCAGAAAAATATATTTGAACACGCTGTGTAACGGAGGGCATTATGGGATTAAAGGACATGATAAAACAAACTAGTGATACCCATGCGGCGCACGCCGAACTCCGCAGAATCCAGAAAGTGGAGAAAGCCGCGCAAAGAGAAGCAGAACGCATCGAAGTGGAACGCCAACGCCGTTTGCGGGAGAAGCAAGAAAACTGGGCTCGTATTAAGCAGCTCCAGGCTGAAGCGGAAGAGTTCGGCATTTCATTTTCGGACTATTTAGTATTTTTAATTTGCAAGCACATGGAAGAAGTCGAAGAGAAACTGGACGGGCTGGAATCCGATGTTGGTAGTCTTGAAAGTGATGTGTCCGACCTTGAATACCGTATGTCACAAGTTGAGATGAACACCCCAAGCGAATAAAACGAGAGGCGGTCGCCTGGCAGAGTGTACTGTCGAGCGGTCGCCTGTTTTGGTCACGAATTTATTAGTAGCATTAATTTTGTGATATGCTCGGCGGCGTCTCTGAGACTCTACATGATGAGTTTGCTGGCTATCG
>CAZDWM010000256.1:0-3156 GCA_964509145.1 uncultured Eubacteriales bacterium | reverse complement strand
CGAGCGGGGAGGGGGGATAGGGCGATTCGTTGGTGTTGAGCTTGATATATTGCTTGTCGCGCGGCTGTTCGCCTGGGACATAAACCGCGAGACCGTCAAACCGTGGACTGAGAAACCTGCTCATGCCTGTTTCACTCCTTGTTAAAACGTATTGTGGCGGAACGTGCGTGCGCCGTCAACCCCTCTTTTTCGGCAAATACGGCGATTTTGTCGCCCACAAGCGCGAGTGCCTCGGCGGTATAGTAGGTGAACTGCGTCCGCTTGACGAAATCCTCGACGGAGAGCGGGCTTGAAAAGCGTGCCGTACCGCTGGTGGGCAGCGTATGGTTGGGGCCGGCAAAATAGTCGCCGAGCGCCTCAGGGCAGTTTTTGCCGAGAAAAACGGAACCGGCGTTTTGAACCTTGTCGAGGTAGTCGAACGGGTTGTCGACGCACAGCTCCAGATGCTCGGGCGCGAGTTCGTTTGAAATTTCAATCGCCTGCTCAAGGGATGGTACGATGACGATAACGCCGTAGCTGTCGACGGAGGCGCGCGCGATGTCGCAGCGCGGCAGGAGCGGAAGCTGGCGTTCAAGCTCGGCGGAAACGGCGGCGGCAAGGGTTTCACTGTCCGTTAAAAGGATGGCGCTCGCCAAGCGGTCGTGCTCGGCCTGAGAGAGCATGTCCGCCGCGACGACATCCGGACGGCAGGAGCTGTCGGCAATCACAAGGATTTCGCTGGGTCCCGCTATCATATCGATGTCGACGCTGCCGAACACCTGCTTTTTAGCCTCGGCTACAAAGCGGTTGCCTGGGCCGACTATCTTGTCGACGCGCGGGATGCTTTCGGTGCCGTAGGCGAGCGCGGCGACGGCCTGAGCGCCGCCTGTCTTAAAAATCCGGCCGACGCCAGCGATTTTAGCGGCGGCGAGGATGGCGGCGTTGACGCTGCCGTCGCGAGAGGGCGGTGTGGTCATGATAATCTCACCGCAGCCCGCGAGCTTGGCGGGAATGCAGTTCATTAAAACCGACGAGGGATAGCTCGCCGTGCCGCCGGGTACATACAATCCCACGCGCCGAAGCGGCATTACCTTCTGACCGATGACGATACCGCTTTTATCGTTTATGACAAAGCTGTTTACAATCTGGCGGTTGTGGAAAGCGCGGATATTTTCCGCCGCTTCCTTGAGGATATCGATGAAGCTGTTGTCGAGCGAATTGAAGGCAGATTCAATTTCATCTTCCGTCACCTCAAGCGACGACAGAACAGCGCCGTCGAATTTTTCGCAGTATTTATATAGTGCTGCGTCGCCGTTCCGGCGCACGTCGGCGATGATACCGTAGACAATTCCGCCGACCTCGGATTCATCGGCACTCCGTTTTAAAAAGTCGAGGTCTTCGGGAGTTTTATATCGAATGGTCTTAATCATTCCGGCTGTCCTTTCCGAGGGCTTCGCGCATTCTGCCGAGAAGCCGTTCAATCTCGTCGTTTTTGAATTTATAGCTCGCCTTGTTTGAAATCAGTCGTGCGCTGATATCCACAATGTCCTCATAAGGCTCAAGATTGTTTTCGCGAAGCGTCGTACCGGTTTCGACGATGTCGACTATGACATCAGATAGGTTGAGCAAGGGAGCAATTTCAATCGAGCCGTTGAGCTTGATAATCTCAATGTCGCGGTTGAGCTTTCTGTAATAATATTTAGCAATATTAGGGAATTTTGTGGCGACGCGTAGGGTTGTGTCCTCGGCGGGACGCTGACCCTTGATGCCCGCGACGGCCATGCGGCACCGTCCGATGCCCAGGTCGAACAGCTCGTAAACGTCCGGTTTGTATTCGAGCAACAAATCTTTACCCGCCACACCGATGTCGGCCGCGCCGCGTTCGACGTAAATGGCGACGTCTGAGGGCTTTGCCCAGAAATAACAAACGCCGTTTTCTTCGTTGGTGAAAATCAACTTGCGGTTATCTTCATTGATGTCGGGGCAGCCGTAACCGAGCGACTCGAAAATCGAATAGACCTTTTCGCCGAGCCGTCCTTTGGGCAGAGCGATGTTAAGCATTTTCAACCCCCCCGTCAACAAACCGTTTGAGCACCCTGTATTTGACGCTGCCGTCGTCCGTCTTTTGGACGCGGACACTGTTGCCCGCGCGAACAAGGCTCCCGACGCTTTTTGCAAGCAGCGGCATAGACGCGCCGTCGTCGTAGAGCAGTAAAATATCCACATCATAGGGCTTCACGCTGCGGTGGTAACGCTCGAGAAGATCGAGGTACACCGCGAAGCCGATGGCACCAGAATCCCTGCCAAGGCGGCGCAGCAGGTTGTCGTAGCTGCCGCCAGACAGAATGCTCAAAGGAATCTCATCTACAAAGCCCTGAAAAATAATTCCGTTATAATAGCTCAGGTCGTTCATAATTGAAAAGTCGATGCGCAGCTTTTCGGCGAAGCCGGTTGCAATGAGCGTTTCGAAGATATCGCAAAGCTCCTTGAAGGCCGCGGCAGCGGGAGTGCCCTCGACCAGCTCGCCGATTTGCGGTCTGACCTCCTCAAAGCTTCCGAACAGCGTCGCGAGACGAGCTATTTTTTCAGCGCTTTCGGGTGATACGTTTTCCGCGGCACAGAACGCGCGGATTTCGTGTACGCTTTTGCTGCCGATGAGGCGTATCAGCTTTTTCTTTTTTATATCGGTCAACAGCGTGCTGTCAAGAATCCCGGTAACAATGCCGAGGTGGGAGACGCCCATGAGGTAGTTTTTACTCACTGTCTCAAGGCTGCGCACTGCGAGCATTAGAACCTCGCAGATGGCATAGAGGTCGACGCCGCCGACATATTCCAGCCCTGTCTGCATAATCTCCTTAATTTCATCGGAGCCGCGGCAGGCACGGTAGACATTTTCGCAGTAATACACCTTATCGGACGACGAGGTGTCCTTTTGATTTTTAACAATGGAAAGGGTGATGTCGGGCTTTAGCGCTAAAAGCTTGCCCGTTGATGGGTCGCTGAATGATATGACACGGTCACTTTGAAGAAAACGCTTGTTTTCAAGATAAAGGTCGTATTCCTCAAACTTGCTCATTTTATAACGCTTGTAGCCGAATTGTTCAAACAGCCCGCGCAACGCTAAAATATATCGTTCGTCGTTTTGTAAAAGCGCGTCGTAGTTATCCATAATTATGA
>CAZDWM010000255.1:536-3163 GCA_964509145.1 uncultured Eubacteriales bacterium | reverse complement strand
CAATAACGATGTTGTCAGACGGAATGCCAATGCTTTTCGCGAGTGCCGAATGCTTTTGAAGATGCTTCTGCTCGCCGTGAACGGGAATGAAATATTTAGGCTTGACGATGCCCATGATTATTTTCAGTTCCTCCTGGCAGGCGTGGCCGGAGACATGCACCTCGTACATCCGCTCATAAATGACCTCGGCACCGAGCTTCATTAGCTCGTTTATTACCTTACCAACGGTTTTTTCGTTACCAGGGATGGGCGTGGCGGAAATAATGACACAGTCGTTGGGGCAAATTTCAACCTTACGGTGCTCAGAAAACGCCATTCTTGACAGCGCAGATAGCGGCTCACCCTGGCTTCCGGTTGTAATGATGACCATTTTATCCGCCGGATACTTTTTAACTACATCAATACCGACAACCAGACCCTCGGGAATGTGGAGATAACCGAGCTCGACGCCTATGGCGACGACATTTTCAAGGCTTCTGCCCGAAAGCGCTACTTTTCTGCCCAGACGCTGCGCGACATCCATTATTTGCTGAACACGGTGGATGTTTGACGCGAAGGTCGCTATGATAAGCCGCCGGTTGCCAGCCTTGTGGAACAGATTTTCAAACGACTCGCCAACCTTGCGCTCGCTTTCGGTGAAGCCCGGACGCTCGGCGTTGGTTGAGTCGGACAGCAGACAGAGAACGCCCTCCTTACCAATTTCGGCAAACCGTGCGAGGTCTATCATTTCGCCGTCAATGGGCGTGTTGTCGATTTTAAAGTCGCCCGTTTGGACAACTGTTCCGGCGGCACAGCGTATGGCCAGCGCGATGGCACCGGGGATTGAGTGGTTGACATGAACGCACTCAACCTCAAAGCCGCCGAAAAAGACCTTGTCGCCCGCGTTGATTTCGCTCAAGTCGACAACATTGAGCAGACCATGCTCGCGAAGCTTGGCCTGAATGAGGCCGACAGTCAGCCTTGTGCCATATACCGGAGCGTTGAGCATACGCAGTAAATATGGCAGTCCGCCGATGTGATCCTCATGACCGTGTGTGATGATAATACCGCGGATTTTATCCTTATTCTGCTCAAGATATGTGAAATCGGGTATCACTAAGTCGACGCCGAGCATATCCTGATCGGGGAAGGACATGCCGCAGTCGACAATAAACATATCGCCGTCGTATTCGTACAGCGTCATGTTCTTTCCAACCTCGTTCAAGCCTCCGAGGAACGCGATTCTTATCGGCTTTTTTTTGCTTTCATTTTCTTTTTTGTTTGAGTTGCTTCTTTTACGTCTTGTGTTTTTCTTTGCCCCGGCGGCAGCCGGCTCATCCAGCTTATTCTGTCGTTTATCGGACGGACTCTTGTTTGTCCTGAACGAGGCATCGATAACTTCGATTTTACCTGTTGACATCTAACTCTCCTTTTCAATATTTGTATAAACGCAATTTGTATAAACGCAAAGTGTATGTACGCCATACACAATCATTCAAAACATACTGACACCTATTTTGATATTTTACTTCAAAATCCTGCCAATGTCAAGTAAACTGCGGAAAACGCGGTAAATATTAGCCTATAGTTTGTGTGTGATTCGATATGCCGTATCCACTATTATCGTCGCGGTTATACAGCTTATCGAATATTAACGTTTTATGTAACGGCGCGTATGCGCCGGAGTTGTAATTAAATATATTTATTTATTTCCTTGTTGTCATATCTATAAGCTTTTCGAAACCGTCGCACATTTCAACTGCCGCCTCCATGCTGTCGGCCTCAGCGATGACCTTAATCGCCCGTCCGCTTTTTGACGGTGTTATCATAATTTTTCCGCGCTCACGCCGGACAATAATGCCTTCGCGCGGGTCCTGCATCTCCGTGTCCTCCTCGCCGAGAAATTCTGCGAGCCGTGAGGGTGGAAATTGGAGAGCAAAGGTTTTACGTGCGATATAAAACTCCGGCAGTTCGTTGTAAAGCTCGTCGATAGATTTTTCACGTTCCTTGACAATCGACAGCAGCCGCACGGACATAAATAGCGCGTCGCGCACCCAAAGCTGCTTTGCGGACAATCGTCTCGCTGCCGAGTCGGAGTTGTCCGCCGGGCTTGAAAGATAGCGGTAAGCGCGTCGCCCGCAGCTTGAGGCAAGCATATCGAGCATCATCGGCGCGTCAAACGGCAGCGCGATGTCCCGTCCGCTGCGCAGCTCATTGTAGCAGCATACGGAAAGGAGCTTTTCGAAGGGAATAGAGTTCTTTTTTTCTGTGTACAAAGACAATGATGTGCCGCTGTCGTCAATTCGTAATATAATTTCGTCGTTTTTAATGCAGCCGAGCTTTTCCAGCGTATCGTTCATAAGCGACGCTATTTTTTCATTCGTTGAATTGACGCTCGCGCAAATTCCGCGCAGCTCATAGGGAGCCTGCTTTAAAAGCTCGCGCGCGTACATCATGCGGATACTGCTCATGTCTGCAACATCCTTGAAGGCGTCGTCGGAGCAACGGTTGTATTCACCCTTAGACACCCTCGCTTCGATGTCACGCTCAAGAAAGCGCGGGATGGTCAGCCCGCCCTCGCCGCATACCTTTATCTGCGGTTCCTTGCCGCCGGACACGAAAATGCCGATACCCAGCCCGCAGAACGA
>CAZDWM010000255.1:0-526 GCA_964509145.1 uncultured Eubacteriales bacterium | reverse complement strand
CGGACATCAACGCCATTGTCATGGATTTTGAATTGTTTGTACCGTCGCAGGCGATACCGGCCTTTTTACAGGATTTGATACTGCCGATGGCACAACCGACCGCCGCACACACTTCGGGCGTCAGGTCGACGCCATCAATGCCGCCAATGCCGCTGTCGTCAAAAATTTCCCGTGCGCCGACGCCGTATTTTACGTTTGAACCGATTTCCGAACGTTCATGTATCGTCTTTTGAGGCCAGACAAGCACGCTCGGTTTTATGACCGAGCCGGTACCTACCACCGAGCCGGAGCCCACGACGCTGCCCTCGAACACTGCGGCGTCTCTCTTAACCGTAGCACTATTGCAAATGAGCGCCTGTGTCACCGACGCGTTTTGCTGGGCGCTCGCGTTTTGGAGCAGTACGGCGCCTCTGATTTTCGCGTCCGCACCGATGAGACATTCATCATCGACGACGGCTTCGGGGCCTATCGTCGCACCGTCGCCGATGTCGACCTGTTCGCCGATATAAACCGGCGGTACAAGCTT
>CAZDWM010000254.1:2413-3190 GCA_964509145.1 uncultured Eubacteriales bacterium | reverse complement strand
GTGGATACAACAAATAAATAAGTGTAATGCTATTCATGAATTTATTCGTGTCCCTATAACATTTTCGTGGATTGATATGTTGAGTAACGGCGTATCGTGATTAAGACCGATTTGCTTGTTTTTATATTTACAGATAGCAAAAAACGGCCTGCAGCGTTTTTATACGCACAGGCCGGTTTCGTTATTCTATCGGGTCTTTCGGGTCGGCTTCCGGCTTCCAGTAACGGGAACCGTTGGGTTCGCGGCACATTAACCCGCTGTCGACCAGCTCACGACGAAGGATGAAATAGTCGCCGAAGGTGTGCCACTCGTCGCAGACGGCGTTAACCTCCTTTTCGGTGTAGTCGCGGTTTGTCTCGAACTTTTCCGCAAGGTAGCCTAGCACCGCCAGCCGAACTATTCTTTTTTGCGGCAGCTGTACAATCTTTCCCGAATCATCGAGGAATCTTTTAATATCAATATCAGGTTTCAAACAGCTTTCCCTCCATCTGCTTTTCTGCCCAGAGCTCAAGTAAAACCGCCACGTCTTCGGCAAATTCCTTGTCGGTCTGCGTCTCTCCCATTTTGATTTCCTCAAGCACCTCAAGCGAAAAGGACGACGCGCCGTATTTCATCCACGTCTCACGCATACACGGCTCGGGAAAGGAGTCGTTCAACTGCGAAAAATCAAACCGATTTTTTGAGCCCTGCATGTCGACGGTTGACCTGAGCCAAACGGCGTCGGCGGCGCAGCAGCGGACGCAATACACCCCGCCCGTGACACCCCTGTTTTTATAC
>CAZDWM010000254.1:1878-2403 GCA_964509145.1 uncultured Eubacteriales bacterium | reverse complement strand
CTGCTCCATTAAAGCTTTTCTTGACTGTTTGTCCATTGATTTTCACACCGTTACTGATAAATAAATTTGAATTAACATGCGGAGAGAAATGTGGTCACCCGCTTTTTTGCCCGCATATATGATTATAACCGACTGTCAAGGCTTTTTCAATCGACGCTCCGTAGAGTTTTATAACAACTCCAACAACTCATACGTAAACACCGCCGCGTCCGGGCAGTCCTTAAACGTCGCCGTAAAGCCCTCGTTCATCAGCGCCGCGCCGGACATTGTTACGCTTCCCGTGCCGTCCCACGCGTCCGTCACGCGGTATGTCGCGTTGGGGTCAAGACCGTTGAGCTTTAATGTCAACTGTGCTTCTGTCATCCCCTCGTGCCGGTAGGCCATTACGACACCGTGACCGTCCTTGTCGTATTGCATCGCCAGCGCGTCGTCCGCCGCCATGCTTTGAAGCGTCAGCGGGTAGTAGCTGCCCGTCATGCAGGCGCGGCAGGACATATACATGTCGTAAAACCTTTGGAAGTCCGC
>CAZDWM010000254.1:1376-1868 GCA_964509145.1 uncultured Eubacteriales bacterium | reverse complement strand
TAGACAACACCGCCGTTAAAGAACTGGATAGGCGTCAGGCGGCTCAAAACGTCATACTCCGTCGACTCCCACACATTGTTGGTTGACGACAGCGGCAGCCAGAGCGATATACCCCAGCTTTGGCTTTGGATGGCCTCGTTGATGTCTTCCAGATTGTTACACTCGTAGTCGCTGCGCCACAGCGGAACCGAGCGTTTCGACGTCTCAAGGTCGAGCCGCATCCCGCCGGAGGCGCAGTTGTCAATCAGCAGGCCGTCGATGTTTTCGAGCAGGTAGTCCCAGTATCTATACAGGTTCGTGACGTACTTGTTTTCGGTGATGCCGCGGCGAAAAACGCTGCCGTCCGCTTTCTTCCAGTAGTCTATGGGCATGATGTTGAAGTCCTGCCGATAGACTGATACACCGTTGTCCGTTAATGACTGCTTCATGAAAACACACAGCCAGTCGCACGCCGCGTCATCAGCGAGGTTCCACAATAGGTTGTCTTCGTGC
>CAZDWM010000254.1:0-1366 GCA_964509145.1 uncultured Eubacteriales bacterium | reverse complement strand
AGCCTTTTTCCGTGCCGACTTCATAGAAGTCCGTGTCCCTTCTGACGCGCTCCGGCTCGTACCATAAAATTGTGCCCACGCCGACAGAATTAAACTTTTCCGATACCTCACCGAAGCCGTTCGGGAACTTTTCGCGGTCAGCCGTCCAGTTACCAGCATACCCCCACCAGCCGCCTATATCCCCAGGGAAGTACCACACGGCGTCGTACATAACAAAATCGAATTTGCCCTCGTTGCCAAGCGTTCGTACCCTGTCAACCGTACCATCCACACCGTCAGCGAGCGGTGCCTCAGACAAAATGTTGAACGGGCGCATGTTGTCGGGATAAACATCGTTAACGATATAGCTTCTGAAAAGATTAAAGCCTTTAAGCGGATTGCCTCCGCCGTAAAAGCTGACGCTTACCAACGGCGAACGCAGACATTCGCCAGGCTTTAAAAAGGTGTTAAGCAACTGCTGTCCCGTTGTGACATGTAATCCGCCTTGCGTCATAACAAAACGCGTCTTCCACTGCCCCGTCCAACCGGAGGCAAGCACTAAACCCGCTTTTTCGCCGCAAATGTTGAAATACGGTAAATATTCTGTTGTCGACTTCCCCTCGCAGCCGGAAAAGTCCCGTCCAAACAGCCGAAGCGTTGAAAGTGAACGCTTAAAAAGAGTGAAATCCTCAGCGGCGTTATTGCTGCCGGATGAATAATATAAACTTCCGTCGCCCGTATCAAAGGTATAGTCAATCGCGTTGAACCGATTGACAACAGCCGAATTTTCATTACCTGTGTTTTCAAGGTACACCGTCCACTCGCAGGTCGCCTTATCCTCATGACAGACAGCCTTCACCGTGAGCTTCATTATACCCTTGACGGCGGTTATTAGGTCGGTTTCTCCCTCGGTAGCCGAAAATGCCCAATTTTGATAATCGTCACGGAAACGGACGCCGCCGATATAAAAATCATAAGCGGGCGCCACATTGTTTTGTCCGGCGAAAAACACGTTTTGCTCGTACCAATTACGGCAATCACTTTTTTCCGCCTCGCTGATTGCGGCTTCAAACGACGTAAGCGTACCGAAGGTGTCTCGGCATATAAAATGTTCGTCGCCGGAGCCCTTGAAAACACAGAAGCTTGTGAGTAGCTGAATAAATGAAAACAGAGCAGATAGCAGTCTCTTGATCATGGTAACATCCTTCCTTTTCACTGTCGTCGCAAATGTTTACCCATTTTGCTGTTGTATGCCAACACATCATATTAGATTATCCGTAATATAAAGGGGTTGCCCCTGAGGGCAACCCCTTTATCTGTTAAGCTGGATGCTAAATCGCTAAATGCGGAATACCTGTTGTTTGGTCAATGACATAAGCCGAGCTGA
>CAZDWM010000253.1:750-3197 GCA_964509145.1 uncultured Eubacteriales bacterium | reverse complement strand
CG
This sequence comes from uncultured Eubacteriales bacterium, assembly GCA_964509145.1. Classification (GTDB taxonomy): domain Bacteria; phylum Bacillota; class Clostridia; order Oscillospirales; family Acutalibacteraceae; genus UBA1425. The sequence continues at coordinate 3,195 of CAZDWM010000253.1, read as the reverse complement.
CCGAGCTGAGAACGTGGGTTGAGATGCAGGTCGTTTGCCACCCACACCTTGAGGTCGTTAGCGACAGCGAATGCGTAAAACGGTACAACGGAGATAAGTAGCGCGGCGGCTAGCAAAACAGCCCAAGCCTTCTTTAGAAATCGCTTCATTGTCTTTCCTCCAAAATTCTGATAGACAGATTATATCAAATTTAAGTTTAATTGTAAACTGTGACGTTTTTGAATTGACAAACAGCTGATTTTCGGTTAAATTATAACAGTAGTCAAGAAATTATTCTGAAAGGATTTGACAACGCAATGATTAACAAAAACATGTTAAAAATCTTATCAATTCTGATGTCGGTCGTGTTATTCGCGGCGGTTTTCGCTGGCTGTACGCCTAAGGAAAACGGGACGGATAACGAAACGATAACTGAGGTAAGCGGCACCCCACAGGTTCAGGTTACAATGGAAAAAGGAGGCTCTTTTGTTATCGAGCTTTATCCGGAATACGCGCCTGATACTGTCGCGAACTTTTTAAAGCTCGTCAACGAGGGCTTCTACGACGGCCTGACTTTCCACCGTGTCATTGAAGGCTTTATGGCGCAGGGCGGCGACCCCAACGGTGACGGCTCCGGCGGATCAGGAGAGGAAATATTCGGCGAGTTCAGCATTAACGGCTTCACGCGCAATACACTGTCCCACACGAGGGGCGTTGTTTCCATGGCAAGAAGCCCCCAGTCGAACGATTCTGCGTCGTCGCAGTTTTTCATCTGTTACACCGACGACTGCGCGTCGCTTGATGGTCAGTACGCGGCATTCGGAAAGGTTATCGAGGGCATGGAGGTCGTCGACGGTTTTCTTGAAATTGAACGCGTTCAGGGCGGCGACGGTAATCTTTCAAAGCCAGTCGAACCGATTGTAATTAAAGAGGTCAAGGTTATAACTGCGGGTGCATAAACAAATAATAGAATTAAAAACCGCCGTGTTGAAATAAACGCGGCGGTTCTTTGTTGGTATATATAAATATTATTGCCCGTAATAGGCATCTTTGCCATGCTTGCGCAGAAAATGACGGTCGAGCAGAGCGCTTGAAATCGGCTGTGCCGACGGGTTGAGTGACAAGGTATGATAAGCCATGAACGCGGCCTCCTCAAGGACGGCGGCGTTATGAGCCGCCTGTGCCGCGTCGCGTCCGAAGACGAACGGACCATGGTTGCAGACGAGCACCGCCGGTACGGCTAATGGGTCGATGCCATTGTTTTCGAGCGTTTCGGCAATCATACGCCCCGTTTCAGTCTCATAGTCGCCCTTAATCTCGGCAAATGTCAAAGAACGCGTACATGGGATTTCACCGTAAAAAGTGTCGGCGTGCGTTGTGCCGAAAACGGGGATACCGCGTCCGGCCTGCGCGAAGACCGTTGCCCAGCGCGAATGCGTGTGGACGACACCACCGATGCCGGGAAAGCGGCGATACAATTCAAGATGCGTCGGCGTATCGCTCGATGGTTTATAAATGCCTTCAACAATCTGTACGCTATTAACGTCAACAAGCACCATGTCGTCAGCCGTCAGCGCCTCGTACTCGACGCCGGACGGCTTGATGGCGAGGACACCTTTTTCACGGTCAATTTGTGAGGCGTTACCCCATGTGAACGTTACAAGACCGTAACGGGGGAGCGCCAAATTAGCTTCAAGGACTAGCTTTTTTAATTCATCCGGCATGGTTATGACCATCCTTTTATTTTAGTCAAGTACAAATTGTCCCGTATACAGGCTGTAATATTTACCGTGTTGTTCAATCAATTGTTCGTGGTTTCCCTGTTCAATAATTTCGCCGTGTTCAAGCACTATAATGTCGTCGGAGTTACGTACCGTCGACAGACGGTGGGCGATGACAAAGACCGTTCGGTTTTCCATGAGCTTATCCATGCCCTTTTCAATGAGCCGTTCTGTCCTCGTGTCGATGGAGCTGGTCGCCTCGTCGAGAATCAACACCGGAGGATTGGCAACCGCCGCCCGCGCGATTGAAAGGAGCTGGCGCTGACCCTGGCTGATGTTGGCACCGTCGCCGGACAATGAAGTGTTGTAGCCTTGTGGCAGTTTTTCGATGAATGAGTGGGCGTTTGCGAGCTTGGCTGCGGCGATGATTTCGTCGTCTGTCGCGTCAAGCCTGCCGTAGGCGATGTTATCGCGTACACTGCCGCTGAACAGGTGGGTGTCCTGAAGCACCATCGCAAGCGAGCGGCGTAAATCGTCCTTTCTAATTTTTTTGATGTTTATGCCATCAAAGCGGATTTTTCCGTCCGGCACATCGTAGAATCGGTTGATTAGGTTTGTAATCGTCGTTTTGCCCGCGCCCGTCGAGCCGACAAACGCGATTTTCTCACCGTTTTCGGCCTTGAGCGAAACATCTTTTAGGACATTGGTTTCGCCGTCGTAGCTGAATGTGACATCATCAAACACA
>CAZDWM010000253.1:0-740 GCA_964509145.1 uncultured Eubacteriales bacterium | reverse complement strand
CGAAGCTCGGTGTAGGTTATGTTGCCGTCACTCGCGTGCGGGTGCTTCCACGCCCACAACCCGGTGAAGTCGTCGGTCTCTTTGATATGACCATCGGCGTCCTTCGCGGCGTTGACGAGCGTGACATAACCGTCGTCCGTCTCGGGCGGCTCGTCAATAACGGCGAATATCCGCTCCGCACCGGCGAGCGCCGCTAAAAAGTTGTTGAACTGCTGGGAAACCATTGTTATCGGCTGGAAGAACTGTCGTGTGTATTGGAGGAACGATACGAGAGCACCGAGGCTCATAGACGCGCCGATGCCGAATATACCGCCGTTGATAATCATCAACGCGCCGACAATGGCGGCGGCCGCGTAGTTTAGATAGGAAAGGTTGCCCATAATCGGCATCAGGATGCTTGCGTAGGTGTTAGCGCTTGTGGCGGCCTTTCGGTATTCCTCATTGAGGGTAGCAAAGCCAGCCTTGGTCTGCGGCTCGCGGCAAAAAACCTTGACCACCTTTTGACCCTCGATTAGCTCCTCAATATAGCCGTTGACTTTGCCGACAGACTCCTGCTGCTTTCTGAAATAGACCGCGCTTTGCTTGCCGATAAACTTGAGAATTTTTGTTACGGCGAACATGAGAAGTATGACGAGCACCGTCAGCAACGGACTGATGACAAGCATCATGACAAATGTGCCCAAGACCGTTATCGCCGAGGTCAGCATCTGCGGTAAACCCTGTGTAATCGCCTCGCGCAG
>CAZDWM010000252.1:0-3212 GCA_964509145.1 uncultured Eubacteriales bacterium | reverse complement strand
TATCTTTGTTTTCCGGCTGTTCCGGCCACATCGTCGACACTGTCGCCACAACCGACAACCGGACGCTTGACGCAAATACCATTGCCGATCTTATTTATTCAAACGTACCCTTTGAAGATATGATGACTACCGATATTCCGACGGCCTCCATCATAACGATATACAGCCTTCCTTCCGATTATAACGGCGACTGCGCCATTTATGTCAGCACCGGCGCGACGCCCGAGGAACTCGCGGTATTCGAAACAACCGACGGCTTTACGGCGGATGATCTCATTCAAGTCGCCGAGGCGCGCCTTCAAAAGCAGTCCGACAGCTATTCATCCTACGCGCCAAAGCAGGTGCCAAAGCTCGACAGCGCGATTGTTTATTCGGGCAGCGGCTATGTGGTGGTCTGTGTCTCGGCCGACAACGCCGCCGCCGCCAAGTTTATTAAGGACTATATTTAAGCTTGAATAATATGACTGAAAAGCGCATCAATGTTAGCCGCGCGGCGGCAGCAAGTTTGTTCTGTGTCCTGTTGGCCGCGGTACTGCTTGCTTTTATTTTAGTGCCAGATAAGGCATTTTCTGATTTCGAAAAGCGAGCGCTCACCGGATTTCCCTCTTTAACGCTTGATTCGCTCCTTGACGGCAGCTTTGAAAGCGGTCTTGAGACCTATATGCAGGATCAGTTTCCGTCGCGCAACCTTTTTGTCGGCATCGGTTCCTATTTTGATGCCGCGACTGGACGCAACGGCGTGGACGGAGTATATCACCGCGACGGCTATTTTATAAACGAGCCTGTCGCGTATAACGCCGAAACCCTATACAGCAATCTCGGCATTTTAAAGGATTTCGCACAAGCAAGCGAGCTTGACGCTTACATGATGGTCGTCCCGTCCGCCGGATTCATCCTCAACGACAAATTGCCGCGCGTACACAAGACATATAAAGACGGTGAAATCATCGATGACATTTATAAAACCGTCACGGGGAGCTTAAAGACGGTTGACCTTTGCGATATTTATAAACAAAATGCGGGTGAAATGCAGCTCTACTATAAAACAGACCACCACTGGACAAGCGGCGGCGCATACCTCGCCTATGACGAATTCATGAAAGCGGCCGGATTGACTTCGATTACTGCTGAGCGTTTTTCAGTGTACTCTGTCGGCGGTTTTTACGGCACAACCTACGCCAAAGCCGCCCTGTGGCTTGCCACGCCCGACACCATGGCACTGTGGCGCGTTGACGGCAGCCGGTTTTCCATCCAAATCACCGACACGGGCAAGCAGCCTGTCGTTTCCGACAGCCTTTTTTATGAAAGCCATCTTAAAGAAAACGACATGTACGAGGTCTACCTCGATGGCAACCACGGTTTAACGGTTATCACCAATAAAAACGCCGCGAGCGGTTCGCTGCTCCTGTTAAAGGACTCCTATGCCAACACTCTGGCAACCATGCTCGCCAACGTGACCGCCTCAACGGCCATGGCGCTGCAACTGTCGTGATGGTTGACCTTCGCCACTACAGAACCGCCGCCGTTTCCGATATTGTAAGCCAATACAACATTGACCGTCTGCTTGTTGTCTACGGGCTCGACAACATTATCAACGACACCAACCTCGTCTGGCTGCGCTGAATGGTTTGCCGCATAGAATAGCTCGGCAGACCATATGCTTTTGTTGGCAGCCCTCCCAAAATAACTTCGTGTTTGTGTAGTGTGTAAACATAAAAATATAAAAATGGGGGAAGACAGCATGAGTAAACTTCAAATCTCGCAAAGCACCAAGGAATACATGCTCAACGGCATCAAGCATGTATGCGACACATTTAAAAACAGGGCACCCGGAACCCAGTCCGAAAGGGACTCACAGGTTTACTTCAAAAAGGAGCTTGAAAAATTCTCCGACGAAGTCACCATGGAGGACTTCGACGTTCACCCCAACGCGTTCATGGGCTTCATTCCTATCGCGGCGTTTTTCTTTCTTATATCAATCGGCCTGTATTGGGCAAGCGATGTCTCCGTCTGGTGCAGCGTCTTCGCAGTCATACTCACTTTTCTTGCGCTGTTGATGTTTGTCGTCGAGTTTCTGCTTTACCGCGAGCTGGTCGATTTCCTGTTCCCAAAGCGTGTTTCGAGAAATGTCTATGCCTCCCGTAAACCTAAGGGTGAGGTCAAGCGTCGTATCATCTTCGGCGGTCACGCCGACGCCGCGTTTGAGTGGACCTATTCGCTCCACGGCCAGATTAAAACGCTTGCGCCCGTCATCGGCGGCTCGGTTATAGGTATGATTGTCGCCGCGGTCATAAACACCGCGATGCTGATTAAGACGCTCTCAAGCGGCGCGCCGGTTATGGAGGGCGTGTGGAAGGTCTTCGGCATTATCCTGCTCTGCTTCATCCCCTTCGGTATCGCGATTATGTTCTTTATCAACTGGAGGGTCATCGTCGACGGCGCGAACGATAACCTTTCCGCCTGTTACGCGGCTATAGGCGTGCTCAAAGAGATGTCCGACAACGATTTCCGCTACGACAACACCGAGGTCGGCTGCCTCATTTCAGGCTCCGAGGAAGCGGGCTTAAGGGGAGCAAAAGCCTACGCGAAACGCCACCAAAAGGAACTTAAAGAAGTTGAAACGGTTTTCATTTCAATGGACACCATGCGTGAAATTGAACAGCTTATGGTTTACACAAGAGGCTGTACAGGTACCGTCCACAACAGCGAAGCTGTCGGCGACCTCATACATGAGGCCGGGCAAAACTGCGGTGTCGACATGCCCAGAGCCGGAATTTATCCCGGTGCGGTAGACGCGGAAGGCTTTTCAATGTATGGCATCCGTTCGGCCGGCTTCTGCGGTGTCAACCACGACCCCAAGACCTATTATCACACACGGCTCGACAATTTTGAAAACATCAGCCCCGAGTGCATTGAGCTATCGCTTAAGATTTGCCTTGAGACGGCTCGGCTTTATGACGAGGCCGGTGGCATCGAGACATTCGAAAATACGAACGCCAAATAAAAAGTCGAACTTAAAACGTCGCGGAGAAATGTTTGTTTCTCTGCGACGTTTTTATTATCTATCTTAAGCTATTTCTCAATGGCCGCCTTGCGTGAATTGACCGCTTTGAAAAACTCCGTGTCAAACTTCGGCTCCCGCTCGTAGGTATACAGACCGTTCTTTTCCTGCTCTACATCGTAAAGCTGCGTGTAGCAAAAGCCGCACATAC
>CAZDWM010000251.1:2668-3217 GCA_964509145.1 uncultured Eubacteriales bacterium | reverse complement strand
TTATCGTCGCCTTGCCGACCGCCTTTGCCGTCACAAGGCCGGATGACGATACCGTAGCCACGCCGGTATTACTTGAAGTCCATGTGACCGCTTTATTGGTTGCGTTCGACGGCGTAACCGTTGCGGTCAGCTGCTTGGTGGCGCCGATATAGATATTCGCGCTCGTTATGTTGAGTTTGACGCCGTCGACTTTTATCACGTTATTGACCGTCACGCTGAACGTCGCCGATTTGCCGCCGTAGGAGACAGTGATTGCCTGTGTCCCAACGGCGGCGAGCTTTGTCGGGCCACAGGTAAAACCGCTCGATAGGATTCTTTGGGTATTATCGGAGTAAGCGACTGTCAGTGTCAGTCCCGCCGTGTTCAGCGTATCGCCGATAATGTAGACGGTTTTTGTCGGAGGGGTCTTAACCGTGATACCGCTGACAATCACCACCGCGCTGACCGTTACGTCAAAGGAAACCGTCATTCCCTTGTATGTGACGTTGACCGTTTGCGTACCGACATCGTTTAAGGTCGTCGGAGAGCAGATGAAGCCGCTTGTGACCG
>CAZDWM010000251.1:0-2658 GCA_964509145.1 uncultured Eubacteriales bacterium | reverse complement strand
CGCTCGTGTTCAGCGTGTCGCCGACCGTATAGGTTGTTTTTGTCGGAAGGGTATTTTTGACGACAGAAACTGCTTTAGGCATCGTGATAAAGGTATATTTATCCGAGGCGTACTGAGCAGCCGTCGAATCTGAATATCCGTGAATCTTTACGAACAAAGACAGACTGTCTGTTAGTTGTACATAAGGATTCAAGACATAGACGTCGTCGATATACTTTGCGCTCAGCTTGTTAAAACTGAAGCTGTCCCAAGCGCTGTAACCGGTGACATCCTCGGCGAGCCCGCCCTCTGCGCTATAGGTAAAGTCCCCGATCGTCACCGTTTTGAGACCGGTTGTTCGGTCAAACAGATCGGATTCGAAAAGGGTTGAATCGGAAGGTAGTGTCGCCGCCGTCAGCGCCGTGCAATCCGAAAAGGCGTTGTGTCCGATATAAGTTACGCTCTTTGGAATCACGATACTTTTCAGCCCGTCACAGGCTCTGAACGCGACGGCGCCCACGCTCAGAAGACTGTTCGGAATCGTGATATCGGTTATGGTGTCACAATTGTAAAATGCGCCCTCGGCAATACAGACGGTTTCCTCTTTGATTTTATAGGAATTTGCTATATACACCCAATCGGCTCTAATCAAATGCTTTCCGATGTATAATACACCGCTCTCCCAGCGGTCTTCGTTATTATAAAAGCCGGTTCCGGTAAACGCTCCCCAGCCGATGCGCGTCAAATTGCCCAGAATCGTGATGCTGTTCAGCGACGCGCAGTTCGTAAAGGCGCTTTCTCCGATGATTTTTACGCTGTCCGGGATCGTGACTCCCGTTAAAGAGGTACAGCCTAAAAATACTTTGTCAGCAATTGTTGTCACTGTGTCGGGAATGGTTATATTCCCGCCCAGACCGTAATATCCCTTCAGCATGCCGTCCGATACGATAAAGCCGTCCTCTCCGCTTGCCTGAATGCATTGAAGAAGCGCCCCAGCGTCAACAAGCCCATAGCCGTATGAGGTGTCGTAGCCCGCCGTCCCGAGGTCTGTACAAGTCATTTCCAAAAGCTTTTGAAAGCGGTAGGTATCGATGTTGTCGTTATAGGCTCTGACCAGTACCGCCACCCCGGCGACATACGGCGAGGAAAAGGAGGTACCGTCAACATAGGCATAGCTGTTGCCGTCATAATAGGGATCGCATGTCGTCAGAACATTCTCACCGGGCGCGCAGACGTCGACGGCACTGTTATAATTCGAAAATGTTGACTTCGTAAGACTGCTGTTCACCGCGCCCGCGCTGATAACGCCGGCATAGGAAGCCGGATAGGAAAGCCCCGACATGCCCTCATTCCCGGCAGCCGCGACAATAATACAGCCCTTAGAGGCGGCGTATCGAATAGCATCCTCTTCCGACGCGCTGTAATCGCTCGCGCCTATGCTCAGATTGATGACGTCCACACCCGCGTCCGCTGCGTCATACAACGCACTGCATTCATCAGAAATATCCGCGGTGCGCGTTATCCCGGAGAAAATCTGAAACGGTACAATGACAACATTCCAGCAAACGCCGGCAACCCCTATACCGTTGTTGACCGTCGCGGCTATTACTCCCGTCGTTTCCGTGCCGTGACCCAACCAATCATCTTTGACATAATCATTATAAACATAATCATGACCGTTCCGGATATCGGTTCCGGCAAAATCTTCATGATCCCTGTATACTCCCGAATCGATAACGGCAACCATAACGTCGGAGGTCCCCTTGGACACCGCCCACGCCTCGGGAATATTCACCGCGTCCAGAGCCCATTGGTCGGAGAGTAACGGATCGGTGGTAACGGCCTGTGTCCGAACCACGGAATCCTTCTCAATATATTCATATTTACCGCTAAACGCCGCTTGCAGCCGCTCGCAAGAAACCCCCTTGATGCTGAACAGCTTGAGCGCGCTGTTCCCGATGACCTCATAGGAATAGCCCTCGAGTAATGCCATAATCTCCTCAAACGACGTATCCTGATTGAATTTTACAATACACCCGCCCTCTCCGGATGCACTCTGAAGTATCCTTGCCGAAGAGGCGGTTTTCATTGACTCTCCCTTGTATGACCCGGATATATCTGATAATCGCGTATCTCTCACCGCGTCCGTGTAGGCGAACGGATTGTCCGAAACGCCGGAGGCTTCTCCCTCTGCCACAACCGGGACGGTTAAAAGATTCCCCGCAAGGACAGCACAAAGGACACCGCTCAGAATGGATTTCAGTTTCATCGGTTGACCCTTCTTTTGTTCGGATTTTATATATAAAATTTACAGCGGCTCATAGAGAGAATGTTTCGATATAATAATAATACTACACAATTAATGAAATTTTGTCAATGTGTATCCCTTGAAAATAACGCCGGCGCCGGACGCATATTGTGCCCGGCGCTTTTGTTTAGGCATAATACCGTAATAATTTGCCATACTACGAAAAAAATAGGAGATGATGATATGTCAACCGTCGCGGAAAAAATCAAACCGCAGTTTGATACCCTTCCGGAGGATCTGAAAAGCTACATTCTTGAAAAGAATGTCAATATTAACGATATGACAGACCTCATGAAGGTGCTGCAGAGCATCGCCGACGAGGCGGGAAACCAGTAATAAAAGGCGCGGGAACAAAGGTTTGTCCTCGCGCT
>CAZDWM010000250.1:2313-3224 GCA_964509145.1 uncultured Eubacteriales bacterium | reverse complement strand
GAAAACGACGAGAACGAGGAGAAAATATTCCACACCTCCGAGACAGAGGCTATGTCCGACTATGTCATTAAAAACGACGGCGGCGTTGAAGACTTCTACGCCGCAATCGAGGATTTTTACAGCAAGGTGATTTCATAATATTAAAATACCAGTAATACGGTCATGAAGCCAACATAACCGTAGAAACAGGATATAGACACATTGTGAGGGAATGACTTTCGTCGTTCTCCGTTTTTTATTCGACTGTATCGCCGACTTCAAGCGGCGTTTTAGAGTCATCGATATAATAGCCGCTTACGTCTGTAGCGGCGGAACCGTCCGTCGTTTTATCGCCGTCATCCTTGCCTGTGCAACCGTAAAACAGCGCCAGCACAAGCGCCGCCGAGATTAAAAACGCAATAATCTTCTTCATTTTTAAAAACTCCTTTTTCTTTTATCAATCATATAAATAGTCTTCGACATTGAAACCTTCGAAAATATCGGGTTCCTTTAATTCGTCCGGCGTTTTCGGAATCTGTTCGAATACCTCCATTTTATGTCCGCGCATCCACATTGACGGAGTTATACGCACGGTATACCCGCACCCGTTAGGTGTCATCCACTCATGCGGTGATGCCTCGGGCAGCCCGAACGCCGCGAGAAGGGTCATTATGACGCCGCCGTGAGTGACTATGACCGCCGTGCGGGTTCCCGTTTTCATCAAACCGTCAACAATTCTGCAAAAGCACTCGCACACCCTTCTCTGAAACGCCGCGTTGCTCTCGCCGAACGGCGGCTCGACATCCGTCTCACCCGCAAGCCATGACGGAAAAACGGGATGGTCCTCGAGCTCTTCCGCCGTTTTTCCCTCAAATTCGCCAAAATCATACTCTATCAGTTCATTAATTATGATAGTCTCGCAGTCGGGATAT
>CAZDWM010000250.1:995-2303 GCA_964509145.1 uncultured Eubacteriales bacterium | reverse complement strand
AAGCCCGCCCCGGGCTGGCGGGATGGGCCTGGCAGCGGGCTTGAAAGCACGGCCTCCGGCTCAGGATATTCATAATCCTCGCGCATGGACATCAGCTGCCTGATGCCATCCTCACACAGCGGTACATCTGTGTGTCCGATATACTTACCTAAAAGGTTTTCACTTGTTAATCCGTTTCGAACCATGTAGATGATATATGAGTTCATTTTCTTTTAACACCGCCAAAAACATTTGATAATTTTTGTTAATTATGTCTATATCTTATTAACAATAATTGGAGTATAATATGTATATTGTACAATCAATCAATAAATCAAAAGGAGGAGATCTGTATGCCGGACAGCTTTGGAACAAGATTAGCGGAGCTCAGAAAACAACAGCAGCTCAGTCAAAAAGAAGCCGCCCAAGCGCTCGGAATATCCCAGGCACTTTTATCGCATTACGAAAACGGTATTCGTGAATGCGGACTTGACTTCGTCATCAAGACAGCAAAATTTTTCGGGGTTACCTGCGACTATCTTCTCTGCAACAGCAACAGCAAATACGGCTTTTCCGACATTTTTAATTTTGAGATTACTATGCCGGACGACTCAATTCTCACAACAGCAACGATTTACCGCGCCGCCGCCGCGTTGCGCGAGGCGCTGGGCAACACCAGCGAGGAGTTTTCCCGCCAGACGCTTGTGTTGTATGCCGTGTGCATTTATCGTGTGCTATTGTTCAGCATCGGCAAGGGTAAGGTTCCTGCCAACTGGCTTAATATTGAGGGAATCTCAGACTTTGATCAATACATAAACACTTTGGATTCGCTGTTGCTTCGGGTGCTGAATGTACCAGGCAGAAAGGCCATGCTCAAATACGACCCGGATGCCGAGATGCCGGAGTGTCTTAAAACTATTATAGACTCGGCACACGAGGCGTTTACCGACAGAGCCTATTATTTTACAAAGACTATCGCAAAAAGGAAGACCGACAGCACTATAAACGATGAAAATAATACTAAACTAAATTGACAATATTTATACCATTCATACGGAAAGCGAGCGCACAACGTTTGCTTTCCGTGTTTTTTTAACCGTCGTTACGGTACCCGTTTATCAAGCTTCCGTCAGCATACTTTTATACAGCTTAATATACTCATTCGCGGACTGCCCCCAGCTATTATCGCAGCGCATTGCTCTGTCGACAAGAATTTCCCAGCCCTCGGCGTTCCTGTAACCTTCCGCCGCACGGCGTACGGCGTTGAGCATGTCCTGTGCGTTGTAGCTTCGAAACGTGAAGCCGTTGCCCGCGCCGGGGAGGGTGACA
>CAZDWM010000250.1:0-985 GCA_964509145.1 uncultured Eubacteriales bacterium | reverse complement strand
CAGTCGCGGCGCGATCCAGAGCGCGTGATCCCAGCCCGCGCCGTCGCCGCTGTCTGTGATGGTGTCCTTTAGCCCGCCCGTCTCACGCACAATCGGTATAGCGCCGTAACGCAACGCGACCATCTGCGAAAGACCGCACGGCTCGCTCTTTGACGGCATCAGAAACATATCGCAGCCCGCGTAAATCTGATGGGCAAGCTCCGGGATAAAGCCGAGCTTAACCCCCACCCTGCCGGGATACCGCGCCGCGGCGTCGCTGAAAAAGCGCTCGTAAATATCATCACCCGAACCGAGTACAATAACCTGAAGGTCTGATGTACACATCATTTCGTCGAAAACCGCCTTTATAAGGTCAAAGCCCTTGTGCGTGACAAGCCTTGAGACTATGCCGAGTAACGGCTTTCTCGCGCTGACCTCAAGTGAAAACAGTTTTTGAAGCTGTGTTTTATTCACCGACTTGCCTCGCTTTTTGTCGGCGGTATAATTCACCCAAATCATCTTGTCCGTTTCGGGGTCGTAGTTGATGGTGTCGATGCCGTTGAGAATGCCATGGAGCTTAAACCTGCGTGCGCTAAGAATCGGGTCTAGGCCGTGGCTGAACCACGGGTCTAATATTTCCTCGGCATAGGTTTTACTGACGGTCGTCACAATGTTGGCGCATTCGACGGCGCCCTTCATAAGATTGATGTCGCCCCTGTAATCGAGCAGATAGCCGACATCCTTGGGAAGACCGAAAACATCCTCAAGAATATTGAAGCCGTAAGTCCCCTGATACTGGATATTGTGAATGGTGAACACGGTTTTTATCCCCTGATAACCGACCGCGTCGGCGTATGCTGTCTGGTAATATACAGGTGTTAGCGCAGTCTGCCAGTCGTTGCAATGGATTATATCGGGCTTCCAGCCTATGTATTGAATAATTTCAAGAACAGCTCTTGAAAAAAAGGCAAAGCGTTCGGCGTCGTCGTAGTGGCCGTACATGCCG
>CAZDWM010000249.1:0-3227 GCA_964509145.1 uncultured Eubacteriales bacterium | reverse complement strand
AGATAAAAAACAAAAAATCAACACTAAAAAATCCGCTAACGACGAGGCACAGGACTCCGACGAAATCGTTGACAGGGACTGACAATAAAGGATGAAAATAATGGAATACAAAGAAGTCAAAATTGAGAACTACTACAGAAAGGAAGTGTACCGCCATTTTACCGAGGATTGCAAGTGTTCAACCTCGGTTACGGCCAGAATAGATGTTTCCGCGCTTGTCGCTCTGTCAAAGGCGACGGACACAAAGTTTTATATCAATTTTTTATATCTGCTTTGCAGGGTGCTCAACTCGCGCGACGATTATAAAATGCAGTACCTCTTTCCGGAAAACAAGCTGGTTGTTTTTGATAAAATCAATCCGGCGCATTACATTTTCCATGAAGACACCGAAACCTGCACGGTCGTTTACTCCGACTATTCGGAGGACTATCAAACGTTTTATGACGACTGCGAAAGGGATATCGACAAGGTAAAAGCAACAAGGGAATATGGGCTTGACCACAGCCGCCGGAATTATTTCGACGCTTCCTATATTTCGTGGCTGTCCTACGATTCGTTGAATATTGAGCTGCCCGACGGACACCTTTTTTATACGCCCATCATCAACTGGGGTAGGTACAGGCAAGAAAACGGCAAGCTGATGATGCCCGTTACCGTCAGGATCAACCACGCCGTCGCCGACGGTTATCTGGTATCCAAGGTCTTTGCGTTGCTTGAAAAAGAAATGGCTGCTTTTACAGAAGACCTGAAATGACGTGAGCCGAGAGGAGGGAGTGACAGTATGCGCTGTTCACAAACATCTATGATAACGAAGCATTTTTCGACGGATATATGAAGCTCCGAGATAGGGAAGACAACTACAACGACCTGCTTGAACAGCAGGCGATGGCAAAGCTGCTGCCGGATATAACCGGAAAAGATGTGCTTGACCTCGGCTGCGGCTACGGGCGTAACTGCATCGACTTTGTCCTCAAAGGAGCAAAGCGGGTTGTTGGCGTGGATATCTCGAAAAAGATGCTTGAGATAGCAAAAGAGAAATCATCTGATGCCCGAATCGAATATATACGCATGGATATGTCGGAAATTCTGACGCTTCAGCGCAGGTTTGATTTAATATACAGCTCACTGAATGTAAAACATATATAAAATTCCGCAATTAAAGATTGACTATTTCCAAAAATCACGTTACAATAAAACACGGTGCGGTATAACACGTTATCCGAGGGTGAGACGATGAAAACAAAAAGACTTGCGGCCGACGCCGTGTTGACGGCGGCAGCGCTTGTCGTGTTTGTCATCGAGGCGCAGATTCCGGCGCCTATGGCCGTTCCGGGCATCAAGCTTGGTCTCGCGAATGTCATAACACTCGTTGCTATGTCACTGTTCGGTAAAAAGGACGCGGCGGCAATTCTTTTTATGCGCATTCTTTTGGGCAGTGTCTTCTGCGGCTCGGCGGCAAGCCTGACTTACAGCCTGTCGGGCGGTGTGTGTTGCTATTTGGTGATGTGTCTGATGTCACGGGTTTTGACAGGCAGCCGCCTATGGGCGGTCAGCGTTTTCGGAGCGATTGCCCACAACGTCGGCCAGCTTACGGCCGCGGCGATGATGCTCAGTAGCGCGAAGGTCTTTCTCTATTTCCCGGCACTACTGCTTTCGGCGATTATAACCGGAGCATTTACCGGTCTGTGCGCCCAGTTAACGGTGGGTCGGCTTAAGAAGATAACGGATAAGATGATATAGTCCGCAAAAATAAATGCGGCAAAAGGACGGTTATAAAATGGGTAAAAAGGGTAAGGGTTTATCTACGCAAACAATGGTGACCTGCGCGATGATTTGCGCCGCGGCATTTGTGCTTGTGGCGATATCAAGCCACATCATGCCGCCGTTTGTCCCTGCGGCACCATATCTTAAATACGACCCGAAAGATGTTATGCTTGCGATGGGCGGGTTGCTGTTCGGTCCCTTCCCCGCGATGGTGATGTCGGTCGTCGTATCCCTGCTTGAGATGGTGACGTTTAGCGCTACTGGCTGGATAGGTTTAATAATGAACATCCTCGCGACATGGGCGTTTGTCCTGCCCGCGTCGCTGCTTTATCTCAAGAAAAAAAGTCTGTCGGCTGCGGTAGTCGGGCTGGCTTCGGGAGCGGCGCTTATGGTCATTGTCATGATCCTGTGGAACTATCTGTTAACCCCGATTTATATGGGCATCCCGCGAGAAGCAGTAGCGGAGATGATTGTACCGGTGTTTTTACCGTTCAACCTGATTAAGGGAGCGCTCAATATGGCGGTGACGCTGCTTTTCTACAAGCCGGTTGTTTCGGGTCTGCGCGCGGCAAAGTTGATGCCAAAGTCTGAGGGCTCGGCGAGACAGGGAAAGGCGACAGTGATTGCCGCTCTATTAGCGCTGTTCATCATAGCTTCCTGCGCGGTTGCGTTGCTGATTATGAACGATATTATTTAATACGCCGAAAACGCGAGAAAATTGAAGAAGTTAACATAAAATATTTTTGAAAAGTACTTGAAAAACGGAAGGCTTTTATTTATAATATATAAGCTGTACGGCAATAAAGCTAGCGGGTGATGTGATGAAGCGCGTTCTTCTGATAGGCGACTCGATACGCATGAGTTACAGCGCGCGCGTTGCTGAACTACTTTCCGACAAGGCCAATGTCTGGGGGCCGACGGAAAACTGCCGCTTCGCGAAGTATACTCTGTGGAACATTGATAACTGGCTTGACATGGACGGACGCGGCAAGCCGGATGTCATTCATTGGAACAACGGCATATGGGATACGTTCAGGCTCAACGAGCGGGTGGAGCCGTTTACAAGCATCTCCGATTATCTGCGCGATATGGAGCTTATTTATAATGAGATGGCGTTGACCGGAGCGAAGATTCTTTTTGCCACAACGACGCCCGTGGGTAGGCATTTTATCTCCGACAGCAATGCGCGGATAGACCGCTACAACGCCGCCATTACCGAGTTCATGAGCAAAAAAGGCGTGCCGGTCAACGACTTGAATGCGTTACTCAGAACAGATGCCGACAGCTTTTTACAACCCGATTTGCTTCACCTCAACGAGCAAGGCGTTGAAGTTGTGTCGCAACAAGTAGCGGACTTCATTGCAAATTACCTTTAATTTTTCAAATTAGCCAATACAAACTAAACAAAACGCTGGTGTGGCTCAATGGCAGAGCAGCTCATTCGTAATGAGCAGGTTGTCAGT
>CAZDWM010000248.1:0-3234 GCA_964509145.1 uncultured Eubacteriales bacterium | reverse complement strand
TTTCATTCCCTTTTGTGCCTTGAGCGCAGCGAAAGGGATGGTCATAAACATGAACAACAACGAGGATTTCAGCGAATCAAACGTGTCACTTGCTTTTCACTTTTTTTCTTTGCGCGTTCTTTTGCCCTATGGCATCATCAGCAACATCTGGTCATTGTTCTCCGAAATAAACTATTTTCAGTTCCACCCGATGATAAAGCTGGAATGCATACTGCTTATTCTTGAAATCGGTCTTGCCGTCGCAACCCTTATCGGATTAAAGCGGTCAAAAGCGTATGCTTTTTATACTGTTCTCATCTATTTCTGGAGTACGGCGTTTTTGAACATTTCCTCCGCGACGTTTATGGCGACATCGATTCAGGGCTTTGCGCTGGACGTCAATGTCAGGACATATATTTTCAGGGCTATCATAATTTGGGGCATCGCTATCGCGGTTACCCAGTATTACCTTGGACGCAAATTCATATTTGTCAAGAAAAAGGAGAAATTGGAGCGCGTCGTTTACTACAACGCGCCTGAGGTCAGGCTTTCCGCCCGTGAAACCGAGGATCTTGTCTCAAAGCGTCTCGGCAGCCTCGTGGGCAATACGTCCGACGGCAACGCTGTAACCGCTGCGTCCGCCAAGGAGACCATTAAAGAAGCTTCCCCGTGGGACTAAGGATAAAGGTGAGAATTAATGGATTTATATAAGATTAACGGGCGCGACAGCCGCAAGGACAGTCTGATTGTTTTTATAGCGGCGGTGCTTTCTGTAATAATCGGTCTTTCAAGCGGGTTTTCGCTCGGGCTTTATTCGCCGCGCGACACCATACCGTTCAGCGATATCAAGTATGACAAGCCCGACACAAAGGATATCTACGGCGATATCGACAAGGTCATCACCATGACGAAAGACGACACCGGAGCCGCCGAGCTGAAAAAGGCGGTTATCGAAGTCTATGATGAGGTTCAGTCCTACAACACGATGTATGTCTATTCAAACATCAGGTTTTCAATTGACACCACCGACGATTTTTATTCAAATGAGCTTGACCGCCTTGCAAACGCTTACCCCGAGCTTCAGTTGAAGCTTGAAAAGATGAATATCGCTGTTTCAAAATCAAAACACGCTTCCTATGTTGAAGGTTCGTATTTTGGCAGAGGTTTTTTCAGCCAAAGCTCTTATGAACCTCTTTACACAGAAAGCCTTGTCAAGCTTTTACAGTCGGAATCGGGGCTTGAACGGGAGTATGCCGAAACCGCCTCGATGCCCACCATCAATTACGGGGGCAAGGAGCAGTATGTCAGCGATTTGCTTGAAAAGTATAAAGACAAACAGACACGCAAGCAGATACTGAACGCTTACTACGAAAAGTATAACAAGCTTCTGGGTGAAATATATGTCAAGCTTGTCACAGTCCGGCATTATATCGCGTTGGAACAGGGCTTTTCGTCGTATGAAAAATATGCCTACGCCGTTAAAAACAGGGACTACACGCCGATTGAGAGCGACAAATACATAGATGAGCTCAAGGCCACCATGGTTCCGCTATATAACAGGCTCCAAAAGGACGGCTTTGTCGATTACGAGAGTAAAAAGCTCGGCAAGCAGGAGCTTATTAAAATGCTCCGCACAGCCGTAAGGAATATGTCGATTAAGCTAAGCAAGGTTTATTCCTATATGATTAAAAATGAGCTTTACGATGTGGACGTTTCCGACAAAAAGGTGTCGGGCGCGTTTGAAACATATCTCCAGGGCTACGACGCGCCGTTCGTCGTCGTCGGTGCTGTCGGCACGGAGGACGACCTAATGTCGTTCTCGCACGAGTTCGGGCATTTTGTCGACTCCTATATCAACTACGACAGCACAACAGAGCTTGACTACTGCGAGACCTCCTCGCAGGCCATGGAGTTTTTAATCCTCTGCCACCTGTCCGACTTCCCGAAGGAGACTGTCGACCGCATCACGTCGGCAAAGCTTATAGGCAGCCTCGAAACCTTCATCTGGTCGGCATGCTACAGCAAGTTTGAGCAAAGGGTATTTCAGCTTAGCAAAAACGAGCTCACGCTTGCAAACATCAACGCCATCGCTCAGCAATGCTCGGCCGAGTTCGGTGTCGACGAATACAACTTCGGCAAGGCGTGGGTGACAATACCGCATTTCTTCCAGTCGTCGTTTTACAACATCAGCTACTGCATTTCAAACGACGTCGCCATGCAGGTATACGACCGCGAAAGGAGCGACCCGGGCAGCGGCGTGGCGGTGTACCTCGACCTTGTAAACAGCGACTGGACAATGACATATCTTGAGAACATCCAACGCGTATGTCTGTATGACCCGCTGACGACGGGCAGGTGTATGGACAGCGCGAAAATTATAGAGGATTACTTCTACCCGAAGACAGAGATGCAGAGTAACGACGTCTCGCAGACCGAAGCGGCATAAATGATAAAAAAGTATGATATACTTCTCAGTATTCGTGAAAAATACAAGGAATATATTGACGGATAACCGTTAACAAAAACAAAGGAGATAACAAAAATGAAGAAAATTAAAGTAATCTTGATTGTATTGCCGGTCTTAGTCGTATTGGGTATTGGATGCTATTTCGGAGTCAGCATATATCTGAATGAGAAAGCAAGTGTTGAGGCAATAAGCATTACAGGTGTTTTAGAAGAAAGACTTGAAGACACAGCAGAGCTTAACACAGCAGAATATATTTGTGAATGTATTGGGAAATTTGAAGACAGCAAAAAATTCAAGGGGGTTAAAGTTCCGCTTACTGGTAAGAACATTACTTGCTCGTATAAGGGAACTATAAAAGCCGGAATTAAAGACCTGTCTCAGGCAAAAATTACACAAAAATATGAAAATATCATAGTTGTACAATTACCTAAGGTTGAAATCACCGGTCAAGAACTCGATAAAAAATCTTTAATAGTATATGACGAGACGAAAAATATACTTAATCAAATCAGCACCGAAGATGTAAATAAGGTTCAAAAGAATCTCGAGGCAGAAATGGTAAAACGAGCCGAGGAGCATGGTCTGCTTGATACAGCAAAAAAAAATGCCGAAACTGTCATTTCATCAATGCTCAAGAGTGCAGACGACAGTTACACTGTTGAGATTGAGTGGGAAGATTGATTAAGTGTGTCAATTAAACAGATCATATTCTCAAAGGTCTTCCATGCGCATAAGACTCTTAAAAACGGCAAGCAACATTTCTGTTGCTTGCCGTTTTTGGTGGAGAT
>CAZDWM010000247.1:2903-3247 GCA_964509145.1 uncultured Eubacteriales bacterium | reverse complement strand
TTCCGGCTTCACGAACTGTTTCGGTGCATGGCGAACCGGTGGCGTTGAGTGTTTCGTCTGAAATGACATTGGCGGCCTTGACGGCGTCAAGTGTGACGGAGACCTTTAAAAAGCCCTCTTTCTCTCCCCTGTCGACAGCTAAAACGCGATGGTCGGCGATTCGCGCAACGGGTTCGGAGTAGTCGTAATACATCGTATAAACGCTTTCGGCGGCTTCGTCGGCAGCCTTGACGCTGACAATACCCACAGCGTTGAAAAGATTGCGGAGCCTGCGGCGAATGTTGGCGTTATCCGATATGTTTTCGGCGATGATATCCATCGCGCCCGCAAGCGCTTCCTCAGCC
>CAZDWM010000247.1:1931-2893 GCA_964509145.1 uncultured Eubacteriales bacterium | reverse complement strand
GCCGTCGCGACGCCCTTTTCGGTGTCAATGTAAGCTTCGGCCATTTTAAGCGGTACGGGGCTTTTAGGCAGTTGTAAATAGATAGCGTCGGCCAGAGGCTCTAACCCCTTTTCACGGGCGATTGAGGCACGTGTGCGGCGCTTTGGTTTATACGGGCGATAGATGTCCTCAATTTCTGCAAGCGTTTCGGCCTTTTCGAGCGCGGCGGAAAGCTCCGGCGTCATTTTTTCCTGACTCTCAATGGAGGTGAAGACCTCCTGCCTGCGTTTGTCAAGGTTACGAAGATATTCGAGCCGCTCTGAAAGCTCGCGCAATATTTGGTCGTCAAGCGTTCCGTGCGCCTCCTTGCGGTAACGCGCGATGAACGGAATAGTGTTGCCCTCGTCGATGAGCTTGACGGTGTTTTCAACCTGCCATTTCTGAAGTGAAAACTGGCCTGTGAGTACGTTGATGATGTCCATTTATGTTGTCTCCAAAACGATTAATCTTTGAGCTTTTGCCGGATATCGGAGCCGCAGAATGCGAGCGTTACATAGCTGCCGATGATTCTTGACGTTACGCGGCGCGTGTATTTACTTTCAAGCTCCTCGGCGGTGAGGTTAGTGCTTATTATTACGGGCAGTTCCTTTAGAAGCCTTGTGTTGATGATATTATAAATCACAGAAATGGTGAATTGTGTCGAGAATTCGGAGCCAAGGTCGTCGAGAATGAGCAGGTCGCAGTCGAGCAGCGCCTGAACCGTTTCGCCCTCGTCGCCGCCCTTGCCGAAATGCTCGCGCTCGACGCGGTTTAAAAGGTTTTGCGCGGAACCGTATATCACACCGAAGCCCTTGTCGACAGCCGAAAGACCTATAGCAAGCGACAAATGCGTCTTGCCTAAGCCAGTTTCGCCCGTCAGCAGGAGGCTTGGGGAATCAACGTCGAAATCGGCTGCATAGCTTTTACAAAAGCCGAGTACGTCG
>CAZDWM010000247.1:793-1921 GCA_964509145.1 uncultured Eubacteriales bacterium | reverse complement strand
AAGCCGAGCTTGAAGGTGCCGAAACCGCCCGAGCACGATGGTGCGTCCTGAAGCAGCAGCGCGCGCGCCTTTTCGCGCAGTAGCTTTGTGTAGCAGTCGCAACGGATGCCCTCGACATAGCCGGTGTCCATACATTTAGGACAGGTGTATTTCGTGTCGAGATAATCCTTTTCAAATCCACCTTGCTTTAAAAGCTCAACGCGCTTTTTTTGTGCGGCAAGGTTCTTTTTAGCGAGGTTATCGATAAACCGTCGAGCGTCCTGCCCCATCGAAAGCGCCTTGACGAGCTCAAGACCAGCTGAGGAAATCTCGCGGTCGATTAAGGCTAATCCGGGTATTTTAAGCATCGCCTCTTCGTAGCGCAGGCGCTGTTCCTTTTCCGCCCTGCTCTTGCGGCGCTTGAGTTCCTCATTTGCGAGGATATAAACCTTGTTATCGTATCCCATCGGCTCACCGCCTTTCTAAGATTATGTACCGACTTTTTTCTTCTTTTTGTAAACAATCGGATCCTGCATAGCACTGCGCTTGTATTCCTCAATGTCGTAGGACGGCGCGGCTTTAGCGGCTTGCGGTGTTTTTATGTCTGCCTGACCAGAAACGCCCTTTTTACCTCCGCCCTTACCGTCGGCGTACTTTTTTGCCAAGTCGGCAACATCTGTTGGCGTTTTAATCCCCGCGTCGTGCCAGTTTTTAAGCACCTTGTTCATATAAGCAAAGCTCAATTTCGTACAGTGGTTTGCCATTTCCTCATAAGCAAGGTTAAGCATATCAATTCCGTACGAAAACTCATATGTCCACGTGCGTAAAAATTCCGACTGAGCCGACGTCGGGCGCGGGTTTGCGATACCTGCCAGCGCCGCAAGCTCCTTCCACACGCCGTTACAGCGGCGCAGGTGTTCAACCTGTTCGTCGGCTTTTTCGATGGTGTCGATTTCCTTTTCAGCCCAGTCTTTTCCCATTGCCGATATGTAAGCTATGTTGATTTTGCCGACCGAAACGCAGTATTCGATAATCATTAATATGACCTCGACGGGCAGACCATACTGGTCGTGGAGCATCAGCAGGACACATTGCGCGTCGTAACCGATGGTGCGTCCGAGCTTTTTTTGCGCCTCGTTGAACAGGAAG
>CAZDWM010000247.1:0-783 GCA_964509145.1 uncultured Eubacteriales bacterium | reverse complement strand
AAACAAAAAGGCTATTTCAGGCGATTCCTTGGCCCTGATAAGAATCTGCTCGTTGGTGGGGTTGATGAGCGGAATCGGCTCGAGAGGGGCTTTTATAGGTATTTGCGACGGCTCGTGTGCCATCGGGACAACCGTCAGGTTGGGCGGCTCGTGAATTTCAACGCTGTCGCTGAGCAGTATACCACGTTCCACCCAAAAATTCAGGCAATCCTCAGCGTCGCCCGCCTCGCATCGTAATGCGGCGCAAAGCTCGCTAAGCTCAGGCGAATCTGAAGCATGACGAAGCACCCAGAGCAGTGCTTTGAGCTGCTCCGGGCTTGCAAGCTTAAAATGTTTGTCGACCACGGCAGCGGGCACCTGAAAAACGGCGCCCCACTGCAGCGACGGATTAATTTTAAAATTCATTTCTTATCACAGCAAGGCGGCGGCTTCCCTGTCGAGGAAAACCGTTACGTCGATATGCCGCTGGAGAATCGAGGCAGGAAGCTGGGGCGTAACATCGCCCTTAAAAATGGCTCTTACGGCCTCCGCCTTCGCTTCACCCGTGGCGATAAACACGATTTTTCTGGAACGCATAATTGAACCGATACCCATGGTCAGGGCAAAGCGGGGCATCGGAATGTCGTCGAAATAGACTGAATTAGCTTCAATGGTGCTTTTTGTGAGCTTAACCCTGTAGGCTTCATTTTTAAAGTGGTCGGCCGGTTCGTTGAAGCCGATATGGCCGTTGCGGCCAATGCCCAATAGCTGAATATCAATGCCACCGGCATCAATTATGGCCTC
>CAZDWM010000246.1:2267-3256 GCA_964509145.1 uncultured Eubacteriales bacterium | reverse complement strand
GCCGAAATTGTGCTGTCCGATGTCTGTATTGAACGCGCCGAACGGTACAGAAAGCTGAACAACCTTGAGTTTGTCCGTCCGCCCGTGCTGGTGTTCGAGGTGCCGTGGCGCGAGTTTGAAAATGATGTTCCGGCGCTTCAAACGGTCTGTGAACCCGACAGCCCGTACAGGAACGAGGAGTATAATTTGCGCCAGTTTTTATACCTTTGGGAAAACTTTCAGGGCGACCGCACGGAGCATCCCTACAAGCGCGTCGGTGTTTTCGTCAACAACAGCGGAAACGGGCTCAAAATTGAGGAAAACGTCATAAACTCCGAGAGCGGTTCAGAGATAAAGTCGCACATCTTCCACGATATTCTTCAAAACGACGAGGACATCGAAAAAATCAAGATGCCGGAAATTTCGGTGGATGAGGAGGGGACAAAGCGCAGATTGTCGTTTGCCGAAACAATTTATTCCGATGTATTGCCGATAAAAAAAGCGGGCGTCAACCTCAATTTTACGGCGTGGGATCAGATACCGCGCTTCCACGGCGTTGATAATGTACTCATGGATTTTTACGACAGACCGGAATTTGCCCACGCCCTCATTGAGCGTTTTACACAGGTTCAGGAACATACGGTTAACGAATATGAGCGGCTTAACATCATCGACACCGATCCCTATTATATCCACTGTACGCCGGGCTGCACATATGACCTGCCGCCTAAGGATATGGACAAGGATAAAATTACTGCGGCCGACGCGTGGGGGCGAGCGGCGGCGCAGCTTTTCGCGGTGATATCGCCCGAGATGCACATAGAGTTCGAATTGGATTATATCAACAGGATTCTCGAGCGCTGCGGGCTGGTCTATTACGGCTGCTGCGAGCCGCTCGACAATAAAATTGATATTCTGCGTCGTATTAAAAAGCTGCGCCGCATCTCTAGCCGTTAACTTCATAGGCAAATCCTTTCTCAAGTATTTGCTTAACGAGCTCTATCTGTTCA
>CAZDWM010000246.1:0-2257 GCA_964509145.1 uncultured Eubacteriales bacterium | reverse complement strand
GGGCAAACGTCGAAAACGCGGCGGAGCAAATCGGCGGCGACTATGTGCTGTCCTACAAGCCGAACCCAGCGTTTGTCGCAGGCTCGTCCGTCGATACATCGGCGGTCGAAAACGAAATTAACAAGGTGCTCACAGCCTGCCGGAAAAACAACACCCCTTGCGAGTTTATCTTAAAAGATATATCGACCATTTCAAAGCATCCGCAAAACCTGAATGTCTGGATGGAAACGGCGAACAGGGTAATTGACAGATATTTTTAATATGTCCGATTGTACCGGCGTTTTTGGCATATCGTCCAAAAACGCCGGTCAATATATGTGCAAGGTTACAAAAAATCGTCGGATGGTATCAAAACAGTTACAAAGGAGTAAAAGTGTGATATAATTATAACAATATATAGCGGTCATGTAAGAATTGTACAATATATATTGTTTGACAAACATAACGAAATTAACATAAAGAGGATGATTTACGTGGAAACGATCAGGGCTGAATACGGTTATTCGTCGACCACGGGCGTCGGTAATATTTTCGCGCGCTCATGGGAGCCCGATGACCCGGCAAAGGTCAAGGCAATTTTCCAGATAGCGCACGGCATGGCGGAGCACGGCGAGCGCTACGAGGTCTTGGCACGCTTTTTAGCCGAACGGGGGTATGCCGTCTTTGTAAACGACCATATCGGTCACGGAAAATCCGTAACAAACCCCGATGATTTGGGCTATTTCGGCGAGAAGGATGGCTGGATAGGCTTTGTCAGCGACGCGAAGCTGCTCACCGACAAAGCAAAAGAAAAGTTTCCGGGTGTTCCCGTCATCTTTTTCGGTCACAGCATGGGTTCCTTTATAGCGCGCAGCTACGCCGAAAAATACGGTTCAGAGCTCGCGGGTGCCGTTTTTTGCGGCACGAGCGGCTTGAACCCCGCCGCCGGAGCCGGAATCAAGCTTGCCGGTATGGTGGCCAAGCTCAAGGGCAGCCGCAGCCGCAGCCCGTTTATCGACAAAATCGCTTTCGGCAGCTACAATAAGCGCTACGACAAGGTGCGCACGAAGTTTGACTGGCTTTCAAGGGACGCGGTGGAGGTCGACAAATATATAGCCGACCCGCTGTGCGGCTATCTGTTTACATCGGTCGGTTACAGGGACATGTTCACTATCCTCAACAACGTGTCCGGTAAAAGCTGGTACCAAAATGTGCCGTCAAACCTGCCGATGCTGATTATTTCGGGCAAGATGGATCCCGTGGGCGAATACGGCAAGGGCGTCAAACAAGTGCACCGCGACCTCAAGGCAACAGGTCACAGCGACGTCGTGCTCAAGCTTTACGACGACGCCCGCCATGAAATCCTTAACGAGATAAACCGTGAAGAGGTTTACAGGGATGTGCTTCAGTGGGCGGACTTCGCCATTCAAGGCTGATATAGCTTATTAATGAAAGGACGTAGCCGAGTTAAGGCTTGTGAATATGCCGCAGAAAATTACGCTGTCAACCGTCGCTTATTTTGTTCAGGGTAACACGCTGACAGGCTCCGCAACGCCGGAGCGATTCATCGCCGATCCGTTTGCCGATATCTTTAACTTCCGCACCTTTTGCCGTAAGGACGACGGCGGCAGCAGGCTTGCCGTCGAATATTACACCGGCTGTAAGTGTTATGCCCTGACGGACAAGGAGAAAATTTTGTCGGCAGGCTTTGATATGACCAGCGAGGGAATCGCCGAGGCCGAGACTTTTCTGCAAAAAAAGTTTGAGGAATACATTCGAAGCCTGAGCGACTAAACGCCGATTGGTTTTACGGGCTTGCGCCGCCCCGCCGCTTTACCCATCGGCTTATTTTGAAAATTAAGCACCCCTTTTACGGACAGATGATTGTTCCGTAAAAGGGGTGCGATGCTTTTATGTGTATGCTTGAGACAAGACTCGACGATCTTTAAAATCAAATCAAATGGAAGTGTACAATCAGCCCGGCAAACACGATTGAAACGACAGATAAGAGCTTAATTAAAATGTTGATGGACGGACCCGACGTGTCCTTGAACGGGTCGCCAACGGTGTCGCCAACAACGGCCGCCTTATGGGCGTCGCTGCCCTTGCCACCGAAGTTGCCGCCCTCGATGTGTTTTTTAGCGTTGTCCCAAGCTCCGCCCGCATTGGACATGAAGACGGCCATGAGGAAGCCTGTTGCCGTTGCGCCCGCGAGCAGACCGATGACACCGTTGCAGCCGAGAAGCAGACCGACGACGATGGGCGTCGCTATGGTGAC
>CAZDWM010000245.1:0-3271 GCA_964509145.1 uncultured Eubacteriales bacterium | reverse complement strand
TGCCGCGACTGGCTTTATTCCCTCGGCATAAAGCCCGAAAATCTCCGCCTGCGCGACCACGAGCAAAAGGAGCTTTCCCACTACTCAAACGCGACGACAGATTTCGAGTTCCTGTTTCCGTTCGGTTGGGGCGAGCTTTGGGGCGTAGCGAGCCGCACCGACTTCGACCTTACGCAGCATCAAAACACCTCCGGTAAAAGCCTTGAATATTTTGACCAGGAAGCAAACGAAAAATATCTGCCCTATGTCATTGAGCCGTCGCTCGGTGCCGACCGTGTGACCTTGGCTTTCCTTTGCGACGCCTACGACGAGGAGGTTGTCGACGCCGAAAAGGGCGACACACGTGTTGTCCTACGTCTGCATCCCGCTCTCGCGCCGGTTAAGGCGGCGATATTGCCCCTTTCAAAGAAGCTCGGCGAGAGCGCCGAAAAAATATACCATGAGCTTTCGAAAAAATTCATGTGCGACTACGACGACGCCGGTTCCATCGGCAAGCGTTACCGCCGTCAGGACGAAATCGGCACGCCGCTTTGCGTGACGTTCGACTTCGACTCGCTTGAGGATAACTGCGTCACCGTGCGCGACCGCGACACGATGGAACAGGTGAGGCTGCCCATCGCCGGACTTGCGGACTACATTTCAGAGAAGCTCGCGTTTTAAGCGGGGTGCGTTATGGATGGTAAAAAAAAGACCTCAACACACAAAATTACCGTTATCGTCATTGCCGTCGTCGCGTTAACGTCGCTGATTTCCGTTGCAGCGATTTTGGTTGCGCACAAGATAAACGGCAACGCGCCGAGACGTGACGACCCGCAGCTTGTAAAATCACAAAGCGCCTATGTACAGTATGAAATTCGCAACAACGCGGTTTACCTGTCCTACAACATCACGCTGAAAAATCCCTCCGACACGGAGATGAGCGGTTTTAAAATAAACGGCGTGTTCGAGCAGGATTTTAAAAGCGGTCTGATTCTCGACAAAAACGCTCCGGCTATGGAAAAGCTTACACGAGCCAAGACGTTTACCATCGCCGCCGGAGAAACAAAAACATATAATATAATTTTTGTCGCTCCCTATTTCAGAAATCAGCAAACGCCCTCCGGCGCGCTCCCCTGCGTAGTTTTAACAACCGCTGACGGCAGGGAGACAGAAATTTCAAAGGCGGAATAAGTCTTTTGAGCCGTCCGATTCCGTGCGGCTCTTTTTTACGCTGTCCATGTTGTCGCCTTTTCATCCGGTGTTGATTTTTTGATGTGCGGAGGATTAAATCATGCTTTTTTCAAGCACCGTATTTTTGTTTGCGTTCCTGCCGGTTATAATATTCGGCTACTATGTCCTGTTCAAAAAAAGCAGGATGCTTCAGAATGTTTTTCTGCTAATAATGTCCCTGATTTTTTACGCGTGGGGCGAGCCGAGATTTGTTCTGGTGATGATGCTTTCCATCATCGTCAACTGGGCGCTGGGCATTCCGGCGGCAAAGTACCGGGATAACAAAAAAAAGGGGCGCGCCGTCATCGCGGCCGCCGCTGTTTTCAACATCGGGCTGATGTTCATATTCAAATATCTGGTGTTCGCGCTCGGAAATGTCAACGCTGTTTTCGGGCTGACTATACCAGTACCCGAAATCACCCTGCCAATAGGCATCTCGTTTTTCACCTTTCAAGCCTTTTCATATGTCATTGATGTTTACAGAAACAACGGTGAGATGCAAAAAAATCCGCTTAATGTCGGACTTTACATATCCTTCTTCCCGCAGCTCATCGCGGGACCCATTGTCCGTTATCAAACCGTCGCCAACGAAAAGAAACGCTCGCCGATTTCTCGTCGGGCGTGGAGCGCTTTATCGTCGGCTTTATTAAAAAGGTGATGCTCGCCAACACCATGGCGGTAATTGCCGACGCGGCGTTCGACGCGAAGGAGACTATTTCGCCGTCTTTCGCGTGGCTGGGCGCTTTAGCCTACACCTTCCAGATTTACTTCGACTTTGCCGGTTATTCCGACATGGGCATCGGTATGGGGCGCATGTTCGGCTTCCACTTTCTCGAAAACTTCAATTACCCCTATATCTCAAAGTCAATCACCGAATTCTGGCGCCGCTGGCACATCTCGCTGGGCACGTGGTTTCGGGACTATGTCTACTTCCCGATGGGCGGAAGCCGTGTCAGCTCCAAGGCAAGGCTTGTCTTTAATTTATTTGTTGTATGGTTCTTAACCGGCGTCTGGCACGGCGCGAACTGGACATTCCTCGTGTGGGGGCTTATGTATTTTGTCATCCTGACCGTCGAAAAGCTGACGGACATGCCAAATAAAAAAGGTCGGCTGCTCAACATCCCGAAGTATGGCTATACGATGCTGCTCGTCATTTTCGGCTGGGTAATCTTCCGTGCCGACAGCATGGGTGCGGCCTTTGACTATTTCAAAGCAATGTTCGGCGGTGCTGGCGGCCCGTTCATTTCGGAGGACACGGTGTTCTATCTTAAAAACAACCTCGTCCTGCTGATCGCCTCGGTTGTATTCGCGCTGCCGATTGCGCCGTATTTCCGTAAAAAGGTTGAAGCCTTCGGAGAAAAAGCACGCCGCACGGCAAACGCGGCGTATACGGCAGCGCTCCTGCTGCTGTTTGTCGTTGCGATATCCTATATGATAAAAGGCACCTATAATCCGTTCATCTACTTTAATTTCTAAGGTCGTTAAATATGAAAGTTTTCTTATAGCCCTCAAGATGAACATCCTTTCGGTTGTGTTTATCGCCATCATAGCGACTGGCATGATATCTGTCGGCGCCAACTTCGAAATCGAATTTGTCTACAAATTCGTTCATTCTGACTTGTCCGCGGCCTCTCTTTTCACCTCGTCAATTAGAAAGTTGCTGGATGTTCGTAACGGTGATATAAATTTAGAACCCTATTATAACCTGAACAACTTGAACATTTATATCTACGGACTGACACAGCGCACGGTCGGGAACGATTATATATACGACGCCAATCCGATACATGATGTTGTGCGAATGAAAAACGGCTACCTGACAACCAATTTGCCAAGGCTGACGGACAATCGGCTTTCCGAAATAACCGATGGCATTACGGCGTTTTCCGAATATCTGTCCGATGAAGGCATTGATTTCTTGTTTATGTCACTGCCGTCCAAGGTTTGTCCTTACGACAAAGCGCTGCCCGTCAGTGTCAAGGACTACAGCAACGAAAACGTAGACAAGGTGCTTTCCACCCTTCAGGCTAATGCTGTCGACACGTTCGATATAAGCACGGAG
>CAZDWM010000244.1:0-3299 GCA_964509145.1 uncultured Eubacteriales bacterium | reverse complement strand
GACAGCGGTCTGCTGTCAACTACATTGAGCGGAGGCGAGACGGTTCCGAGTAAGACACCGGACGCGGATGTGAGCAGCATTCTTGGCGACAACGACAGCTGCACCGTCACAAACGCATACTACGACAGGCAGCTCGCGCTATACGACAACGAGGCACTCTATAACGACGCGCCCACCTTCGACCTTATCCGGCTCAACGGCATGACAGGCGAGTTCACCTCAGGCAACGGCTGGGTTACAGATGCGGGCATCGTCAAGAAGTTTTATCCGTCGCCCATAACAAAGTCCGGCAGCGACGCGTTTATAGCGGGTCTTAACTTCGCGACCGTCAGGCTAACAGTTTCGCTCGCGGGTAATGAGGGCTCGGTCTACTGTTACGACAACATCAACGTTCCGACGCCTGTTACAAGCGATACGGACGATACGGTTTCACTGACTGAAAACAGAACAGGCTTCACCGATGCCAATTACTATCTGTCGCCCACAGGTGCGAGCGACTCAAAGGCACCCGGCACATATCTCGCGGATTTCACATCTGTCGACATCGCTCTCAACACCGCGACTGGCGCAACCTTTGCGGGTTGCACGACGGACATTCAGCGTTACGCCGTAGTATGGATTGTCAGGTCAATCCTTGTGGAATACGAGGTTGAAGCGGAAAGCGGCAGCGGATTCGGAGCGACCGACAAGCTTGTGCTTTCAGTAAGTCCTACAACTGACGGCTTCGGCGTGGCCGCAAACGCCGAAACAAGCATCAGTCAGTCCGCAAATGTTATCTATCAGAAGATGGTGCTTGTCAACGATAACGGCAGCGAGGGTGTCTATGTCGATTCAATTCTTCCGGAGGGCTATGAGGTTAAAGGCATCGAGTGGTATCCGGGCACCAGCACAGGCGATACCGACAACGCGGTCAAGAACGGCAGTCAATACTTTATAGACCTTGCGGATGTCACCGACAGCTCAATCCATATGACGGTTACCGTCGACAGAAGCCCCGCTAACTGGGGTGCCAAGAATGTGTGGAACAGCATATCGGCTACGTTGAGCTGAATACAATTCCAACAATTAATTAACTACGGAGGCTCGGCGTCATGAAGAATAAGAGCGCATACACCAAGGATTTGTATAAAAATCTCATATTTCTTGTGGCGTCGGGCATCGTTCTGATTGCCGCCACTGTGGCTTGGTTTGCACAAAACGACGCCGCGAATGTGGACAGCATCGGGGCGGCGGTTCAGGCGGTCAGCCCGCTTGATATCGGATATTATATCTCCACAGAAGATTACGGCACCTTAGCGGCGCACGACGGGAACGCGGGCAGCGTCAGCCTTACGGACAGACAGGCCACCACATGGTCGGCAAAGCTAAGCAGCATCGACATCGGCTCAATGATTCCGGGTGAGTTTTATTCCTATAAGGTTGTAATCACAAACGCTTCAAGTAATTTAGATTTAAATTTTAATACAATTTTATGTACAGCGGGAACACCGCCCACCGCCTCTGCCGCTGTGACCGACACGGATGAACTGCTGGAGGCCATTAAGGTTGACGCGCTTGCAACCATCAAGCCAGCGGCCGGTTCGGAGACGGTAAACGGCAGCCCCGCATCAAGCGATCTTTATACGCTTAGTTCAAATGCAAACATTCTGTCAACAACGGGCGGCGTTTCGTCTTCAGATACTGTAACCTTCTATTATGACATCTATCTGCCGGGCGGAAGTACAATTGATTACGAAGCGTTCAGAGAGAGCGGCGCCGCCATCAGCATCGGGCAGGTCGCGGTTGTGGAAGAATAGAAACAAACGTTAAAATCAGTGCGAATTGAGGGTATTTCATTGCGCAAAGCAAAAAAGTGGCTTGGAAGATTCCTAACGCTTTTACTCGTGCTTATTTTCATTGTCGGAGCGTATGTCTTTATCAGGGTTCTGACCTCCGGCGACAAGGTTCCATCGGTATTCGGCTACAGCTTTTTAAAGGTGTCCTCGGGCAGCATGGAGCCTACGCTCAAAACCGGCTCCGTCATTGTAGTCAAATCGACGGACGCGGACGAGGTTAAAGCAGGGGATATCATATGCTTTTATTCCAGAGACCCCAAAATCAGCGGCATCCCGAACACACATCGGGTTAACGATATTTCCGTCAAGGACGGCGAACGGGTGTTCATCACCAAGGGCGACGCAAACCCCGTGGTCGACGATTATCCTGTTTACGACGAGGACATCGTCGGGGTTTATACGAGAAGCTTAGCGAGCACAACAAAATTCGCGTCAATTGTCCAAAGCCGATATTTCTTCTTTTTTGTGCTTTTAATTCCATTGTGTCTGGTTGTGTTTTTAGAAGCGCAAAATGTTTCAAAAGCCGTTAAAGGAAAAAACAATCAAGTTAAACGGGACGGAACAGATGAGCGAACAAACGACAAAGAATAATACTGGGAAGACACGGGTTAAAAATCTGGCCGCAACGGCGGTAATTGTGCTGTCGGTGTTGTTTTTGCTGCTTTCGGTTGTACCTCGGGCGGCAGGATATAAGGCTTTCGGAGTCAATTCAGGCTCAATGCAACCGGTCATAAATAAAGGGAGCCTAGTTTTAACTCGGTCTGTAAAGTTTGAGGATATTAAAATAGGCGACATCCTAACTTTTTACGACAGTCACACAGCTGGATATTTTTCACACAGGGTGGCGGTGATTTATCCGGATTCCATGCAGCTTGTCACCAAGGGTGACGCAAACAACGCTTACGACCCTAAAACGACACATTATTCCTGTGTCGAGGGCAGGGTGGTTCATATACTTCCGCTATTAGGCTATCCTTACATTGCGGTCAACAGTATATATGGCATCATATTTTTCGCTGCCGTGTTCATTTTGTGGGCAGCCTTTGAAATCGAAGCGTTCAAAACAGGCAAAAAGGAGGGCGTATCCGAATGAAGCTTAAAAGAATTCTATGCTTAGCGCTGTCTTTCGCCACGGTGGCGTGCATGTTCCTTGTGAGGGACAGTGTCGCATGGATAGATACGAGCAGCGGTCAGCCTTTGAGCCAGGATATCACGGCGAGAAACATGTATTTTGAGTTTGGGGGCAGCCTCGGTACGAATTTAGACTATGAATCGCTGACGGGTGTCACCGAGGGTGTCACGGGCGAATACATCATCCCCGGTCAAAACCTCATCGTCGACAACGGCGGCAAGCTGACAGGCATCAACTATTCGACCATCGACACCGAAATAAGAGTGCTCGTCACATACGACGCCGACACATCGTCAGGGAGCCCTGTCGAATACACAGGCTTGAGCGACGAT
>CAZDWM010000243.1:0-3396 GCA_964509145.1 uncultured Eubacteriales bacterium | reverse complement strand
AAAATAAACGAAATAAAGCCAAAAATCAATTTAAACCTACGCAAGGCGTATCAAAACATTTATAACCGCTACCGCATCAACATCAATTCCTACAATTCAAGATTTGTTCAGCTGCTCAGGGCTCAGGTGCCAATGAGAGAGGACAAACACTTATTCGGCACAGGAATTAACTCAAAGCAGTTGGGCGACCTCAAAAAACGGTACTGGTACCGCAACGTACAGGGCATTGATGTTCCGGACATCGCGGTGCTGTTGCTGATAGACGGTTCCGGCTCGATGAGCGGTGTAAGACGCGACAGCGCAATGATTTCGGCTGTAATACTGCATGAGGTGCTGAAAAAGCAGGGCGTTTTTCACGCGGTGGTTGAACATCGGGCGGGAGGATCAAAGCCGGAAATTGACATCAATATTCTGGTAGGCTTCAACGCACGGGAGGAAGAAAAATACAATCTGATGCAAATCAGCGCGTATGGCGACAACCGCGACGGGCTTGCGTTATTTTGGACGGAACGGTATTTAAACGAGCAGACGCGCAGTGAGAACAAGCTCATAATTGTGCTGTCGGACGGGGTGCCGGTACACATGGCCGACGACTATTATCCTCCGGTTTCAACAAAGGACACGGCCAACGCCGTGAAAAAAATCGTTAAAAAGGGAACCGACATTATAGCGGTCGCCCTTGACAACGAGGGCAGCTTTGAGTGCTACGATACGCTCAAGGAAATTTATCCGAACATCGTTTCCTGTAACGACCTCAAGCGCCTGACCGGACAAATACTGACACTAGTGTCAAAGCGGTTACGGTGATAACCGTATTAAACAATATTATAAAACAACAGAGAGAGGGAAACGAAGATGAAGAAAAGAATGCTATGCTTTGTTTGCCTGACCGCAGCCGGATTATTCATTTCGACGTTTTTATGTAGTTGTAACGGTGCGGAAAGACTTGCCGTCGGATTGTCTGAAAGCGAAATAGAAACAGCTGAGATAATCGAAGCTACAGAAGTAAAGGAAACCGACTTTTTAACACGTCTGCAGAAACAAGCGGTCAGTGCGGTGAGAATGTCCGCTGGAGCTTTGAAGCGGCAAGCGGAACTCTCACGCTAACGGGCAGGGGTAAAATGACGGATTATGAAATGAGAAGTGTCAATGGAGACTTTGAGGAACCGACCACTCCATGGATGCCGGTTTGTTACAAAATAAAAAGCATCGTTGTTTCTCAGGGTATAACGGTCTGGTCTATATAAACAAAATCGCCTGCCGCTATGCTGGGAAAATGCCTGTGAATACAACCGTTGTTATTAAAGACGGAACGACGCTCATAGCCGCGGGTGCTTTTGAAAAATGTGAAAACCTTGTGTCAGTCATCATTCCGGATTCTGTGACGGTAATCGGCAAGAAGACGTTTTACGGCTGTAAAAAGCTCAACACGGTAAAGATGAGTAAAAATATACGTGAATTGGGAGCAGCCGCGTTCTTTCAATGCGGAGCTGTTAAGCAGATAATGCTTTCCGAAACGCTGGTGACCATCGGAGAGCACGCCTTTACAAGCTGCCCGAAATTGACGCTGATTTGCTATAACGGCTCGAATGCGCAGGAATACGCAAGAAATAATTCCGTTTCATATGAGGTCATTCGGTAAACGGATATCAGAGATACCGCTATAATAGTGAAACAAGAATCAGAAGGAGCGCTCAAAATGGAACTGTCCTGCACAAAGGAATTAGCTGACAAGCTCGGGGTAAAGCTTGAGCCGCGGAAAAGCCGGACGCCGTTTTTTGACTGGCATGCGTGGGTCATAACGGTGAACCGTCGCAAAATGCTCGTCCTGCTGAACAATGAGACACATTTCGTGGTCACCATTTACGGCTTGCGCGGATTGGACTGGAATCACTTCCCGAAGCTTGTGCGTGATGCGATACGGGATGCGATGACTCATTTCGGCTGTACGGATGGCGAAATAAACCTTTACCTTGGGTGCCTCGGCGAAATGCACTGCGCCAAAACCGAACGCAAGCTAAACGCCTCCATGATTCATATCGTTGAAGCCATCAACTGGTACAGCCAGCCATTGGCGGAGGGCTTCAGTCAGCCGGAACTGGACGACTGGCTGAACCAAACGCCGGTCAGCAGCGGAACAAAATGGCTATGGCCAAACGAAGCGTTCAGGGTGGCGACGGACAGGTTGTCCGCCGGCGAGGTAATGACCGTAACAAATCCCGCGCTTGTTTTCAGCATCTTTTTGCCGCTCGGAGAGAACGGGGCGGAGCGCGTCGTGGCTGTATCGCCGGACATGACGTTCCGGCAGCTTCATCGGATTATCCAAAAGTGCTTTGAGTGGCAGGATTACCATATGCACGAGTTTGAGGTCATGAACGGCGGCGATTTAGTCGCGCGCGTTGTCATGCCGGGAGACGAAGAGGATTTCGGCGAACCGGAACAGCGGTTTTATGACCGCCGCATGGAAAAAATCAAGCTGTCAACATATTTTCCAAAGTATGGGCAAATGAATTACACCTACGATTTCGGCGATGACTGGCTGCACCAAATAACGCTTGAACGGTACATTGAGGATTACGACGGGAACTTGCCGGCGCTTCTTTCCGGCAGCAGCGACGCGCCGCCTGAGGACGTCGGCGGAGAATACGGCTTTGTCGATTTTCAAGACATTATTTGTGACAAAGACAACCCAGAGCGCGACGAAATGCTGGAATGGGCAAAATCGCTCGGCTGGCAGTCGTTTGACCTTGAACGGGTTCGTCGGCGCGTCAAATATTGAAAACACGACTAAGTGACGTAATGATAAAAAGGCCTTTCGATAATATAGCGGCAATACGCAAAATTATCGAATATATCGTTGACATCAGCGCAAACGGTTCACACGCATTGACGAGCTTAATCCGGAAACACCAACAGGCATTCATAATTACAGCGCACCAGCCGAAAAAGTGGCGCTGCCGCCGGAGCCCTGCGTGGGTCCTCGTTTACCCATAGAGTCAAGTCCTCCCTGAAAACTTTTTTGAAAACTTATTACGAAAAAACGCCCTAAAAAGTATTAAAAAAACTTTTTAAAGGCGTTTTGAGCTGTTTCTAACGGCTTTGAGTATAAGTTTTAAACTTATTAACCGTGAAAAAGCTAAGCATATCAACGATTTCGGTACAAAAAACTTTTTGCCCCAATTCAACAAAAACTTATGCGAATTTTTACACGGCACCCTGCACCCGCTGAAAATATAATTCCACACAGGGATATTGACCGCCCTGGGGGCTGTGGATTGACAGATTTAGAAAAATATGATATATTTTTATTGCCCCAGAGGAATCCGGAGGAAGCGGAGCTGACGGAGGGAATAGTGGTTTTCATATACGGGGTATTTACCACTCTTTTCAATGGAG
>CAZDWM010000242.1:2092-3397 GCA_964509145.1 uncultured Eubacteriales bacterium | reverse complement strand
AGAAACGACTATTACGGTCCCGACCAGCTTCGATGGAAAAAAGGGCGCGGCAACCTGCGCTTCGAGGACGGCGAAAACAACGGCGACGCAGTTTTTAAGACGGAGCAGCGCAACTGCTGCTTTTACGCCGCTGTTTACATTGAATGTGACAGTGAGCGCGACGCAGTGCTTTGCTACGAGTCGTCGGGCTGCAAGGTCTATCTCAACGGCGAGCTGATTGACAACAAGCCCTACGGGCGCGTCAAGGGGCTTTGGTCGTTCGGAAACGTCGTATCAATTCACCTGCACAAGGGCAAAAACCTTTTAATGTTTAAGGTCAGGACAGGCTACATAGCCGATTCCATCGACCTGTCGCTGTCAAGCTGCACGATTTATCCCGTAGCGGTTAAGGCGGACGGCTTCGGTGTGACCTACCCACAGCCGACTACACTTTATTTCGGCACAAAGGAGCAGCCGCTCCAGATGTTCCAGTGCTTCACATGGGCGGGTAATGAGGCCGTTAAAAAGGCAGATGTGTCCTACGACTGCGGCGGTTATCGCGGAGGCGAGACGTTTGAGGACATCAAAGCCAACGAGAGCCGCATCTTCAGATTAAAGCTGCCGTCCGCGAAGACTGCCGAGCGGGTCACGGCACAGATTTCCGTCAGCGACGAAAAGGAAAGCGCACAGGGAGAAATATCAGCCGATACTATTCCGAATACCTACGAGGGCTTTGATTATAACTTTTCGGACTTCCACTTTGACACCACCTATCATCAGGAGCAGCGCACCTATGCCTTAGGAGCGCTTCATATTACAAAATGCATCGTCGACAAGCTTATCGGCGACCCCGACTTTAAGGCGATTCTGTCGGAGGTCGACTATCTGCATCCCTACTATTCGATTTACCCGAAGCACCGGGAGGCGCTTCGCAAGGCGTTTGAGGAGGGCAGGGCGGAGGCCGACTGCTTCTATAATCAGCCAAACGACTTAACCTCGTCCGGTGAGGGACTGGCGCGAAACCTGATTTACGGTCAGCTTTACCACCGTGACGTTTTGGGCAGAATCACGCCCGTTTTCGCGCCCGGCGATGTGTTCGGTCATCCAAACCAGATGACGCAGCTTTGCCTCAAGGGCGGCTGCAAGGCGATGCAATGGGGTAAAAGAGTATTAGGGCTCGACTGGGTGTTCCGCCATGTATCGCCCGACGGCACCATCGGACTGCATAACAAATGCTTCGACAAGCACGGCGCACAAAAACTCTCGCTGAACCACACAAGCGGCGGCTCCTCGGTTCGCGGCGGCGTTAACGCGCTGCCCAGTGAC
>CAZDWM010000242.1:997-2082 GCA_964509145.1 uncultured Eubacteriales bacterium | reverse complement strand
ACGGCAAGACCGGCTGGATGAAGGAGACGCTGAATAAATCGCATTACGCCGTTTTCAGCGAGTGGCTCGACGGTATCGCGGACGATATAAAAAAGGCTGAACAGGCGAAAAAACGCACCGTTGACCTTGTTTCGCGTGACTTGACGCAGCACCATTCCGGTGTGCTGCTCACTAGAACTGATTTCAAGCAGGCTAACAGATTGGCCGAGAATTTGCTAGTCACCGCAGAAAAGTTTTCCGCCGTCGCGGCGTATTTCGGCGCGGAATATCCCGAAAAAGCGCTCGACAAGGCATGGCGTCAGCTCCTTTGCGCGCAGCACCATGATTCCGTCACCGGCACCAACAACGAAATATCGTTTGTCGATTTAATGATTGAATACCGCGAAACAGTGGAACTCGCGGCCGACATCGTCCGCAAGGCGACGACCTTCCTTGCCTCCGGCGTCAAAACGAGCGGCGACGGGCGTTTCTTCTGCGTATTCAACCCCCACGCATGGGAAAGGCGCGACAAGTGCTTCATCACTGTTGCGGCTCATTTTGCCTGCGGCTGTGCGCTCAAGGACAGCGACGGCAATGTTTACCCGCTTACCCCAACGGGAAAAGCTGTCGGCGACAAAGCCGAGGTTGTCTTCACCGCCGACGTTCCGGCGATGGGTTACAAAACATATCAAATCTTTAAAACAGAAAAGTCCGCGCCGCAGATACGAACAGGTGGTACGGTCATCGAAAACGAATTTTTCCGCGTCGTTGCCGACGAAAAACACGGCGGCGGTATTGTCTCCATCTTCGACAAGGAAGCGAACAAGGAGGTGCTAGACACCTCAAAGGATGGTCCGGCGAACAGAATTGCCGTTCTGCGCGAAGTCAACGACCGCATGGAGACACAGCATGAATTATACACAACAGGTCAAAAGATGTTTTCAGACGAATTCGCCGCAGAGGTTCGCTGCGAAAAGACCGACGCTTACGAGAAGCTTACAACGCTTGTCAAGCTTGACGTCGTCGCGCGTGTTAGGCAGGAAATCGTTCTCTGGAAGGGTGTCAAGCGTGGCGACTTCAAGACGGTTATCGAGGATTATCAGGGC
>CAZDWM010000242.1:0-987 GCA_964509145.1 uncultured Eubacteriales bacterium | reverse complement strand
GCCCTGGCGGCCGATCCGAACGCCCCGATTCGCGTCGAGGATTATCAAGGCAAGGATGATCTGTTTGCGGTTACGTTCCCGGTTGACATCGCGGGTGGTCACCCCGTTTTCGACGACCGTTACGCGCCGCATGTGTGGTCAAGGAGTCAGCGAAAGCTCAGCTTCCAGACACATCAGTATCTGTCCTTCTCGCACAGCAAGATTGCTCCTGTCAACCAGTGGCTTGAGGTCGGGCGGACTGTTCGGGCAGCGCTCGATGACGGTACATCGGACAGCGGTGACTTTAACATCGGCATGACGGCAATTATCCGTAATCCCGTGCTATACGCCGAGACGGACGCACTGCTCATCGCGTTAAGTAAAAAAGCCATCCCGGTCACGCCCTATTCCGACGGCGACCAGTCTGGCACAATGAAGCTTGTCCACTTTAAC
Organism: uncultured Eubacteriales bacterium; assembly: GCA_964509145.1. Lineage (GTDB taxonomy): Bacteria > Bacillota > Clostridia > Oscillospirales > Acutalibacteraceae > UBA1425. The sequence continues at coordinate 555 of CAZDWM010000242.1, read as the reverse complement.
GAGGATTTAGATAACACCGACACCCGCATTGTCCTCTCTGTCGCGGGAGTTAAAAACGAGTATGAGGATAAGCTGTTAAACAGCCTTTCCGCCACGCAGAATAAGCGCTTTGAAGACACACTGTCGCAAGACAGTCAAGCGGTGCTGTTTACACGCGACAGCGATAACATCTACGGTAAGCCCATAGAGGTTATTTTAATAAAGGCGGCGGATGTTAACGCGCTGAACAAGGCGACCGGCGACATCATCGCCCAGCTTGAAGCGGGCAGCCTTGTCGGCTTTAAAAATGCCGTTCTCACCGAGCCGGTAGGACACACCGAGAATTACGGTGTGGCGCTCATCAACAACGGTAACATCAGCTGTTCAGTCGAGCCCGACAACCTGATGACGATGATGCTGTTCCACACGGCGGAATTCTATGGCAACGACGGCAAGACTACCGGCGGCAGACCGTTGGTACCCGAGCAGAAAACACATTCCTTCACCTACGCGCTTTACCCACACGCGGGCGGATGGCGCGAGGCGGGCATCCCCGACATGGCCTATGCGCTGAAT
>CAZDWM010000241.1:0-3409 GCA_964509145.1 uncultured Eubacteriales bacterium | reverse complement strand
ACCCTCGCGGTCGCCCGAAGGACGCTTGATAAAAACCCACGGGCGACCGCAAGGGTCGCCCCTACGGGGTACAAATAAAGCCAATAAATAATCGCTCGGTCTGACGTGTTTGTTTCGCGTCGAACCGGGCGGTTTTATAACAGTCAATATCATACTTTTCGTTTGATGTATACATCAAAGGTATGGTTTTTCCAATAAGCGTCTTCTTTAACCATGTCTCTCATATCGAATTCTACAGACGTATAATGCGAAAGATATCCTTCCTCATCGTGCTGAAAGATATATTTAGAGTGACGCAAAGCAGGTTTATTGCGGAAATCACTAAATTCAAAAAGGTCTGCCGATTTTAGTCCCTCCGTTGAATACTCATAGGTTTCATAATCATATCGACTGTGCTGTATATTATATGAGCTATATAAGAAATTAACATATGATTGAATCCGATTTCCGTCATAGATACATTCTGAAATTGAAGAAATTTTACCTTTATCATAAAAAAGAATACCTGTTTCAACATTGCCGTTCCGCAGAATGATTTCATGACGGTTATATTGATCAGTAACTAAAATCATTCTGTCATCCTTATTATAACGATATGTATGTGACGGATGGCTCCTAATTGTCAGTCGCTTTAGGAGCTTACCGCGATGGGTGTTTCCAATCACGATGTCAAAAACAGGACTTGGGCAGTAAAATCCCCTATGCAAGTCTCCGCCGACGGCGTATTGCTCCCTGACCACCTCAGCATTCAGCTTTTCAAATATCTGTTGGCATTGGTCGGTATACCGCTTAACCGTTTCATCAAGCCGCTGACACTCAAGTAAATATGGCTTGCATTTCTCCCTGTTTTCTTTGGAATTTAAGTAGTTGTTATAATCTACCCAACTTTTATTAATGGCTGCATCAATATCATTCACTTGACTACACCTCTTTAATAAAACGCATATCTATTTCAGCTCAACAATCGTCACCCCGTCTTCGCCTTCGCCGAACACACCGAGGCGATGCGTTTTGACATACGGTGACTTTTTGAGGTAATGCGCCACGGCGTTTTTTAACGCGCCTGTCCCCTTGCCGTGCACCACGACGAACTCGCTGATACCCGTGCGCAGGGATGAGTCGATAAAACGGTCAAGCTCAATTAGGCATTCGTCGACCGTCATACCGCGAAGGTCAAGCCGCGTCTGAACTGCTATGTTCAATTTGCTTTCAAAGCCTGCTATATTGCGGTGTTTGTTAGCTTCTTCGCTTTTCTTGCTCTGCTGTGTGACGAGCCGCAAATCCTCAAGCTTGACGCGCATTTTAGCCGTTCCCGCCATGACCTCGACGCTGCCGTTTTTGTCGGGCGGCGACAAAACCTTGGCCTCCTTCGCGAGCGGCGCGATGACAACGCTGTCGCCCTGAATAATCGGGCGGGGCAGGATGTATTCCTCGTCCTCATCGTAGGCGCTGATAATCGGGTCAGCCGCCGACTCGATAGACTCAAGCCCTTTTCGAACCGTCGCACGCGCCCTGCGGGCAAGTTCCGCCGCGTCCTGTGCCTTGTCGCGCTCCTTTTTGATTTTTTCAAGCTCCATGATGAGCGCGTTAGCCTCGCGGCGCGCCTGTTCGGTAATTTTAAGTGCCTGCGAACGTGCCTTTTCAAGCTCCTTGTCGCGCAGCTCGAATGCTGCTTCCTTGACGCGTTGCGCTTCTTTAAGCGCCTCCTCGGCCTCGCGTGTCTGTTCACGCGCCTTTTCAACCTCTTTTTCCATGTTGAGTCGGCTGAGCTCAAGGTTGTCTACAACGTCCTCAAAGCGGATGTTGGCGTCGTTGACAAGCACGCGTGCACGGTCGACGATATCCTTGTTCATGCCGAGCCTCTCGGAGATGGCAAACGCGTTTGAGCGCCCCGGCACACCGATTAAAAGCCGATAGGTCGGGCGAAGCGTCTTGACGTCAAACTCGCAACAGCCGTTTTCGACACCGGGTGTCTGGAGCGCGTAGGCCTTGAGCTCGGCGTAATGCGTCGTCGCGGCTATCTTTGCCCTTTTCGCAGCGAGCGCTTCAAGCACGGCCATAGCGAGCGCCGCGCCCTCGACGGGGTCGGTTCCAGCGCCCAGCTCGTCGATGAGTACAAGGCTCCTGTCGCTTGCACGCTTGATTATATCAATAATGTTCGTTATATGCGACGAGAAGGTTGACAGCGACTGCTCGATGGACTGTTCGTCACCTATGTCGGCGAGCACCTCGTCGAAGACGGATATTTTACTCTGGTCGTTGACCGGCAGCATCAGCCCGCACATGGCCATGAGCGTCAGCAGCCCGACGGTCTTGATGGAGACCGTCTTGCCGCCGGTGTTCGGACCAGTGATGACAAGCGTGTCAAAGTCGCCGCCCAGACGGATGTCTACCGGCACAACGGTTTTCGGATCGATCATCGGATGGCGAGCCGCTTTGAGGTCGATAAACCCGTCGTCGTTCATCTCTGGCACCGAAGCTTTCATGACATAGGCTAAATGTGCCTTAGCAAAGATGACGTTAAGCTCCACGGCGCACTCATAGCTCGCAATGATGGTGTTGGCGAATCCGCCCGCAGTGACGGAAAGCTCCGACAAAATCCGCTCGATTTCGTCGCGTTCCGCGCTTTGCAGCACCTTGATTTCGTTGTTGGCCGAGACGACGGGCATCGGCTCGATAAACACCGTCGCGCCGCTTGACGACGTGTCGTGGACAAGCCCCGGCACCTCGCTTCTGAATTCGTTCTTGACAGGTACAACGAACCGGCCGTTGCGGATGGTGATGATGTTGTCTTGCAGAAATTTTGAATACCGCTGCGAATGGGTCATTTTTTCAAGCTGCTCACGGATTTTTGCCTCCTGCACGCGAATTTTCCGGCGCAGGTCGTAAAGCTCAGTTGAAGCGGTATCCGCCATTTCGTCCTCGGATAAAATGGCGGCGTTGATGGCGTCTTCGAGAAATTTGTTCGGAGTCAACGCACCGAAAAATACGTCGAGCACACTGGGCACTCCGGCGTTTGTGTCGCGCCACTGTGACAGCGCGCGGATAATGCGCAGCACCGATGAGATATCGAGCAGTTCACGCATCGTCAGGACGCTTCCTGCCTCGGCACGGCGCAGGGCGTTGCCGATATTTTTTAGCCCGCCGAACGACGGCCCGCCGAAGCGCGCAAGCAGCATATGCGCGTCCTCGGTCTGGTTCATCAGCGCGCGAGCCATGTCGAGGTCGTGTTCCGGGATTATGTTCAGCGCCGCTTCACGCGCGTCCTCGCAGGCCGTATATTCGGCAAGACGTGCGAGCACCTTGTCAAGCTCAAGCGCTAAAAAATGTCTGTTGTTCATGTTTATGACCATTCCTTTCGCTGCGCTCAAGGCACAAAAGGGAATGAAACCCGTTTACCTTAACGCAA
>CAZDWM010000240.1:0-3434 GCA_964509145.1 uncultured Eubacteriales bacterium | reverse complement strand
GTAATGGAAAATATCAAGGATGACGGCTTCTCGCTTGAGACGCTGGCCGCGATTCAGGCCGTTCCGTCGTCATACCTCCAGTATTACTACTGCCGCAACGCGAAGCTTGAGCATTTGAAGCACGAGGAAAAGAGCCGCGCGCAGGTTTGCATGGAGATTGAGGAACAGCTTCTTGAAATGTACGCCGACGAAAACCTTGTCGAAAAGCCCGCGCTGCTCGATAAGCGCGGCGGACACAAATATTCCTTGGCTGCCGTGTCGCTCATTGACGCTATAGCGAACGACAAACGGGATGTACAGATTGTAAACATCAAAAATAACGGTACACTGCCGTTTATGGACGACAACGACATTGTGGAGATTGCGGCGGTCATAGGCAAAGACGGCGCGGAGCCGGTTTATGTCGAAGATATAAACAACCATCATATCATCGGGCTGATGCGAATTGTAAAGGAGTACGAAAAATACGCCGTCAAGGCGGGTATGTCCGGCTCCGATACCGACGCCTTAAACGCACTGCTCGTCCACCCGCTCGTCGGCGACTGGGAAAAGGCGCAAAACTGCTTCAACGAGATGAAGGAAGCGCACAAAAAGTACCTGCCGCAGTTTTTTAAGGATTAATCATGTAGGGTGGGGGCTTGCCCCCGCCCTACGATTAAAGCTCCTGTCAATTCTGACAGGAGCTTTTAAAAATCGTGTTTAATTTGATTACAGTATCCTCGACCCTTTGTCCTCGGCCTCAACGACCTTATCCGCCGCCTTGTCGAAAAGCGCGATGTCGAACCAGCCGGTTTTATGCCGCTTCATCGCGGAGGCCGACAGAATCGTGAAGGTCATCTTAGCGATATGCGCCCGCCGCAGGAAGATGTTTGTCCTGATACGCACATCCTGCATGTCGCAGTATTTGACCATGCCCTGGGTGCGGTTGAAGATGCCCTTTGTATAATAGACAACACCGTCGTCAGCTGCGTAATAGCGTGTGGCATATTCAATGAACGCGCCGACGAGTAAAAATACAAACATGGCAGCGGCCATGATATAGGCGAAGTTATACATCAGCCCTAAAAGCAGAGTTGCCGCGCCCCAAAAAACGGCGCGTAAAAAGCCCCCCGCAAGCGACAGCGGATGTGTCCTTACACGCTCGGTTGAGCAGACGAAGTCGGGCACGCACTCGGAGATGATTTTCATTGCCTTGTCCTTTTTTGTGACAAGTGAAAGGTGGGTCGTCTCATTTTTTTCGTTGCCGAGCCCGACGACGGCGAGGCTGGCAGAGCACAGACCGAACAGCCGGGTAAGCAACGGCTCGTTGATGACAACAGCGTTGATTTTTTCGCGCTCAAAGATGTAGTTGCGCTTGTTGAGAATGCCGCAGCTTATGTAAAGCACCTTGCTGTCGCGCTCGACAGTATAGTCGCCGAGGTCAAGCGCACCCTTGACTATTGAGACGACGCTGCCCGCAACAGCGAGAAAAAGCAAAAACCAAAGCCGGTTCATATTTTTACCGCCCTCAACCTTGAGCATCGGCAGCACAAAAATCATCATGATTGTGATAAATGATTGGATAATCGGGAATGAAAGCAGCTTGTGGCGCAGCGCTTCCCCGGTTGAAAAGGTAACAATGCGCCGACGTTCCTCCTGTGGAATAGGCGGAGCGTCCGGCTTGATGTCGGCGGCGCTGTCGGAATTCATTTCAGATAAAGCTTCGGATGCCGCGTCGTCAGACTGCTTTGCCTTGATGGCGAGCAGCGCTTCCTTGAGAAGCTTGGCATCCTCGTGTTTCAATACAAATTTAAAATCGGTTTTACTCGCCGTGCGTGACGAGTTGAGGTCAATTTTAACCTTGGCTGTGCCGACGAGCCGCTCAAAGATACTTCTTTCGACGTTGACAATAGCGATGTTCTGAACAGGCAGACGTGAATCCACCTTGAACATGGTGTTACGCTTGTAGATGAAGTCGGTGCCCTCAATGTAAAAAAACGTCTTTAACCAGTATCTGTATGACAGAAACAGGCTGGCGATCACAAGAACTAAAAACGCGAAAAAGCCGAGCGCCGATTTAAACCCGCCGTGTATGGCGGACTGAATCAGGTCGACATAAAACGAGAGCGTAAAAATCTCCCAGCCGTAGTTTTGAAGCGAATTGATGAGGTAAATTGAAAAGAAGGCGAGAATGGCGGCGAGTCGCTCGAAAATAAGAGTGAAGTGGTTACGTGTAGGGCTTTCAAACATCCTGCCGCGCCCCTTTGACCTTCAGCTTTTTAAGAACCGTCTCGTTTAAGTACATCGCGATTTCATCGGCGACTTCAGGCTCAAGAAACCTGAACGAGGCGAAGGAGCCAGCCGTCGTCACCATCACCTTAGCTACACCGACAGCATTGTCGAGCGGACCTTTTTTTATGTCGATTTGATAAACCCTGTCGATGGGAATAATTGTTCTCTTAATAAAAAGAAGACCTTCGATAATTTCGACACGGTCGGAGGCGATGAGGTATTTGTAGCGTCTGAATCGAATCTTGGGTGTAAATATTATATATAACACAGAAAAAACAACAGCACACGCAAGGATTAAAAGCCCCGCTGTTATAGAATAGTCGATGGCGACCGCTACGCAGGCGACCGCCGCAGGAATGATAATAAGTATAGACATCGATATAACCGAGGTTATACGCATAAGCTTTAACGCCTTGGGCGAGAGTGAGCGGTAGGAACCGTTATCGTTCATTAAATTGAAACATTCCTTTCGGAGATTTATTAATCCTTATCGTCGGAGTTCTTTTGCTTTTTGTTGTCGTCCTTGTCTTTTTGGGGTAGGATTTCAACCTTGACCTTACCTATACGCCTGTCCTCAACGTTGAGCACGGTGAATTTAAGGTTTTCATACTCTACCTCGTTCATCTCGCCGTCCTTTGGTAAAAAACCAAGCTGACTTAGAATGAAGCCGCCGATGGTTTCGTAGTCGCCCTCCGGCAGGTTGACGCCGGTAAGCTCCTCAAGCTCGTCGACATAGGTGATGCCGTCAAAGGTAAAGGTGGTTTCGTTGATTTTTGATATCTCGTCCTCCTCGTCGTCGTATTCATCCTGAATGTTGCCGACGATGGACTCAAGCAGATCTTCTATGGTGAGCAGACCTGCCGTGCCGCCGTATTCGTCGACGACAATGGCCATCTGCGTGTGTGTTTCGGTCATTTCCTTAAACAGGTCGCCGCAACGCTTTGTTTCGGGCACAAAATAAGCTTCGCGCATCAGGCTGCGCAGCGAGATGTTTGGCGGCAGCTTCTGACCGACATATGGGAGCAAATCCTTGATATGGATGACGCCTATAACGTTGTCCGGGTCGTCCTCGTAGACGGGAATCCTCGAGCGCCCCTCCTCGATGGAAAGCTTGATAACGTCTTCAAACGGGTCGTCGACGTCAATGGCAATCATATCCGTGC
>CAZDWM010000239.1:0-3442 GCA_964509145.1 uncultured Eubacteriales bacterium | reverse complement strand
CAACCGCGCAAGGTAATAGGCGCAGGTTAAACCGGATGCACCGGCACCGATGACGGAAACGTATTTACCGTTCTTCGGGAAGATGATTTCTTCGGAATATTTGTCTTTGTTTTTAAACGCGTAGTCCGAAACAAACCTTTTAAGCTTGCAGATGTCAAGCGGATCGTCGACGGTGCCGCGGCGGCATTTCTTTTCACACGGGTGTGTACAGACACGCCCGCAGATGGAGGGCATAGGATTTTCCTGACGGATAAGCTCGTAGGCATCGATAAACCGTCCGGCAGCGATGAGCGCGAGATAGCCTGGAATATTGACATTAGCCGGGCAGGCGTTTTCGCACGGCGAAATGAACAGGTCGGAGCAGACGCCCGCGCGGCAGTAACCCTTATAGATATGCTCCTCGTATTCGTTACGGAAATATTTAATTGTGCTCAAAACAGGATTGGGAGCTGTTTGACCAAGACCGCACATGGCGGTTTTTTTAATGGTTTCACCTAACTCAATAAGCTTATTTATGTCGCTGGGCTTGCCCTTGCCGCGGGTGATATTCTCGAGGATTTCGAGCATCCGCTTTGTGCCGATGCGGCAGGCGGTGCATTTTCCGCATGACTCCTCCTGTATGAACTCAAGGTAGAAGCGCGCGGTGTCGACCATACAGGTGTCCTCATCCATGATGATAAGACCGCCGGAGCCGATCATTGTGCCGATGCTGATTAAGGCATCGTAATCAAGAGGGGTGTTGAGGTTTTCTGCCGTGATGCAGCCGCCGGAGGGACCGCCTGTTTGGGCGGACTTGAATTTTTTACCGTTCGGAATTCCGCCGCCGATGTTGAAGACAACATTGGCGACAGGCATACCCATGGGTACCTCGACAAGACCGCTGTTGACGATGTTGCCCGTCAGCGCGAACACCTTTGTGCCGGGGCTGTCTTCTGTGCCGAACTGGCGGAACCAGTCGGAGCCGTTAAGAATGATCGGCGGGACGTTTGCGAAGGTCTCGACATTGTTGATTATGGTCGGGCAGCCGTAAAGCCCCTTCTCGAACGGGAAGGGGGGCTTTTGGCGAGGCTCGCCGCGTTGTCCTTCGACGGAGGACATGAGCGCTGTTTCCTCGCCGCAGACGAACGCGCCCGCGCCGATTCGGATTTCAATATCAAAGTTGAAGCCGCTGTTTAATATGTTCTCACCCAACAGACCGTTTTCGCGCGCCGTTTCAAGCGCCGCTGTCAGACGACGTACGGCAATTGGATATTCTGCGCGGATATAGACAACGCCCTTATCGGCGCCGATGGCGTAGCCGCCGAGCATCATGCCCTCAATAACGGTATGAGGGTCGCCTTCAAATACGGAACGATCCATAAACGCGCCGGGGTCGCCCTCGTCCGCGTTACATATGATGTATTTCTGACCCTCGGGTGCTCTGTAGCCGGCTTCCCACTTATACCCTGTCGGGAAGCCGCCGCCGCCGCGCCCGCGCAGACCGGATTTTTTCAGCTCATTGATAACGGCAAGCCGGTCGCCCTTCAGTAAAGCACTTGCGATAGCTAAATAGCCGTCCTTAGCGATGTAGCTGTCGATACAGTTGACGTCAATCATGCCGCAGTTGCGCAGCGCGATACGAACCTGCTCCTTAAAGAACGCGACTTCCCTGATGTTACTGATTCGCCTGCGCTGAATAGTATCGTAAAATGTATAACGTTCGGCGGGGATGCCGCCGATAAAATGCTCTTGAACAACCTCACGGATTTTATCCGCTGTCATTTCGGTGTAGTAGGTTTCGTCTGGAAGCACATATACGACGGGACCGACAGCGCAGGTACCCATGCAACCGCGCTCAATAACGGCGACGTCGTTTAACAGTCCCGTCTTTTCAAGCTCGTCCACAAGCGCGTCGCGTACAGACTTACAGTTGGCGGAGACGCAGCCGGTGCCGTAGCAGACAAGTGCGATATGCTTATAGGCACCCATCTTATCTAAGTAAGCATCCTTGATAGCCTTTAAATTATCAATGCTTTTAATCATGCCGTCGCAACCCCTTCCTTTTCGGTGTAAAGCGCCAAAATGGAGTCGAGCTTGGCGGGTGTGACCTGTTTATAGACATCATCGTCGATCATCATGGCGGGCGACAGACCGCACGCGCCGATGCAACGCGCGATTTCAAAGGTAAAGAGGCCGTCCGGCGTTGTGTCGCCGATTTCTATACTGAGCTTTTTTCTGAGATGGTTGACAAGCTTTTGACCGCCGCGGACATAGCACGCCGTGCCGAGGCAAATACGGATTGTGTGTTTACCGCGCTGTTTCATCGAGAAAAACGAATAAAAGGAAACAACGCCCGATACCTCGGAGACGGGAACGTCCAGCTTATCGGCGATAAACCTCTGGAGCTCGGCGGGAAGATAGCCGTAGATGCTCTGAGCGGTATGTAAAATGTTGATAAGACAGTCGCGTCTGCCGGCGTAGTAGGCGTCGATGAAATCGTTGATCTCTTTAAAGTCCGTGAGTACCGTTGGATTGCCGCTTGGCTGATTTTCAGCTGCTTTCATTAATTGAACACTGTCCTTTCATTTTTTTTGAACCCGCGGGGGAGAAACCTTGCTGATGAAAAGCGACGTTGAATATCGTATCGTTACAATGATACCGATATAAAATTATCATATCATCAAAGATATGGAAAGTCAACATAAAATGTATAACATTGGTTTAATATTTATGTTAATAATATCCAAACGTTTTAAGCGTTAAAAAACCGTCTAAAAACCAAGCGGCTTTCAGACGGTCATATTTATATTTGATTTTGTAAAAGTGGTGGAAAGATTAGTCTTTCTTCTTTTCTTTTTTTGACCCGATGCTAAGAATCAAATTAAGAATGATACCGAAGATAGCCGCACCCGCTATGCAGGGGACATTGACGCCGAAGAATGGGATGTTGCCGCCGTAGACATACTGGCCGCCGACGCCGATGACCATGATGGAGGCAATGACGGCGATGTTGGCCGACGAGAACATGTCCGCTTTTTTGTCGATAAGAATCGCGATGCCCTGCGCGGCGATGGCGCCGAACAGGTAGATTTCAAGACCGCCGATGACAGCCAGCGGGATGCCGTAGATGACCTGAATGAGCGGCGTGAAGCAGGAGACGAACATGGCGAAGATGGCCGCGACAATTAAAACAGGGACGGAGAAAACTTTGGTGATGGCCATCGTGCTGATGTTCTCACCGTAGTTTGTGCCGGCGGGGCCGCCGATGAGACCGGTAATCATATCGCCGATACCGTCGCCGATAAGGTTGCGGTGCAGGTTTTCAATGAGGTTATACTTTTTAGCGCCCTTCGCCTTTGCCGCGGCGTTGACATAGATGTCAAGCTGGTACATATGCGCCGTAGACTCGGGGATGGTTGCGATGGCGATGGGCATTATGGCGGCGATTGAAGCCCAGACGATT
>CAZDWM010000238.1:0-3452 GCA_964509145.1 uncultured Eubacteriales bacterium | reverse complement strand
CGGCAGCCGGCGCAGCGACAGGTGGGCGTCGAATTCGCGGCGGTCGCCGTCGGAGAAGCCGAGGTCTGAATTAAGCCCCAGACGCAGGTTGTCGCCGTCGAGGATAAAAGAATACCGCCCGTCCTCCAAAAGCATTTTTTCGGACAGACAGGCGACAGTGGACTTGCCGGAGCCGGAAAGCCCCGTAAACCAAACAACCGCGCCGGACTGACCGAGCATTCCGGCGCGCTGTTCTTTTAATATATTACTTTTTTGATAAAAGACATTGGACATAAAATGTCTCTCTTATATAAAATTACGCCTTGCCTGCGCAGCCGAGAACGTTCTCAATCTTATGGGCAACCATGCCCTCAATGGCGGTGCGGGCGGGGGCGAGGTATTGCCTCGGGTCGAAATCGCCGGGGTTATCGGCAAGGTGCTTGCGGACGGCCGCCGTCATGGCAAGACGAAGGTCGGAGTCGATGTTGATTTTGCAGACAGCCATTGCAGCCGCCTTTTTAAGCTCGGACTCGGGAATACCGATGGCGTCGGGCATCTTGCCGCCGTACTGATTGACAAGCGCGACAAAATCCTGAGGAACCGAGCTTGCGCCGTGGAGCACAATGGGGAAGCCGGGAAGCCGCCTGCCGACCTCCTCAAGGATATCAAGGCGAAGCTTCGGGTTCTGTCCGGGTTTAAATTTATAGGCGCCGTGGCTTGTGCCGATAGCGATGGCGAGCGAATCGACGCCTGTTCGTGTGACAAAATCCTCAACCTCATCGGGATTGGTGAACAGCGCGTCCTCGGCGCTGACCTGAACGTCGTCCTCGACGCCGGCAAGCTTGCCAAGCTCGCCCTCAACGGTGACGCCGTGGGCGTGGGCATATTCGACGACCTTCTTAGTAACCTCAATGTTTCCCTCATATGAATGTGCCGAGCCGTCGATCATGACGGACGAAAATCCGCCGTCGATGCAGCTTTTGCAGGTTTCAAAATCGGGACCGTGGTCGAGGTGAAGCGCTATCGGCAGACCGGACTCAAGGACGGCCGCTTCGACGAGCTTTGTTAAGTATGTATGGTTTGCGTAGGCGCGTGCGCCTTTTGAGACCTGAAGAATCAGAGGGGCTTTGAGCTTCATCGCGGCGCTGACGATGCCCTGAATGATTTCCATGTTGTTGACGTTGAAAGCGCCTATGGCATAGCCGCCCTTGTAGGCGTCTTCAAACATTTTTTTTGTGGTGACCAGTGGCATTTAATTCACTCCCGTATCAATTTTTAAACTATACCCAAAGATTATAGCATAATTTGTCGCAATGTCAACTTATTTGAAATACTCGACCGCCGAGCGGAACATACCCATTTCGTATATGCCCTCGACGTTTTTATAAAGCCCGTCATCGTAGCGCTCGGAGTGACCCATCTTGCCGAAAATCCTGCCGTCGGGTGAGGTGATGCCTTCAATTGCGTAGGTTGAACCGTTGGGATTGAATCGGATATCGTTTGTGGCGTTGCCGTCAAGGTCGACATACTGTGTGGCAATCTGTCCGTTTTCGGCAAGCTTTAAAACAAGAGCTTCGTCGGCGAGGAAACGACCCTCACCGTGAGAAATCGGAACGGTGTAGATATCGCCCTCCTGCGTGTTCATCAGCCATGGGGACTTGTTTGACGCAATCCTTGTGCGGACAAGGCGCGACTGGTGGCGGCTTATGCGGTTATAGGTCAGCGTCGGGCAGCTCTCGTCGGTGTCGATAATTTTGCCGAACGGGACAAGGCCGAGCTTTATGAGTGCCTGGAAGCCGTTGCACACGCCGCATATAAGACCGTCACGGTTTTCAAGCAGGTTGGAAACACCGTCCTTGATTTGCGCGTTGCGGAAAAACGCGGTGATAAATTTACCAGAGCCATCCGGCTCGTCGCCGCCTGAAAAGCCGCCGGGAATGAACACAATCTGCGACTGCGAAAGCCGCTTTGAAAATTGCTCAACCGACTGCGCGATGCCCTTTGAGGTTAGGTTGTTGATGACGAATATTTCCGGCTCCGCACCGGCTGTTTTAAGCGCCTTTGCGGTGTCGAACTCGCAGTTGGTACCGGGGAAGACGGGTATGAGGACGTGCGGCTTTGCAACCTTTATCGCGGGCGACGGATAATTTGTCGCTTTATATGTGAAGTTTTTAACGGGCGTGTCGACCGTCTTGATGTTGCAGGTGTAAACACTCTCAAGCTTGTTTTCGTAGGCTTCAAGAAGGGACGAAAGTGAGACGCTTTCGCCGCCAAGTGAGATTGCGTTTTTATCGGTTGTCGTGCCGATTATTGTCCCGATTTCGCCGCCGTCAGCCAATTCAAGCAGGAACGCGCCGTAATTGTAGCCGAATATATCGTCTAAGGTTAACTTATCAGAGTAGCTAAAGCCGATTTTATTTCCGAACGCCATCTTCATCACCGCTTCGGCAATGCCGCCGTAGGTTGGCGTATATGCGGCCGCGACTTTGCCGGAACGGATTAACGATGTAACAGTTGAGAAGCAGTCAACAAGCGACGCCGTAACCGGCAGACCGTTTTCGTCGTAGTCTGGCTTGATAAGCACGACCTGATGTCCAGCCGACTTGAATTCTGGCGAAATGATGTTGTCGACGCTGTCGGTTGTGACGGCGAAGGAGACGAGCGTGGGCGGCACATCGATGTGCTCAAAGGAGCCGCTCATTGAGTCCTTACCGCCTATGGCGGCAATCTGAAGGTCAAGCTGCGCTTTAAACGCACCGAGCAATGCCGCGAGAGGCTTACCCCAGCGCTTGCCGTCCTTCATAGGTTTCTCGAAATACTCTTGGAAGGTGAGATAAACGTCTTTAAAATCCGCACCCGCCGTGATGAGCTTTGAAACGGACTCTACGACGGCGAGATAAGCGCCGTGGTAGGGGCTTTTTTCGGCAATGAACGGGTTGTAACCCCACGCCATGAGCGAGCAGGTGTCGGTGTGCTTCTCCTGAACGGAAATTTTATAAACCATCGCCTGCGTGGGTGTGAGCTGGTATTTGCCGCCGAATGGCATTAAAACAGTGCCCGCGCCGATGGTCGAGTCGAAACGCTCGGACAGACCACGCTTTGAGCAGACGTTGAGGTCTGACGCAAGCGATAAATATAGCTTGTCGAATTCGCCCGAAACTGCTTTGTCATAAGCGGCAGGTGCGGTGGGAGCGACATCGATATGCTTTTCAGCGCCGTTTGAGTTGAGGAACTCACGCGAGATGTTAACAATTTCCTTACCATTCCAGTTCATCACAAGCCGCGGCTCGTCGCGGACGACGGCAACAACCGTAGCTTCAAGATTTTCGATGTCGGCAAGCGCCTTGAAGCGCTCGACATCCTCGGGAGCGACGACGACCGCCATACGCTCCTGTGATTCACTGATGGCAAGCTCCGTACCGTCAAGCCCGTCATATTTTCTCGGTACGGCGTTGAGGTCAATGATAAGCCCG
>CAZDWM010000237.1:0-3454 GCA_964509145.1 uncultured Eubacteriales bacterium | reverse complement strand
TGTCCGCATTTCCAAAACGGCGGGGTGGCGAAGCACCGCACCGACGATATCGCAGTATTGCTTGATGATGAAATCCTGTTCTGTTTTAATCATGCTGTTTCCTCCGTGGATAAAGCGTTTTATGTCTGTTGGCTTCCCAGTATGAAAAAACCGCAGCCGTTGTTCCGACTGACAACAATCAACTCATACAATTTCCGATTTCTGACACTGGGATGATTATACTATAATCCTTACAAAAAATCAAGCGTGACAAACGTAAAAATTTACTTAAAAGATAGGTTTTTCGCGCGTTTCTGACCTTGACAACCGCGTTGTGAGAATATACAATGAATGCCAAACACACAAAAATAGAGGTGCGCGGAGTGTGCGGCGACGGCTCCGCCAATAAAGCTTGACGGAGGTGTACGATGCTGCGGTATAAGCTTTTGCTCATTCTCGTGCTTGCGCTTGAAATCGTTCTGGTTCCGCTCTACATCAAGGCAATGTGGCCTGAACGCAACAGAAAATCGCTGACACTAAAAATGATATGCTCAACAATGTTTATCTGCGCGGGCGTCTTGTCCGTTGTCATCGCCGGAGGCTTGAGCGGTTATGCCAAGCTGATGCTGACCGGACTGTTGTTCGGATGGGTCGGCGACTTTTTTCTGCATGTCAGCAACAAGCCGCTGTGCTTATTAACCGGTCTGCTAAGCTTTCTGATAGGACATGTCTATTACATCTCGGCCTACTTTAAGACCGTCGTCGAATACTATCCCGGCTCGGGATTCTTCAACTATGCCGAAGCCGTTGTCTTTTCGGTGCTTACAGCGGCGTTTATCGCCTTTGCGCTGGTTAACAAAAAACGGTTCGGCAAAGCGTTTTTACCAGTTATCGTATACGCCGCGGTGCTTGTGCTGATGTTTGTCAAGGCCGGGGCGCTGGGTTTGCGGTTGGCTTCTGCCAGCTATCCGAATGGCACTGTCGTCTGCGCGATGCTAATTACCGGGGTGACACTGTTTCTTGTGTCCGATTTTATCCTCACCGTAAAGGTGTTCCTCAACAAAAACGAGACGCGCCGCAACGCCGCCGTAAACATCGTCACCTATTTCGCCGCGCAAAATCTTTTAGCATGCACGATGCTTTTTATTTAAGGCAAGCATTGCTGCTCTGCAATTTTTTAACGGTGTGCATTGTTCTCGCGGCGTTGAGCACGGCAATGACCGTAACGCCCACATCGCCGAAAACAGCCGCCCACATTGTGGCTATACCGAACGCACCCAGCGTCAGGAGCACGGCCTTGATGCCCAGCGCGAAAACGATGTTTTGCCGGACAATTCTGCGTGTCCTTTTCGCGATGTCGACAGCGTCCGCCAGCTTTGAAGGTTCGTCGGTCATCAGCACTACATCCGCGGCCTCTATAGCGGCGTCGGAGCCTAAAGCACCCATCGCGACGCCCACATCGGCGCGTGCCAAAACAGGTGCGTCGTTGATTCCGTCACCCACAAACACGAGCTTTCCGCCTCTTGAAATTTTTTTAGACAGGCGTTCGACCTCCTCAACCTTTTGCTGCGGGAGCAGCTCGCAGTAAACCTCGTCAATCGAAAGAGCCTGACCGACACATTCACCGACAGCCTTACTGTCGCCAGTGAGCATAATCGTTTTGCGAACACCCCCGTCCTTGAGCCGCCGGACGGTCTCCGCACTGTCCGGCTTCATCTCGTCAGCGATGACGAGGCAGCCGGCGTAGACGCCGTCGACCGCGACATACACAACGGTTCCGGCCGCGTTTTCTTTATGCCATTCGATGTTTTCGGATGCCATGAGCTTTTCGTTGCCTGCGAGTACGGTTTTACTGTCTATGCTTAAACGAATACCGCGCCCCGAAAGCTCCTCATAGTCGGCAATGTGCGTTATGTCGATATCCCTTCCGTAGGCTTCTCGGACTGAGACGGCAATGGGATGGCTCGAAAAGCTTTCAGCGTGGGCGGCGAACGACAAAACATCCTCGCGTGAAAAGCCGTTACCCGCCTTGATTTCGGTTACTTTGAAGCGACCCTTTGTAAGAGTGCCCGTCTTGTCGAACACGACCGTGTCAATATGGTTGAGCGCTTCAAGGAAATTGCCGCCCTTGACGAGGATGCCGTTTTTTGACGCGCCGCCGATGCCGCCGAAAAAGCCCAGCGGAATAGACACCACCAGCGCGCACGGGCAGGAGACCACCAGAAAAACCAGACCTCGGTTTAACCAGTCGGCGAACGAAGCGCCGGTCAGGAGCAGGGGAGGGACGACCGCCAACGCGAGTGCGGATAAAACGACAACAGGCGTATAATAGCGGGCAAATTTCGTGATAAAGCTTTCGGTGGGGGCCTTCCGCCCGGCGGCGTTGCGCACTAAATCCAGTATTTTGGAAACGGTCGAATCACCGAAGCCCTTTGTCACGCTGACGGTCAGCAAACCGCTTTTATTGACCGAGCCGGAAAGCAAATCATCGCCTGCTTTAACGTCGCGCGGCAGCGATTCTCCCGTGAGTGCCGACGTGTCAAGCGACGATATTCCTTCGACGACCTTGCCGTCGAGGGGGATTTTTTCGCCGGGCTTGATGATAATATGGTCGCCGATTCCGACCTCCTCCGGCGAAACCCTGCGCACCTCGCCGTCGATTTTAAGGTTGGCATAATCGGGACGGATATCCATCAATGACGAGATTGATTTGCGTGAACGGTTGACGGCGATATGTTCAAGCAACTCGCCGAGCCTGAAAAAAAGCATCACGGCCGCTCCCTCGGGGAATTCGCCGATGGCAAACGCGCCGACAGTGGCAATGCCCATTAAAAAGTTTTCGTCTAACACCCGTCCTTTAGCGATGTTCCTAATCGCGACGGACAAAACATGATATCCGGACAGCAGGTAAGCGGCGAGAAACAGCGAAAATTCGACGGGCGCGGGGAAGCTGAATATAAGCCCGACAGCGAACAAAACGGCTCCGGATATCAAACCGGCAAGTGATAACCGTTCCTTTAAGTCGTTTTTTTTGTCGTTTTCTGTCGCTCTTTCGACGTAGGATATCTTCACATCAGGTTCGATGGAAAGCACCGTTTCGGCGGTCGCCCGCAGAACGGCGGGCAGGTCGTCTATGTCGATCGTCTCAATCGTCAGCCGCTGTGTGGTGAAGTCTACACCGACCGTTTTAACTCCGTCGAGCTTTTTAACTGCGTCCTCAATTTTTCGCGCGCAGTCGGCGCAGTCGAGCCCCAAAAGGTAAATTGTCTTTTTACCGGGCTCTTTTTTTTGTATAACGATTTCGGAATCGTACTTTCTCGCGATAGATTCAATCTGTCCGGCAAGTGACAGGAGTGTCTCGGTGCTTTCTACATCAATGGTCAACACCTTTAGTGGAAAATCTACCTTTGATAAATTAACGCCCGCAAGCTCGCCGACCTCGCGTTCGATGATTTTAGCGCAGTTGGCGCAGCAT
>CAZDWM010000236.1:0-3500 GCA_964509145.1 uncultured Eubacteriales bacterium | reverse complement strand
TTTCCATAAAGCGACCGGCATCAGCGACGTTTTTAACAAAATGGATCTTGTTGATGTCTATTACGACAACATTCAGGAGTTTTATGCCGGGCTTGACACAGGCATTCTGTCGTTCATCAAGGAAAACGACTCAAACGACGGCAGCGTAACCTTTACCTTTACACCGATTGAGACACAGAATTGCTACATTTACGTCAAGTCCCGCAGCGTCGACTCCATCAGTGTATCTCACACGGATTTCGACAGAACTCAGGATATTGACGAGGCCTACATCCTCGACCTCGGTGTCTGCAAGGCTGGAGAGGACGTTGTAGTGAACGTTCCGCTCAACGACGAGAGCAATTCCGGAAGCGTCAACATCTATGCTTGCAGCATTGACATGGATGCCTTCAAGGCCGGATACAGGATTTTACAACAGGGACAGCTTGAGGTCAATAAATTTGAGGACACACATATTGAAGGCACTTTCAAGATATCGAACAACAGCATTCTTTACACATCCATTCCCTATGATGACGGCTGGAAGATTTATATCGACGGCGTGCGCTTAAGCCGAGACAATTATATTAAGCTGGCCGACGCGCTTCTTGCTCTCAACATCACCCCCGGCACGCACACCATCACCATGGACTACTCACCCATTGGCTTTAAATTCGGCTGCGCCGTTTCCGGCACAACGGTTTTATTAATTGCCGTTTATCTCATCCTCAGTACGCTTCGCCGTAAAAAGAAGCTTGAGTTGGAAAGAGCCGCCGAGGAGGATTTTGTCGGTAATGTTCCCGAAAGCTTCCCGGATGACTGCACTTTTGAGGTGTTTGACGGCGACGAAACGACATCCGGCGAAACAGACGCCGCTGACGTTGGGTGTACTCCTGAAACAGTTATCGGAACGTCTTCGGATTCCGCGCCGGACAGCTCCGCAAGTAAGTCGGGCGATGTTGATGAAGAAACAGGCAACGGCTCCAGCATTTGATACGCGTTTTTCGTTATTTTTGTTGTTTGGTTGTATACAAATAATAAAAAATATGATAAAATGACTTGATTTATCAGACATCGGAAGTCAGGAGAGGTTTACTTTGATTGAAAAGGTCAGTGTAATTATTCCGACGCACAAACGCCCCCATTTTCTAAGCAGGGCAATTGATTCGGTTCTTGCACAAACCTATAGCAATGTTGAGGTTGTCGTCGTCGACGACAACGCGCCGGAAAGCGACGACCGCAGGCATACGGTCTGTGCCATGCGCCCATATAAAAATAACCGTCGCGTGGTATACATTCAAAACGAGCGTCCGCTCGGCGGCGGCCCGGCAAGAAACCGCGGTATTGAAAATTCCACGGGCAGCTATATCACATTTCTTGACGACGACGATAAATATCTTCCGCAAAAGGTTGAGGTTCAGCTTCGCTTTATGCTTGAAAACGAGCTTGAAATGTCGTTCACGGATGTTTACCTTTACGACAACAACGAGAAGCTGTTCGAATACCGCCGCCACACCTACATTACCGATTGCTCAAACGAAGAGCTGATGCGCCAGCACATTCTTCACTCTCTGGGTCCGACGTCGACCTTTATGGTTAAGCGTTCGGTTCTTCTCGCGGCGGGCGGTTTCTCCGACGTCCCCATGGGTCAGGATTTTATGCTGATGTGGCGCATGATTGAGTTCGACACCAACATAGGTTATCTGCCGGTCTCCTACATCATTCAGTATCTGCACGACGGAGAGCGCATTTCTGTCGGCAAAAACAAGATAAACGGCGAAAACCGCCTGTACGAACTCAAGCAGACAAAGTCCTATATGCTAAACGACGAGGAAAGGCGTTATCTCGCCTTCCGCCATTACGCCGTTTTATCGGTCACGGCAAAACGCAGCGGCAAGCCGTTTGACTACATAAAATACGGTGTCAAAGCATTGCGTGTTTCACCGACGTTTTTAGCTCGGGAAGCAAAAAACCTGTTTGGAAACCGTTTAAAGGCTAACAAGGACGTCGAGACGGAAGCGGTCGAAGTTGAAAGCACGCTTGTTTTGAACAACATGGCGGAGGGACTTGCACGGAAGTGAAGAAGTGTCTGATTTTTATCACAGCCGGTTTTCCGTATGGTACGGTTGAGCCGTTTATTGAAAGCGAGCTTCCGTATCATACGGATTTCTTTGATAAAGTCTATGTTTTCGCGCTTGACGCAGGCGGGAATGCAACCCGACAGCTGCCACCGGGTGTTGAATGCTTCAATGTTTCACCACCCGACAAGCGGTTTTCACGTCTTAACGATATATTACGAGCGGCTACATTCCGTTCGCGCATAGCGGACGAAAACACCTCCGACAGAGACGAAACTTCCGGTTCGCTTACAAAGAAGCTATTCCGCAGATATTTCGAAGCCCGTTCCATCCGTCATATCGGTGAAATTCTGCGTGTTTCTGAAAATATTGACTTTTCCGCGTTTGATAAAATAGTAATTTTCAGCTACTGGTTCTTCGTCACGGCAATGACTGGCGCACTGTTACAGCAACATCTTAAAAAAAGCTGCGATAACACCCTCCTTGTTTCAAGAGGTCACGGCTACGATGTCTACAGCTATGCCAACACTTTAAACTATCTTCCAGACAGAAATTTTTTATTTTCCGCAGTATACAGGCTGTATGTCTGTTCGGAGCACGGTAAAAACTATTTGAGCGGCAACTATCCGGCGTGGCGAGAAAAGATTGCTGTCTCATATTTGGGTACACCCGATCGTGGTTTAGGTCCCGTGCCGGACGACGGCGTTTTTCGAATCGTAACCTGTTCACGCGTTGTTCCACTTAAAAGGCTCGAAAGGCTTGTCGATACGCTGTTATTGCTAAAAAGCAGCGGTCTTAAGCTGTTATGGACACACATCGGCGGCGGTGCCGGTTTAACTAAGCTTGAAAAAAGGGCAGAAAAGCTTAAAGACTTCATGTCGGTTTCGTTTGAAGGCGAACGTTCAAATAAAAGCGTTTTAGAACTTTATCAAAGCCGGCCGTTCAGTCTTTTTATCAACGTCAGCAGCTCCGAGGGATTGCCCGTCTCAATCATGGAAGCCGCCTCTTTCGGGATACCTGCAGTTGCGACGGATGTCGGCGGAACGCGTGAAATTGTTTGTGACGGCTTAACGGGCACCCTGATTCCAGCCGACTTTTCCTATGCTTCACTGGCCGACGAAATTAGACGTTTTGCTTTTATGCCTATTATGGAATATATCGATTATCGTCTCAACACGCGTAAACATTGGGAGGAAAAGTTCAGTGCGGACAACAACTATAAAAAGTTTTCCGCCGAGATAAGTGGCGGTTGAACTCCGCGTGAGGAACAGATCATCATGGTTGAGTATAAAAACGGCTTGCTGAAAATCAACTTCGCCCATAGCGTCTGGGACGTTATGTGGAGCTGCAGCTTTTTTCTCTTTATGCTCTCCTGTATCTGTTACGGACGGTTTAACTATACTAATAATTACTTTTACTATTTTGTTTTTTTTCTGTTCGTCG
>CAZDWM010000235.1:0-3509 GCA_964509145.1 uncultured Eubacteriales bacterium | reverse complement strand
GAGCCATAACTGCGCTATGTCCGCGGGTTGCTTATTCTCGTAGATTTCCTTGGGAGACAGGTGACAGTGCCAGTCGAAAATCGGCATTTTTAACGCCGCTTTAAATAGACGTTTCGCGGGCTCGTTGTCAAGAAGGAAGTCGTCCGACATGAACTGCTTCATAAATAATACCATCCCTTCAAACGCTTGTAATCATACCAACATATAGCATATCAAATAAACGGGGTAAAATCAATGATTTTTTCCTTCTGCGTCATACTGATTTTAAACAACAGGCTTTATAAAAATTGTACAATATGACCGAGAGACAGCTTATATGACACAACATTTAGTGGGTAAAGAAAATAAACCGGCGCGGCTTTTAGCCGCGCCGGAGTGTTAACGGGTTTAAGATTACAGATTAACTTTCGGAAGACCGTCAAAACCCTGCTGGAGTTCGGCGTCGGTGGGGATGTAGTCACTCATCTTACCGTCATGGAACTTTTCGTAGGCTACCATATCAAAATAACCGGTGCCTGTAAGACCGAAGACGATTGTCTTTTCTTCGCCTGTTTCCTTGCATCGCAGTGCCTCGTCGACAGCCACTTTAATCGCGTGTGCGCTTTCGGGCGCGGGTAGAATGCCCTCGACGCGCGCGAAATCCTCGGCAGCTTGGAAAACTTCCAGCTGTGTGACCGAGGTTGCTTCCATAAGCTTATCGTCATAAAGCTGGGAAAGTACGGAGCTCATGCCGTGATAGCGCAGTCCGCCGGCGTGGTTGGGCGCGGGAATGAAGCCCGAACCGAGTGTGTACATCTTTGCTAGCGGCGTGACCATGCCGGTGTCGCAGAAGTCGTAAACATACTTACCACGCGTAAAGCTGGGGCATGACGCCGGTTCTACGGCAATGATTCTGTAGTCGGCCTTACCCTCAAGTTTATCACGCATGAACGGAGCGATGAGTCCGCCGAGGTTTGAACCGCCGCCGGCGCAGCCGATGATGATGTCGGGCGTAATGTCGTATTTGTCGAGCGCCGCCTTGGTTTCAAGACCGATAACCGACTGGTGCAGCAGTACCTGCGAAAGCACGCTGCCGAGAACGTAACGGTAACCCTCGCTGCCGACGGCGACCTCAACCGCCTCGGAGATGGCGCAGCCTAAACTGCCCGTTGTGCCGGGGTGCTCGGCAAGTATCTTTTTGCCGATGTTTGTTGTGTTTGACGGAGAGGGGGTGACGGCCGCGCCGTAGGTGCGCATAACCTCGCGGCGGAACGGCTTTTGTTCATAGGACACCTTGACCATATAGACCTTGCAGTCTAGGCCGAGGTACGCGCACGCCATGGAAAGCGCTGTGCCCCACTGACCCGCGCCCGTTTCGGTTGTGACACCCTTAAGACCCTGCTTTTTCGCGTAGTAAGCCTGTGCGATAGCGGAATTAAGCTTGTGGCTGCCGGAGGTGTTGTTGCCCTCAAACTTGTAGTAGATTTTTGCCGGGGTGCCGAGCTTTTCCTCAAGGCAGTAGGCGCGGACAAGCGGCGACGGACGGTACATCTTGTAAAAGCTGAGGATTTCCTCGGGAATATCGATATAAGGTGTGGTGTTGTCAAGCTCCTGCTTGGCAAGCTCCTCACAGAATACGACGCTCAGTTCTTCAAGCTTCATCGGCTGGAGCGTTCCTGGGTTGAGCAGCGGCGCGGGCTTGTTTTTCATAAACGGGCGGATGTTCAGCCATTGCTTGGGCATCTCGGATTCATCGAGATAGATTTTGTACGGGATTTCTTTGGTTGACATGGTAATTGCTCCTTTCATAATTTGGGAAAGGGGACAAAAAAACGCCCCTGTCCCTACATTTCTGCCGGGACAGGAGCGATATACTCCTGCGGTGCCACCCTGCTTGATGCTTTCGCATCCACTTAGCGCATACTGACATATGCCGACATTTCTTAACGGAGTGCCATTCTCCGGCTTGCATACTTAAATTTCTGCTTGCCCTCGGAAGCCCATTCAGCCTTGTTTAACGTGCCGCAATCACACCGCCTGCGACTCTCTTTGCCGTCATCTGCAACGCTTACTTACTCTTCTTCAACGGTTTAATGCAATATATCACAGTTCCTTTTAAATGTCAAGTACTTTTCAAAATATTTTTGTTTTTTCAGGAGAGTGGACATATTTGTCAAACGTGAACTTCAATCCGTCGGCGTCGTGCGTATCGGAACGCTCGGCAAGTGTCCATTCGGGGTTTTCGGCGAGACAGGGGAAATACCTGTCGGCTTTTCTTGAGGTGTAAAACTGGGTGATATAGGCGTTCTTACAGTAGGGGAGCATCGTTTCATAAAACATCGCGCCGCCGATGATATACACCGAATCGGTGTCGTATGCTTTCAGCGTGTCCGAAAGCTCAGACAAAGAGTGAACAACCGTTGCTCCGTCAACGGAAAGCAAAGCATTATCGGACAGAATGATATTTACCCTGTCCTTGAGAGGTTTTTGACCGGGCAGAGAAAAAAAGGTGTTTTGACCCATGACAACAACATTGCCGGTCGTCTTTGCCTTAAAATAATTCATATCCTCCGAAACATGGAAAAGCAGGTCGTTTTTATTACCTATAGCCCAATCAAGGCTGACGGAAACAATTAGATTCATATCCTTTTCCTTTCACAGCTTTATTTAATGTACAATGTACAGTGTACAATGTACAATTATAGTTCATATATAAATTCATTGTACATTGTTCATTGTAAATTGTACATTTGTTAAACCGCTATCGGTATTTTATCGTTAAACTCATGATATTTGTAATCAAGAAGCGTGACACTGCTTTTTGTGAATTTGTAAAAATCATCTATTGTGCGGTCAAGCTCAAACGTCGGTGCGGGGTACGGCTCGGCTTCAAGCAGCTTTTCAACAAGCGGGATATGCCTGTCGTAGATGTGCGCGTCGGCGACGACGTGAACAAGCTCGCCCGGCTCAAGGTTGCACACCTGCGCCAGCATATGCACCAGCACGGCGTATTGGCACACGTTCCAGTTGTTGGCGACAAGCATGTCCTGCGAACGCTGGTTTAGAATGGCATTGAGCTTTTTACCCGCGACATTGAAGGTGACGCTGTAGGCGCAGGGGTAGAGCTGCATCTCGCTCAAATCGTGGTGGTTGTAGATGTTGGTCATAATTCTTCGGCTTGCGGGGTTGTTTTTGAGGTCGAACAGAACCCTGTCCACCTGGTCGAACTCGCCCTCGGGGTAATGGTGTTTCACTCCTAATTGATAGCCGTAGGCCTTGCCGATGCTGCCCGTCTCATCCGCCCATGAGTCCCATATCTGCGAGCTGAGGTCTTTTATATTGTTGGATTTTTTCTGCCAAATCCACAAAAGCTCGTCGACGGTCGATTTCAAATAGGTTCTGCGAAGGGTTATAATTGGAAACTCCTTCGACAGGTCGTATCGGTTGACCATGGCGAATTTCTTTATCGTGTGCGCAGGCGTTCCGTCCTCCCAGCGGGGGCGGACATCCATGTCAGTGTCCCACACGCC